>NZ_RQET01000012.1 GCF_004769195.1 Leptospira fletcheri
ATATTGGGAAATAAGTTTGTTGCATTCTCTCATCTTCGATGTTTTGAGAAGTGTGGAATTTGATCGATTTTTAGCAAATAATTCTCAAAATTTATTTAATATTAATTGAATAGCTGTATGCCCTAGTGATGGGGTTCAATCATGGTCAATTTTTATTTTAAGATCCTTTTGCAAGACCTGCTTTGTGTCGATGAAAATTTCCTAACCTTAGAGGTATTTCGGTTCATGAACATATATTTCGTTATGTACCAAGGTGACAAGGCATTCTGAAATTTGCTTTCAGTCAAAATTCGGCGACTATCGGGTTTTTTCTTAAGAAGTTTCAATGGAGAAAAGCATTGATTCATAAAATAAGCTTATGATCGATCGTCGAGTCCTAAGCAGCTGGCCGAATCCAAGGCAGGGCGCGCGAGAGATCCTGTTGCGGGCGAACCTTCGGGTTAGTCCCTATAAATTTTTCGAATTTGAATCATATTTAAAGGGCGGAATTTCACTTAGCCAGAAATCTTTCCAAATGCTCGGGAAAATGAGATTTTCGGTTTTCCTATCGGGCGTCTCCCTTTTGGTATTCGGATGTGTTTCAACAGGGGGGCCGCTTCCGAATACGCCGCTTTGTACGACTTCCTTGAATCGACCGAAAATCACGATCGAAATAGACCGGCTATCCCTGATAAAGACGATCCCGGAAGGCGCGGATCCCGTCGGTTCAGAGGCGCTAATTCGCTCCTCTCTTTACGAATACGAAAGTTACTTCGAGACTTCTTTTGTGGAACACGCAAAAAAGGAAGGAATCCTCTTCGGAGACGAATCTTCCGACTTAGTATTAACATTTCGTATTAAGGACTTTGGAAGAGTTCGCCCTTCGTCTTTGTACGCGGGCATAGGAGGGAGCGTTCTACTTGGGTTAGGCGTAGCAGGTATTTTTTCCAATCCTGCCCTGGGCGCGGAGGTTTTGGTCGTAAGAGTTCTTCGTTTCTTGACTGCGCCATATGTATATGCGAAATACGTTTCGACCGTAACTGTTGAGCTCAGAGTGGACGCGATTCACGGTGCTAAAAACGTTTATAAAACTTCGGAGAACGTAATCCGGTGGCAGAAAAAATCGAGAGAAGAAAGTCTCAGAAAGGATTTGGAAGATCTCTCCATAGAGTTGGCGAAGACTCTGAGAAAAAATTGGAACAAAGTATGCGATAAAAGGATGCCGGTAGTTTCTTCATGAGAAGAGGGTCCACACAGTTCCCTTATTTTGCACATTTTCTTCTTACATTCTAATTATATTATCTATCGTAAAACGGTTTGGAATCAAAGGAAATCCGGAAACCGAAATGTCGTACGCGGATCATTCTATGCAAAATCGCTTTTACGGACTTTTTTCGAAAAACAATTGACTCGGAGTCGAAAATCGAATAAGCCCGGTTCCGTTTCCGAGGGATGTCATGAGAAAAAATAAATTTGAACGAATAATGATGCTTCTTTCCGCTCTCGCTCTTTTGGCGGGGTGTAATGATAGGGGCAAAAGCGATCAGGCTTCCGTTCTTTCCGCCATCGGCGGCTCACCTAAGTTGGACTCTACATCGGTGCCTAACCAAAGAATGTCTTTAACTTCCGCTACGTATGCTCCGGATATTTTTCTAGTAGGAGCGGCAAAATCCGATATCACCGGACCTTTTGTCCAATCCAGTACGGGCTACAATAATCCCGGCTCGGAGATGCACGGTTTGGCGATGCGTCTCTATTCAAGGGCGTTCGTCATCGAAAAAGCAGGTGGGGGCAGAGTGGCGATCGTAACGGCGGATATGCTCCATATGTACCAGAGCGTGAAAATAGGAGTGATTAAAAAGCTGCAGGCGGACGGATACGGATCCTTGTTTCAGACGGAGAACGTTTTGATTTCCGCCACTCACGACCATTCCGCTCCCTCGAATATTTCCTGGTATACATTATTCAATGCGTTTAACGGGGTGATGGGTTTTGATAAGGTGCATTACGCGATTGTAGTGAATGGAATTACGGAATCGATTAAGAATGCGTACAATAACGAGAAGCCCGCAAGGATCAGGGTTTCGTCCGGAACTCTGGCCAATACGATCACGAATCGTTCCTCGGGAGCATACGATTGGAACTTCGACAAAGCTAAATTCTCCAAAAACGTGGATGATACCATGACCTTACTCCGATTCGACGGCATAGACGGTTCCGAAATCGGATTATTGAACTGGTTCGGCGTCCACGGAACTTCTCTCGGTATCACGAATTCCAGAGTTCATGGCGACAATAAAGGTTTTGCGGCATACGAAATAGAGCGTCTGAAAGGGGGAAATTTCGTCGCAGCATTCGCACAAGGAACCGTAGGCGACATTAGTCCGAATACTCCGGATCCTAGTGATATAACGAAGCCGTTTCTTCGTCCTAACGATCTGGATCCTACTCTCGACGCGATGGAAAATCCGATCGTTCACGGTCGCTTGCAGGCGGATAAGGCGTTGGAATTGTACGGAACGGGAGGCTCAACGATTTCCGGAAATATAATATATAGGCATTCCCATGTTTTATGGAATGATAAAATACCTGTGAATGCCTCCTATATCGGCCAATATTCCATGCCTTGGGATCAAGCCGCGAGCGCGACGACTTGCGTTGCGACTGTCGGCGGGGGATTTTTGGCAGGAGATGTGGAAGGGGCTCCCGTGGCTTTTGCAAAACAGGGAGATATACGTAACAATTACGTTTTTCAGAACGGGCAATGGGTTCGACAAAATTATAACTTAACGAATCTCAGCGGAACTGCGTCATTTTTAGGAGTTCTTTGGCCTTTGGCACAGACAGTACTCGGATCGAATCAATACCAGGATTGCGATCAGGAGAAATTCACTCTTCTCCCGGTCGGAGAGGTGGACCGGTTTTGGTTCCCGAACCCCCAAGTTCCTTTTGTTCCTGTAGTGTTACCTTTGCAGGTAGTCACCGTAGGAGGAGTGGGAATCTTGGCCGCCCCCTTCGAATTGAGTACTATGGTGGGAAGAAGATTGCGGGATCGAGTGAGCGCGACTCTGGCTTCCGTCGGCGTTTCCACGATTCTGGTCGCCAGTATGGCCAATACATATGCGCAATATCTCGTTACTCGTGAGGAGTATTCCGCTCAGCATTTCGAGGGAGGGTTTACCGTCTACGGACCTTGGGCCTCCGCGGCTTTACAGCAGGAGTTCGATCGGATCACTAAAAATCTGGTTTCGGGTACGGTAGGAGATCCTGGACCCAACCCGCCCGATCTTTCCAACCAACAGTTTATCCAAACCTGGTTGTCTCAGAACGGAGTCGTGAATGACGGAGGCAATTTCGGGTCCGTACTCACGGATGCTTTAGCGAATTATAATAGAGCTAAGGATAAGGTTTCCGTCCGTTTTCAGGGCGCTCACCCGCGTGTGGTGCAGGATAAGAAATTGGACGGGACCCTCGGCTCCTATTACGATCCGGATAAATACACGTATTTGGAAGTCCAGCAAAAGGATCCTTCGGGCCGATGGACCAGAGTCGCGGACGACGGAGACCCCTACACTTCTTTGGATTGGCTCAGAACGGGAGGTGATTTGTCCCCCACTTCGGAAGTTACGATTACATGGTTGATTCGAAACGCCGCATCGGGCACATACAGAATCGTTTATAACGGGCTCGCAAAGCAATTTTGGGGAATATTTTGGACGTACCAGAAATTCACTGGAACTTCCCGGGAATTCCAAGTGCAATGATCCGGGAAAATTTAGGATAGATTTTGCGTTAACGCCGCGAAAGGTGAGCATATGGCCCTTAGGTTTTTATGCTCCCTTTTTGTGGGAGTTTTCTTTTTACATTGTGTTAAAAAGGACGATAAGCTGAGTAATACGGAATTGTTACAGGACGTTCTTTTGGTCCTTTCTTATCCGTATCTGATCAATAACTGCGCGATTACCGGAATCAATCCTCAAGGCCCTGTCCCCGCCATTTCCGCAGGATACGGAGCTAGAGGAACTCACCAAGTTTCGGTAAACGCATTGCAGAACCCGATTGCGGATCGAAGGGTCTGTGTTTACTATCCTTCCGATCAGACCAATCCCGCTCCCGTCTTGTTTCTATTTCACGGATTCAGCTCCCCTTCCGCGGAGCCGTACTACCCTTTGATCGACTTTTACGTTTCCAAAGGATATGTCGTAGTATTCCCCATTTATTTTTCCGACACTAGACCGCCTCAGCAGAATTACGATATCATGTGGGCAGGGCTGAAATACGCGGTGGACACATACCCGAACCGGATCGATACGAGAAAAGTAGGATTCATGGGGCATTCGTACGGGGGAGGAGCCACTCCTTATATGGCCCATAAGGGGCTTTTCGAACAATCTTGGGGTAGTTCCGGGTCTTTCATGTATCTCGCGGCTCCTTGGTATTCGTTTAACACCACGAATTCGAATCTCACGGATTTTACCACTGCGACCAAATTGATCGTCCAGGTCCATCAGGAAGACGACACTAACGATCATCGTATGGCGATCGATATTTTTAATAACGTTACTTCCATTCCTTCGACGGAACGGTCCTACCAGATCATCTATACAGATTCGTTCGGAGGATACACTTTAAAGGCGGACCATTACGTTCCGATCAAAGACACCATCATCGGAATCGGAGCGTTGAACGGTTTGGATTTTTACGGGGTATGGAGGCAATTGGACGCGCTCACGGATTATGCATTTAACGGAGCAGGTTCTGCGACTGCATTAGGAACCGGCAACGGGAGTTTCTCCATGGGGAATTATCCGGACGGGTCCCAGGTGAAAAAAATGGATTTTACCCGCGCACCTAGTCCCCTTCAAGCGGAGAGCTATTATTCCCAGCAATGGAGCAACCCTTTAAATCCGAGATAGATCCCTTTTGCAATCCGAATGATTCCGTCTAGGGGATTTTTTCCGATTCGGAATCGGAGATTTCATTGCAAAAACCCGTAAAGAGGGGAGATCCTTTCGGAATCAGATTTTCGGTTACGGTATGTCATTTCGCAAAGCCTTGATTCTTTTTTTCTTTCCGCTCGCTCTAGGCGCTCAAACAAACGAAACTTCTCAGGTTCGGATCTTCGACTCGGTTTTGAAAAAGGAGATTTCTCAGGAAATCTTGGAGTCCAAGGTACGCGATGCGGATGCGGTATTGATCGGCGAAGAGCATGATGATACGGCCGGTCATGTTTGGCAATTGGAGACCTTAAAGAAGTTATCGGAAAAATTTTCTTTCGCGCTTTCTCTCGAAATGTTGGAACGGGACCAGCAGAGAATATTGAACGAATTTCTAAAAGGGGACCTGACGGAAAAAGGTTATCTGAACGGAACGGTATTTTGGCCGAATTATCTGTCGGATTACCACCCTTTAGTGGAATATGCGAAGAGCAGGAAATTGCCGGTGATCGCGTCGAATGTGCCTAGGAGATACGCGAATCTGGTTTCGCAGAAAGGGCTTTCTTCTTTGTTTCGATTGCACAGTCCTTTTTTGCCTCCTAAATATCTGATCGGACTCCATCGACAGGAACAGTACGAGTCCAAATTGAAAGCCGCCTTGGGGCATCACGGTTCTACCGCGAATCTCGGCAACTTTATGGATGCCCAATATCTATGGGATGCAAGTATGGCGGACGCGATCGCGGAAGCCTTTTATGCTATGGGAAGAAAAATATTTCATATCAACGGCAGGTTTCACAGCGATCAAGGGATGGGCGTTCCGTTTCGGCTCAGGCAGATGGGTTTGAAGGTATTGGTAATCAGCGTTTTTCCCGTAAACCAAAGCGTTGGACCGGGAGAGGAGGACTTTCTACAGGCCGAGGTCCTGGTATTGACTCCGCGAAAGGTTGCTCCCTAATCCCAACCATGAATTTCGTGCTTGTAGGCGGACGCATTTTCTCCGAAAGTACTACTGATGCTGGAGACAGGAATTCGTACTCTTTTCGAATCTAAATTCGAGTGCCCCGCTTGCGGTACGTTATCCCGTCTACCGGAGAGCGTTCCGACCGAGATGGTTTTTCGGCTGACCTGTTATCGCTGCGGGCACAAGTCCCTCGTTCGCTTAGCTCACAGGCCGGTCTCCGAAGGTCAGGTGGCAAGACACCAATCCGAATTTTCTCCCGAGCACAAACCCTCCGTTCGTGAACCCGATCCGGAACCTTTTGTCGTAAAGAAGACGTCGACCGATGCGGCTCCGATGATAGAGAAGGAACCGTTTTCCTTTGCGGATAGATTCCGTAAGAAAATCGATTCCTGGAAATCTCCGAAGACCGATTTGCCGGAAGATCGACCTTGGTTCCAAAAAATCAGAATGCGGGAAGGGGAAGCGTCCCGGAGCGGACATCCTGTTCGAACTTTGGCGGAAAGACTTTTGGATCGAGGAAGAAAATTCCGACTTCCCCGTTTTCGCGCGAATTTCTGGCTTTTAGTCTTTCCGATTCCGGTATTTCTTGCTTTTCTAATATTCTTTTGGATAGGGGTCGTCCAGAGGGAATCGGAAGTCGAAGAACTTTTGAGCGTATTTTACATCCACCAGCCGACGGTGATTTACGACAGGGACGGAAAGAAAGTATCCGAAATTTTCGGCAAGAAGACCAGCAATCTGGAATGGGATGCGTATCCGGAAAACCTGAAGCGGATGGTGCTGCTTGTGGAGGATCGCAATTTTTATTCTCACGGCGGAATCCATTACTCCTCGGTTCTTCGAGCCTTTTTTGTGAACGTAACAAGTCTCAGATTCAAGCAGGGTGCGTCCACCATTACTCAACAGCTCTCGCGGATCTTATTGAACGATCGCGAAAAGAGCTTGGGAAGAAAATTAAAGGAAGCGCAGCTCGCGTACGCTCTCGAATCGCAGTTGGACAAACAGAGAATCCTTTTGCATTATATGAACAACGTGTATCTGGGACACGGGGCCTTCGGTTTTGATAGCGCTTCCCAATTTTACTTCGGAAAAAAACCGAAGGATTTGAATCTCTCCGAGATGATCATTCTCGCTTCTTTGGCCTCCGCACCGAACCGGTATTCTCCTTTGAAAAATCCGGATCTGTCTTTAGGTAGAGTGGAAGCGATTTTGAAATCCTTGGAAAACGACGGCGCTTTGAGAGAGGACCTTCGTCCGATCATGCGGGATCTATATGTTTCCTTTCACACTCGTTCTCCCGGAGAAACGGTTTACGGAAATCGAAAGGACGATTCTCCCTATGTCACTGAGCATGTACGTAAATTTCTGCAAGGCTTGTACCCGGACGCGAATATCTATGAGACGGGCGGTTTTTCCGTTCACACGACCATCTCCCAGCCGGTGCAAACCGAATTACAGAGAATCGTAAAATCTCATGTGGATTCCCTTGTCCGGTCCGGCGCTGTGAGAAAGCAAAGGCTGACCGGACAAGGAAAAGATAGCGAAGCCGTTCCGTTCCGAAATCTCGCGGCGGATCTTTCTCCCGCTCTCGAATTGTTTCTGGACACGGATCGATTCCGTGCCGGAGGAGATAGCGGATTGCAAGCCGCCGTCGTTGCGGTAGATCCGCAAACAGGGGACGTACTTCTGTTGCACGGAGGAACGGAGTTCAAGTCGGACAACCAGTTTCCGAGAGCGACAGGTATGTTCCGTCAGACAGGTTCAACGATAAAACCGATATTGTACGCCGAAGCGATCGACAAAGGATTCGTGACACCAGCTACCCATATTTTGGATGCGCCTCTGATCTATCGGAATGCTACATCCAATTGGATGCCGGAGAATATCGGTAGCCAATACGACGGAGATATTTCCGTTCGCGTGGCCTTGGCGAAATCGAAAAATACCGCCGCCGTACAGATCGCCGAAAAATTGGGTCTTTCCGAAATCTCGGAAACCTTCGGAAGATTCTTTTTTCCGGAAGAGAAGGTGTTGAAAAACCGGTTTAGAAGGGACTTATCGCTGGCTTTGGGTTCGCTCGAACTTTCTCCGCTGGAAATGGCCTCGGCGTATTCCTCCTTTGCGAACGACGGAAACATCGTCCGACCGCATCTAATAGAAAAAATCACCGACCGTTCCGGAAATGTCGTTTATCAAAGAAGAGAGCAGGACGAATTCAATTTGCGCTGGCCGAAAGAACGCAGGACGATTTCGCCTCCCGCCGCAGAGATCATGGTCGATCTGTTACACGGAAGCGCAAATCATGCCGGCGTTCGAAATACGGGATATAGGGGAGAAGTGGCCGGTAAAACCGGAACCACGAACGAATATCGCGATGCTTGGTTCGTCGGAGTACGTCCGGGACTTTCTATGGCCGTTTGGATCGGTTACGACTCTCCTAGTTACGGTATGGGCTCTTCCGCGTTAGGCGGAACGGTTGCCGCTCCTCTCTGGGGAACGATCGCGAAGGTATTCGACACTGCCGAGTCGGCGGACCGGGGCGAAAGAAGAAAATATTCTTTTTCCCAAAGAGCCGTTTCCTTGTCGATTTGTTCCGAGTCTGGAAAATTGCCCGGTCCCGATTGCCCTAAAAAAACGGGAGAATTGTTTCATCCTTCTCATGTACCCACGGAAATCTGCCCATTGATTCATAAGGCCGACGCGAAGAAGGAGATCCTGAAAAATGTATTTTAGGTTTTCCAAATGTACTATTTTTCCGGTATTCTTCTCCGTATTCATTCCAACTTTTCTCTCGGCGGTAAATTACGAGGATGCGTACTCTTTGGAGAAACAATCTCCCGTTTTCGCGATACCTTTGTACGAGGAAGTCTCCAGGACTGGGTCTAGTTCCGACGTGAGAAGGACTGCCTCCACGAGACTCTATTTTCTGTACGAGAAATTCAACAAATACGTTCCCGCCTTACAGTACCAGATCCGGGCGGGGACGACCAGGAACAAAAAAGGGGAATGGTCCTCTTTCGTAAAGAACCTCTCCCAGGGACTGGGAATCAGCCCATATTCTCTTATCGCGGTGACGCAGGCATGCTCCAAGAACACTTCGGCATTTTCCGTTCCGGAAACCAAGACGGAACCTAATGTTTCTTCGGAGGCGATTTCTCCCGAGATTTCCGAACCGTATCGTTCCTTATCTAAAAAGGAAAATCTGGCCTTAATCAGACTCTGTTATTCGGTAAAGATGAAAACGAAAGACTATGAAGGTTGGGACCATATCTTCGCTTATTTGACGGAAAAGGAACTTCTGTCCAAGGATATCGCTTTGCCTCTCTGGGTCGGGTCCTCTCTCCAATCAGGACGGGGAACTCCGTATCGTAGGATTTTTTTGGCGGGAAAGTCCAAATCTCTGAGCGCGGATTCCAAGTCGGATATCCTCTACTTATATGCGAAGTTTCTTCGAAATAGGGGCCGTTTCGAGGCTAGTGCGCGTTATTTTTTGATGAGTTCCACGTATTCCAATGCCAAGAGAGGGCGTTTCGAGGCCGCTAAGAATCTTTTGCTGATGGATAGAAGGAAAGAGGCCTGTTCTTTTCCTTCGGAAACATACAACGGAGACGAAGAAACGGAGGTTCTTTTCCGCAAAGTCTGCCAAACGAATGATTGGGACTGGGCAATGCCTTACCTTCCGGCTATCCGAATTCTGATGCGAGAAAATCCGGATCCGATTTTTTCCTTTGTAACTCAGGGCGGAGGAAGGGAAGCCGCGGAGAATTTTTTATCCCGATCGAGCGCGGGAAGTTCGGATAAAGACGACGACGTGGTCGAGGAGGAAACCGAATCCGCTGGGATCCTGGCAAAGCTTTTTCCTCCGGAGGATAAGACTCGATTCCCTTTTTGGGACGTACGCGATCGAGATGCGAATTTGGTCTTACCGGAAAAAACGAAATATATCTGTAAAGTGATTCGAAGACCTTTTTTCGGTTCCCCCAATATCCAACCTCAGTTTTGCAAGGAGACACTTCCCGGTACTTTGGAACAGATCCTTTCCGCAGTGAACGAGGAGGAAGACGATGCCAGTTATGCTTTTGCGGATTCGGCTTATCTGCCCGTGAACGCAAAATGGATGTGGAAGGAAATTCCGCCGCCCCAAGGAATCGATCCGTCCGTGACTGTGACCGATTCCCAGCCTATATTCGGACCGGTCGGCATTTTAGGACCTTGGAATCTTGATTTCGTGGTTTTCAGAAAAGTCTTGAATCGGACTTACATCGAAATCAGAAAAGGAAAAGAATATTATAATGTTTCCATAAAGCCTTCGAACGTCCTCTGGGAAAAGGGATAGATTTTTCGTAAAAAGAAGACCGCCATCGCGGATATGCGAAAAACAAAGGAGGCGTTCGTGCTCAAATACAGATTTCTCGCTTTCTGCTTTTTATTTTTCCAGACGGGTTCCTTTTTCACATGCCGTACTTCGGAGGAATCGAAGAAAGAAACGGTCGGTGGCTTGAAGGAATTCGATCGGGAGTTTGAAAAGAGAATTTATCAGATCTCACCCGGCATCTATTCCGCTGTAGGATACGGAATCGCAAATTCGATATTCATAACTGGAAAGGACGGTGTCATCGTAGTGGATACGATGGACGACCTCAAATCCGCGGAGCAGGTTTTTACTGAATTCCGTAAGATCTCCGACTTGCCCGTAAAAGCGATCATCTATACTCATAGTCATCCGGATCATATTTTCGGCGGTCCTGTTTTTGCGAGAGGATCCTCACCTATAATATACGCACATAAAGATCTAAAAGCGAATGTGGAAAGACTCGCGAGCGAAACCGCGATAGCAGTGGGAAGTAGAAGCGCCCGTATGTTCGGAAATTATTTGCGTAAAGAGGAAGTGGAAAACGTAGGGATCGGTCCTTACCAAGGGTATACGGCTTCCACGAAAATAGATTTCCTTCCGCCTACGAAAACGTTCGAGGATAGACTTTCCGTAAAGGCGGCCGGAATCGAAATGGAATTGATTCACGCTCCCGGAGAAACGGACGACCAAATCTACGTATGGCTTCCGGAGCAAAAGACGCTTTTGATGGGAGATAATTTTTATAAGTCCTTTCCGAATCTTTATACGATCCGCGGGACCTGGTTTAGGAGTTTAAAAAACTGGTATCGGTCCATCGACCTAGCGAGATCTCTGAAACCCGAGTTCGTGGTCCCGAGCCACGGTAGACCCTTAAGCGGAGCCAAGGAGATTTATGGAATTCTAACGGACTATCGGGATGCGATCCAATACGTTCATGACCAATCTTTGCGCGGGATCAACTTAGGTCTGCATCCCGACGATCTTGTGGAATTCGTAAAGTTGCCGAAACACCTGGCCTCTTCCCCTTATCTGCAGGAGGTATACGGAAAAGTATCCTGGTCGGTGAGATCCATGTTCGCGGGAAATCTAGGTTGGTTTTCCGGCGATTCTTCGGAACTGGAACCGCTGACAAGAAAGGAGCAAGCGGCGCTTTTTTCGGAACTCGCCGGGGGAAAGGATATCTTGGTCACGATCGCTAGGAGAAAATTGGAAAAAGGCGAGTATCAAGCGGCACTTCAATTAAGCGGATATATTCTGCGAATCGATCCGGAAAATCGAGACGGGAAAGAGATTCGGATTCGATCCTTACGATCCTTGGGAGAAGGAAACGAAAATGCGAACGCGCGTCATTATTACTTAACGGAAGCGCTCGAAATCCGTGACGATTTCGTGGCGAAGCTACAGGTAAAACCCAGTCCGGAATTGTTGAAACGTTATCCTCTTTCCGTGTTCTTTTCGAATCTTTCCGCACGTTTAGATCCGGTTAAAAGCGCCGATCTACAAGGAAAAGTCTCGATCAAATTTACGGACACCGGCGAGGAGTTTACGGTCCACTTGCGGAGAGGCGTGGCCGAAATAGAAGAGCGTATTTCCGAAAATCCGAATATACTCGTATATGCGAATTCCCAGGTTTGGAAAGAGATGTTGGTTCGTCTCACGAATCCGGCTACCGCGTTGCGAAGTTTCGAATACAGAAAAGGAAGTCTTTTAGAGTTCGTTAAATTTCTCGGAAATTTCTCCCTGCAACAAGAGCCCAAGCTTCCGTATTCGGTTGGGAAATAAATTCGGTAAGGGGAAGATGATTGAAGCAGGGAAGGATTCGCCTCCCCGTCGCTCGGCATTCCTGCCTCGCTCGCGTAGGCTCCCCGTCGTACTTGCTCGACATCGTGTCTCGCACCGCTCTCTATGGATCGCGGACGGTTGACTCCATTCGAATCCTTCGCTTTGTCGTATTAGGGGGAAGATTATTGGGCAGGGAAGGATTCGAACCTTCGAAGGCTTGGCCAGCAGATTTACAGTCTGCCCTCGTTGACCGCTTGAGTACCTACCCGAGATTTTTGGAAAGGGTGAATCCGCCCGATCAGCTGCCTAGAGGAATCGAACCCCCAACCTGCTGATTACAAGTCAGCTGCTCTACCAATTGAGCTAAGGCAGCGTTTGGACTCGTAACCAGTATTTCGAGCGGATTTCCGGGGTCAACCGATTAAAAAGGATTTTCTCCTGGCGCTAGAATGGGGGATTTGTATTGCATGCCTCTTTTCCTCGTAAATCTAGGGATGACGATTTCCATTCTCGCGTTCTATGTCGGATTTTGGTTCCGCTTTCGGAACAATCGTCTTCACAGAATTTTTAATACGATCGGTATCCTCTTTAATCTTTGCGCTGCGATCTATCTTCTGTCCTTAAAATATTTGTTCGGGGGCTTGGACTCCGCTGGCTTCGTGCCGGTCTTCGACAGAACGATCATCGACACACACCGCGCTTTTGCCGCTCTGGCTTTGGTCTTGATGCTCCTGACTGGCTGGTCCGGCTTTGCGGGAAAAAAAGGATTCCATCGAAAACTCAACTTTGTTTTTCTACCATTATATACCCTCGTATATCTCTCCGGATTATTTCTATTCCGTTCCGGGAATTAAGTCGGGGCAATTTTAGAAGGTCGAAATGAGCGAGATTAAGGAACTCAAAGAATTCGCGAATAACATTCGTAAAAACGTGATCAAAATGGTGACCGCGGCAAAATCGGGCCACCCGGGCGGTCCCTTAGGACTCGCAGACATTTACGCCGTTCTTTATAAAAAAATTCTAAATCATAAACCTACGGATCCGGATTGGGAAGATAGGGATCGTCTGATCCTTTCCAACGGACATGTTTGCGCCGTCCGCTATGCCGCGATGGCGCAGTCGGGTTTTTTTCCCGAGTCGGAACTTCTTACCTTTCGAAACATCAATTCCAAATTACAGGGACATCCTTCCACCAGATACCTAAAGGGAGTGGAAAGCTCTTCCGGTTCACTCGGGCAAGGCTTGTCGGTTTCCGTCGGAATCGCTCTTGGGGCGCGTTTGGCAAAAAAAGATTATAAGGTTTATGTTTGCATTTCGGACGGAGAATGCGGCGAAGGAATGACTTGGGAAGCGGCGCAATCCGCGGCTCACTATAAAACGGATAACCTAATCGCGTTTATGGATAAAAACGGAATCCAGATCGACGGCTTCACAAAGGACGTGATGAACCTGGAGCCCCTGGATAAAAAATTCGCCTCCTTCGGTTGGAACGTTTTACAAGCGGACGGTCATGATATTTCTGCGATCCTATCCGCTTTCGAGCGAGCTAAGGCTCATAAAGGATCCCCGACGATCATCCTGTTCGATACGGTTTTGGGAAAAGGCGTTTCTTTTATGGAGAACAATCCCGGTTGGCACGGAACTCCGCCGAACGCGGAACAGGAAAAGAAAGCTCTGGAGGAATTGGAAGCTCTCGAAGTATAAGAGTTTCCTTCTGCGTATTTCCGAAGTTCGAAAAAAAGAAGAACATTTCATCGATTCGGAGTTTTCTATCTTTGTTCGGAAATACGCCTCGAATCCCGAAAAAAACGTTTCAATTTCGTTTTTTATCTTTGCGGGCACTTGACTTCGTTTCGGCCTACTCCTTCGTCGGAAAGAGAACATAAACGAACGACATAGTTAATTTATGAATCACATCCTTTTTTAACTGTTCGAAAAACTTCCGAATTGACTAAGCTCTTCCCGGTATCACGTTATTGTACTTATGCAATCCTCCGACTTCCCTTTCGGAACAGTTCCCTTCCCACCCGATAAGATAGAGGATAAATTTTACCAATTGGAATTTTCCTCCAGCGAGGATAAATCCGGGATCATTGCGGAGATCGCCGGTATGATTCCTTGGCAGGTTCGCGTCCGGGAAGTGGCGGACGAATTGAAGGATCCTACTCTTCGCGTTTTTGCGAGAGGAGTCGCACCCATCATTCATTCGGAGCGGATCAGTGTGCGTTATGCGGCATTGGCTGAAAAAGGGAACTCGAATCATTACGAGGATTTGGAGGAAGGTGCGTTTCTGCTTTCCTCTGTCACGGAACCGGAACTTTCTTATCCTGAATTCCGGACCTATCTGGATCGGATCGCTTTGCGAGTGGAGGAACTCGTGGATCTAAACGAAGATCTGGCTTCGGACGACGTGAAGGTTCATTTTTTAACCCGTGTGCTTTCCCAGGAAGAAGGTTTTTCCGGCAATCATGAGGAGTACGAGGATCCGGATAATTCCTATTTGCATCGGGTATTCGTCACAAAACGGGGCATTCCCATCTCTTTGTCGGTGATCTACCTTTTAGTCGCGCATCGATTGAACCTTCCGCTTTACGGCGTCAATATGCCTCTGCACTTTCTACTTCATTTCGAATCCAACGACTATGAAACCTATATCGATCCTTACCACGGCGGAGTGATGCTGGATCGTTCCACTTGCATCCGTTTTTTAAAGGCAAACGGATTCCAGGCTCACGACCGTTACTTTACCCACGCCAGTAGTATGACGATCCTGAAAAGGATGTTTCGTAACTTGATCCATATCTATCGGAAAAAGGAAAATCGTGAAATGGAAAAAGTACTGTCTAAACACCTGCTCGCCCTGGACAGCAAGTGGAAATCCTGATTTTTTCACCCCCTTTCTTTTCGTTCCGCTCGTATTTCCTACCCTTTCCTGCTTGAGCGATAAATTCCTTCGGAAATAGTGTCGAAACAAGGAAACTCCGTGAAAGCCAAGGGATTGAAGGACCTCCTCGTCCGAAAGTTCGACAAAAAACTGTACGAGATCATAGACGAGGATCTTCGTCTACTCGCCGAGATTAAGGATTATACCATCCGCTCCGGAGGAAAAAGAATCCGTCCGATCCTGCATTATTGCATGTGTCGTATCCTCGGATACAAGGGGGAAAAATACGCGGATGTAGGGGCCATCGCAGAATTGATTCATGCCGCGAGTCTTTTGCACGATGACGTCGTGGACGAAGCTCAGACCAGAAGAGGGGTGCCCAGCGTAGGTTCCCGTTTCGGAAATAAAACCGCGATTCTCGCCGGAGATTACCTTCTTGCCTGCGGGATCTATCATCTTAACCGATTGAATTCTCCCGAATTAATGGATATTTTCACACAAGTGATCAAGGATCTTTCGGTAAGCGAACTCGTTCAGATGGAATGGGAAAGAAATCCCAAGATTGATTTGGACGTGTACGATCGAGTAGTCTACGGTAAGACCGCATCTTTGTTCGGAGCAGTCTGTCAGGCCGCCGGAATTCTAGCGGGGGCTCCCAAAAAGAATCTAAAAAAATTGCACGAGTTCGGAGTCCGATTAGGATCCTTGTTCCAAAAACAGGACGACGCCATCGATTATTTCCAAGCCGGGGACCGGACGGGCAAGGTTCCTCTCAAGGATTTTAAAAACGGATTATATACGTACCCGGTTCTCCGACTTTTGGAAAAGGCGGATAAGAACGATAAAAAACTGACCCATTCCCTTTTTGCTAAGGAAGAAAGGACCGAGCACGACGAAGTCGTAATTCTTTCCCTGCTCAATCGGTACAATATTCGAAAAATGTTGAGTGAAGAGTTTCGGTCGGATGTGGAAGAACTTTTGCGATTTTTAAAAGGTTTTCCGGAAACCGAGGAAGGAGCACTTGTCCGGGATCAATTCAGAAAATTGACCGAAGTGTAAAGATCCTCTTTCCGAAGGACGGAACCTTCGGCGAGTGTCATTCGCCTCTTCTCCGTTCATCGCGGAGATTTCGATCTAGTCCGGAATCAATGAACCGCGTTTTTCAAAAGGTGGAAAACGGATCCGGAATGTTGTCGAAGATAGAAAAAATAAGCGTTTGCCGCAAGGCTGATCACCAAAGGCAAAAACTTAAAGAATCGAGTCTTCGCGAAAGAGAATACGATGAAAGCCAAGAGAACCCCGATGACCGGCAATAAGGATCCGATTGTCATCAGAGTATAGAAGATCCAGAAATTGGGAATCTGGTCCTCCGTTTGCACTTTTCTATGCGAAACCGGTCTTGGGTGGCTTTGCAAAGGCATGTGTCTGGGCTCGACTCGTACTACTTTCGCTTTTTCCCTAAACTTCTGGTCGTTGTTCAGCGCTTTTTCCATACCTTTAGTTTAAGATTTTTCGGGGGAGTTGCAAGTCCCATCCGAAAATTCGGGGATTTTGCACGATGGAATTAGTCGAAATGGCGGGGTTAAATAAAAAGTAATTTTATCCGATTTAGGGAGAAAAAGAGTCTAATATAAACAAAATCGCGGATTTCAAAAAATCGTTTTTTACAGCATATTATCTCTGTTAAACGTTTCCCGAGTTCTTCTTTTCGGTTCTTACTGGAACGGAGTGGGGATCGAAAGTGAGGGGTTTTCGGGGAAGAAGAACGGGACAGAATTCAAAAGAGTAGCAAAATAAATAGAATCCGGCGAGTATAGAGGGCTGCCTGAAAGAGAGAAGGCAGCCCTTTTTTTCTTATTGGGTTGTAGTAGTGGAGGTTCCGGCTGGGACGGAATTACTCGTACAATTTACGTCGCCTTTGATGGAAACGCTTACCCCGGCTACCGATTGTGTGTTAAAGCATTGTTGTCCGTTTTGGGTATAACACATACTCGAAGAAGTGGCCGAAGTACAGTTGATGAAGTCCACCGTATAACATTGAGTCAACGAAAGTCCCGCACTTCCGGTTGAGACCACGTTCCCCACCAAATCCAGAGTAACGGTCAGATAGGACAGAGCTTGGCTTCCGGAAACGGAAGTATCGATCGGAACTCCGCTTCCTCCCCAAGTGATTTTTCCGTAATTCGCGACCAAAGGTTTTGCCGTCAAACTTCCGGAGTAGGAAAAGCCCTGCTGCGAATCGATTTGCCCTTGGTTTTGGGTACTATCGTACAGAAACTTCAGATAGATATAGTCTCCGGTAGTATAATAGAGTCGGCTGATGACCGTAAATTGGGTATTCGTTCCGGAGCCAGAACTAGTGGTCGTTGTCGTGGTTGTCGTAGTGGTTCCCGTCGAGGAACTTGCGGAATATGGGGAGCCGGTTCCGCAGTTCGGAGTCTTACTCTTATCCAAGCTCCCATGGATGCTAAACGTAACGGAACCGTCCGAGGCAGTGACCGAAAGATCGGTTTTTGTGGATTGGTGGTGTTCGCAGGTTTGGGTGAAAAAAATCAGGGCTGCGGATAGGAATGCGGTTAAAACGGACCGTCTGCAGGTCCGGAGAATCGTCGGAAAGGATCCCATAGTTCTAATATCAATCATCGGTAAAGGTGGGTCAAGAATGAAATCCCGGGAAATAATCCCGACTGAAATTCTTAAATCGGACCCGAATAAAGGGAGCACGGTTCCTTTTCTGCAAAAGATTTTTCGGAATGGAAATCGGGTGTCCGGTGGATTATGTCGGAATTTTACGGTTCGTGCCGAGCGCATTGCGCTGTCGATTTAGAAGCTTGTCTCCGGAAGGGGAATCTGCTTTCTTGAGAAAAATCAGGACGGTTCTCGTGAAAATACACAAATATGATTCGATTCCGGACGTGGTGGAAATCGGAGACGGAATATTCAAAACCGAAATTCCACAGCCCTTCTACTCTCCCAATAATATCTATATTCTCCCGGACGGGGAACCCACTTTGATCGATTCCGGTTATCTTGCGCATCTAGGGATGTTGCAAAGGGCGCTGAAAAAACTCGGGCTAAGTCTGAACAAAATAAAACATATATTTTATACGCACAATCATTTGGATCACATGAGCGCCATTCTTACGATCCGCTATTATACCGAAGCGAAATTGTACGCGATGAAAGGTATGGCGGCAGGGATCGGAAATTATCTGGAATATGTGGAAGTATTCAACCGGGCCACCAAAAGGCTCGTGTATAAGGGCCATCGTTCTCCCAACGATAGAAAGACGGAACTCGCAAGAGTGGAAGCCGGCAACGAAAACCTTAAAAATACTCTGATGCGGGGGGACAGAATCGATCCGATTCTAAAACTCGATGTGGAATTGGTGGAGGGGGATGTCATACGCGCGGGTGGGAAAGAGATCGGATTTCTGCACACTCCGGGGCATAACCTGTGGCACCTGACGCCCTATATCTTGGAGGAGAATATCTTTTTCACCGGCGATCTTGTCTTACAGAATATTTCCTCCATCTATGCGGAGATAGACGGAAATCTAGAGGACTATTACAAATCTTTGGATCGGATTTCCAAGATGTCCATTCGCCGACTTCTTCCTGCTCACGGTCCCGAACCTGAGGATCCTAAGAAAGCGATCAAGTTGCTATACAAAACTCTGCAAATCTTGGAGAGAGGAATCATACGCAGATTAAAGGAAAAGGAATACGATCTTTCCAGTCTGACTCTGGAAGCAATGGGAGAAAAGGTCGCTAATTCAGGTTATTATAATACTGCGATGGCGATTTTACATTCCATGGTCAGGAAATTCGTTGAAAGAGGCTGGGTAGAGGTGGTCGAGACGGAACCTCCGTATGAAACTTACAAATGGATCGGAGATTCTAATATATAGATCCGGAACGAATAGAGGGGTTCATTCTTTTTCCGGCACTATTTCTCCGTAAAAAGGGGTCTGTTTCAATTTCATGTTGTAGGCTTTTATGAACAGGAGTTCAAGATGCGTCACGTCCTCGCGGTTGTATTTTAATAGCAGATCCAAAGCCTCCATGTCGTCGTATTGCACGTACTGCCACCATAATCTGACCGCGTCCGCTCCGTTGACTTCGAAGGGAAGGTCTCTTGTGATTCCGAGCGCCTTTTCGCAGCCTTTCAGTCCGCCTCGGTATCCGAGACTGCGAAGAAGATACATCAGATCGAAATGACGGTTTCTAAATCGTTTGCCGAATTCCTTTTCCAAGAAGGGCACGTCGAACGCTACTCCGTTGTAACTTACGAAAATATGGGAAGGGAGAACCTTCTCCGGAAAGTCGTCCATGTCCCGTCCGCGCAGAAAGTCCTTGAATTGATCGCCGTCGTACGTTCCGACTACGGTGATGAAATCCTCTTTGGATAAACCGCTGGTCTCTATGTCTATATAGAGAAGTCTGGATCGGACCGAGGGAAAGAGTCTCCATTTTTGCTCGTTAGGTACGGCGAAGAAAAAATAGTCCCAGTTCTCTCTCGCGAATTCTTTTTTGGAAAACTCGAGAGAATCCAATACCAATCTGGAATATGTGTCTTCTTGGTTCCTGGAACGAACCAGAAACTCTTCCCTAAGGGAATCCCAATCCAGGATCCCTTTCTCCCAATACTTCCGTTCTTCCAGGATATCGATGCCAGGGAGATGGCAAAAAGTATGCTTTAACAAACGGATTCCTCTATGATTTCAGACGTTCCGAGTAGGGCCTGTATCCGTTCTCTTTTGCCCGTTCTTTCGAAAAAAATCCGTGAACGAAAGGGCGAGAAGTGTAAGAAAGGAGTATAAGTAAAACGGGATATTCCCCCAACGTGAATAAAACGTGTTGCCTTCCTCCGAAAGACGGGTGACGGGCAATAGAATCGCTCGATTCCCGATTTCGCCCGATTCGATCGGAATGGCGAGATTTCGTCCGTACGGATCGACCGCAAGAGAGACTCCGCTGACCGCCGGGCGGACCAAGCTGAGTCCGAACTCGATGGCGCGAAATTTTGCCGTTCCCGCATGTTGCCAAGCCTCCGTCTTGGAGGAAAACCATGCATCGTTCGTGGGGTTTGCCAGAAGCGTAAAGACGCCTTTTTTCGCCTCTCGAAGGGAGTTTTGAACCAAAGACGGAAACATCGCCTCGTAACACACCAACGGAAGGATCTGGTATGTTACGCCTTCTTCCTTGGAAGGAAATCCGGTGGGATTCCGAAAGCGCTCGGGTGTTTGGATTTGGGCGATTTCTTCCGGAGTAGGCGGGGAAGGGCGAACGCTTCTGTGAAAGGATCGGAATCCTAAAAGTGGTACGGGTTTTTCCCCGGGAATATATCTGGACGTTTCGCTGAAGAGGGATCGTAGAAAAGGGAAAGACGATTCGAAAGGAAGGTATTCTCCGAAGGCTAAGAGACGTCGCTTATCATAACGCGTAATTTGTCCTGTTTCGGAGGAGAGCAATGTTACTTGGTTTTTCAGACCGTCCCGGAATTGATTCAACTCGTTGTACAATAAATCGGCTCCCGTCTTCCGGGTAATATACAGAGTCAATCCGTGGAAAGTGGACGAATACGATTCGTTAGGTGCTCCCCCTTCGCCCATGTCCGTCCCGTGAAAAGGAACGGCGGATTCCGGTAGAAAGATGATGTCCGGAGGAGGGAGATTTTCCAGGGAGCCCCGGAGCGCCATCTCCAGATTCCTGCTCATCGCTTGGCCCAAGTATTCTGGGTTTTCCGCATATTCCCGCTTGGCGGGAGCGGTATTCGGTTGGACCAACAAAGCGGACAGTTTCAAATATCCGTCTTCGGTATTCGGAGTGCTCGACGGAATCTTATATTCTGTCGCGGTTAAGAGTCTGTATCCGCCCAGGATCCACACGAAACTGAGTACCGACGCAGCAACGATTCCGGCGTTTTTTTCTCCTGTATCTCTGAGCAGCGCTAAACCGGCACTCCCGAATAGCAGAAAAAAGCCCGTGCCGTATATTCCTGTGAATGCTGCCGCCTGCGAAAATGCAAGACTCCCTTCCGCTAGATTTCCCCAATACCAAGGGAATAATTGGGGAGTGATCATATCCGCTGCTACAACGCATACGGGAAAGAGTAGCCAACGTAGAAGGAGAGAATCGCCGTTGTATATTTTATATTTAGAATATACTTCGAGGCATATTTTCCAGCCGTAAAAGGCGATCGGCAATTTGATATGCGAAAAGATTCCGTACACGAAAAAAAGGAGCCAAGAAATAAAAGTGCCGGCTCCCGAAATCGCCGATATCGAGGAAGGAATCCAAAAGAATACGGTAACGTTGACGAGTTGGGAAAGGAAAAGAAACCAATAGATCTGAAAACGGAGCGGCCAATCTTTCAGCTCCGTAAAAAGAAGGAAAGCGCAGAGGCCTCCTCCGATTCCGGCGGGAAGGAACGCGAAAGGTTCCATCCCGAAAAGGAGTCCGAAGGAGAGTCCGAGAGAGTATAGAAAAGGACGAAGGGGATTTTTCGGAAGAAAAATCATTTCGAATTCAGTCGTTTCTGTTCCGCTTCGTACGCTTTTCTTCGACCATATTCTTCCGCTTCCTGCGAGCCCAATATTTTAGTTCGGATTGCGGAAATCGCCTTATCGCGATCCGCAGATTTTGCAGTCGGATTGGCTCTCAGCCAGGCTTGCTCCTCCCGATCGATTTCGGTTTCCTTGTTTTTTTGGACCTCGATATCCTTATAAACCTTTTCGATCCTATCCGCTCCGTCTTTGCCGAAGTATTTTTCCCTGATCGAGCGGAGTTGCGGATCCTTCTGAACCGCCGAAAGCTTGTTCATATCGTTTTCCCGAAGAAAAAGTTCCGTTTCGTACTTATTGAATTTGGGCTCCCGCTTTACCACCGCGTCGTAGTAATTTCCGTATACCGCCTTTCGATAATCTTCATAACGGTTTAACCTTTTGTCTCCCGGCAAATTCTTGGTCTCGCTCATAAAATCGGAGAGTCCGAATTGGTATTGTCTTTCCGATTCCTCCAAACCGAAAATCAGTTTGGCTTCCTGGTCGGAAAAAACCTCTCTCCTTTTCTTTTTGATGAGTTCGTAGGCTTCATCCTGTTTGATGTCCCGGGGTAGTTCGTAGGATCGAAGCACCTGTTCGTATGTGAGATACTTTCGGAACATGGCCATCAGCTTTTCTCCCGCCACTCCGGGGTAATGGTCCAATAGGAATGCCTTTACTACTTCGTTGCATTGGTCGATGGTGTAACCTGTCGGGCAACGTCTCCGCAATGCCCATAGTTCCGAGACTAAATCCAATTCGCCGTTTGCGGCGAATTTCATGATATCGTCGTAGGACAGCCATTCACCGTCCTTATAAATGCTGCGTGAAGTATCCATTACCTCGGGGTTGAGGATCAATTCTCCAGATTCGTTGCGTGAAACCGTAAAACCGTCGGAGTCTTCCGCATTGGAGCCGTGGCTTCCTCGTTTGGAGGAAGGTTCCCAAACGATAAAAATAACGAGCATTATTAAAAAAACGCCGACTAGGATCAGCCGAATCTTAGGGGGGATTTGTTTGAGTCGTTCTAACATGTTTTGATTCCCGTTCGAAGCAATGAAAGTATCTGCAAGCCCTATGCTGGCAAGAGGTTTTTGAAAGAAAAAACAATGGAAGAGAGACTCCGGTTCCCGAAACTATCCCTGTGCCCCGTCCGATTTTATATTATCCGAAAGGAACCGCAGGCGCGGATGCGATTTTTTCGCGGTTTAGAAATCTTGAGGTTCGTTCATATTCTAAGGAGGATTTGGACGAAATCGCTTCTGTCGGTCCCGAAGTTTTGGTGGCAAACACGCGACTCGAAGTAAATTCGGAAACGTTTCGCAGGTTTCCCAGTGTGAAAATCTTCGCGACCGTCAGTTCTGGAAACGATCACGTAAATTTTTCGGATCTCAAGAACGAAGGTAGGATATTTCTGAATTCTCCCGGTTGCAATGCCGGTTCGGTCGCGGAATACTGCCGGGCGGCTTTATCCTATTTTCTCCCCATCGATGAGATCCGAAGGAGATCCGTAGGAATCGTAGGATACGGAAATACGGGGAAAGCGTTCGCATCCATACTGAAATCCGAAGGCATAGAATTCGCTTACCATGATCCGTATGTGAAAGACAACTCGGTTTTATTAAGCGAAATCTATTCGCGCGGGATCGTCAGTTTTCATGTGCCCTTGACTGGAGACGGACCTTATCCTACGAAAGGAATGTTCGAAGCGGAAGACGTGAGAAAGTTGGCGCCGAAGACTTTGGTTTTAAATACGAGTCGAGGTGAAATTTGGGGAAGAGGGACGCTGGAAGAATCGCTTCAAAGGGAAGACTTGTTGAAAGTGATAGATGTATTCTATCCGGAGCCTCCACGCGGAGAACTTTTGCAAAGATTGGTATCTAGTAAAAATAGCATTTTCACTCCGCATATCGCCGGTTATAGTCAGAAGGGACGAATCACAGGCACGTATCGACTGGCCGAAAAACTATGCATTCTTTACAAAGACGGCCCTTTGCCTCCTATGGAAGAATTTTTGATTTCCGATGGGGAATGGAAAACGAAAACTTTTTTGGAAAAGGAAGATGGGCTTCTTCGTGACGCATGGAAGAAGAACGATTGGGAATATTTCGAAAGAAGAAGAAACCATTACCCCGTAAGGATAGACGGGATCTAGGAAAGTCCCCGCCCTACTCTGGGCGGGGGCCGGTGCGGTGGTACCCGGCCGAGGCGCGACGCAGACCAAGTATCAGAATTTTGTCGTTTCTACAAGAATGTTTTTTTCAAATCTTTGCAGGAGGTCATACAAAGAATACTGCCCAAAAAAAGATTTGTGAAAAAAATGAATTCGTGATAGAGCGGCAGGCGGGATTGGCCCACGAGCCCACCGCCTCCACCCGAACCTGGGTGGGGGCCGCCAAACAAAACACTAGTACGGCCCTAGTAAGACCGCCGCAAGAATGCCTATCGAACCAGGGTTTTTTCCGTCGGGAAAAGAAGGTATTTCGGTCTCACATTCGCCAGAATATCGTCCAAAACGAAAATTTCTCTGCTTCCTCTTTTTCGTTCAAAAGGAGCTTCATACAAAAAACCTAAAACTTGGAACTCGGAGCGGATATATGCGACAAGGTCGTCTTGCCGAACCTTTCGACTGACGTCCAGATCGATCACCTTCCATCCTGAAAATAAAAAATGAGTAATTAATAATTTCTTTATATCTAATGTGGAATCCCGAACCAAAAGAAAGAGAGAGCCTCCTCCTTCGTTTGCGTAAATATGAAAACGAAAGTCCTTAACGAAGTCGGTCGTTTTCCAAGGTTTTTTGAATCGTATCTCGAAAGATTGATTTTTTTCTGCGGTCACTTCCACGAAGAGGGACTTGGTGGAGTTCCTTTCCGGTGTTCTCAGAACGGAGGAAATCCGTATTTCCGGTAGAAAATCCTCCCCGAGTTTCGATTTTATGTTTTCCGGTCCGAACTCTTCCGTTTCGAAATCTTGAACGAGTATTTCGTTATAGATCCGAGGGCTTTCAGTTTCGGAATTTTGGGAAAATATGGGGAAAGCGATCGCTAGCAAGAGGATCATCAATATTTTTGTTCGTCGGACTCTTTTCAAGATACCTGTCCCTATTAAGAGTATCGACTTTCCACCGGATTTCCGATTCGAATTCGAAGGACTCCGGATCCTAAAAACACTGCACGCGAAAGCATAAATTCTGGGCAAAAGCTATTGCGGACGTTCTTCCGATTTTACCTTGATGAATTTTTTTCGTTCCGAAATCTTACCCTATGATGGACCCGGAAGAAGATCCTTTTATGCGGATTAAAACGGAATTTTCGGATGCGTTCCGAACCGTGTTTCGGGAATTTTTCGGGGATGAAAAGGATCATCAATACGAGTTGTACGAATTGAAATCGGAGGAATCGGGTCCGAAAGGGGATTGGGCTACCTTTACTGTCCGAAACGCTTTGGGAGGAAGAGCCGTCGTTTTTCGCTTCGATCCCAGGTCCGAGGAATTCTATGCTATGCTGAAAGTGCAGGTTTTTCCGGGGGAAGAGGATTGGAATTTGGATTCGTTTTTCGAGAGAAACGGTTTCGTAAAAGCCGATTTTTGGGACGTTAAGAATTCGGCTGGAGAATGGCTCTTCCATTCTCTCGCCAGGCATTATCTCGGCACAATATTCGTCTTTTGTCCTAGGATCTTAGAACCGGATTATATATTGGAATAGGGATTTTCCCGGAGGAATGTTGGGTTCGGAAATTAGTATCATCATCTTACTGGGATTGTTTGTCGGAATTCTTTACGGCCTCTGGGTAAAGAAACGCGCGGCAAAATGAAGAAGTTGTCGGATCGGGTTCGGTCCGAGGATTAAAACGCGTGTGCCCGTCCGGTGTCCGGACCCGATGGGCAAATGATCGATAAGATTCTTTATAAATCTCTAAATTACTTTTTCCCAATTCTTTGCGGAATGTGCGGCAAGGAGGATTTTCGTTCCGTTCGGAGCGGCCTATGTAGAATTTGCGCCAAGGAAACGCCTAGAATCTGGAAAAAAAAGGGGTGTCCGATCTGCTCCGGAAAAACGACGGAAGATGTTTGCGATTATTGCACATCGAGGAACGTCTTCTTTACGGAAGCACGATATCTTCGGGAAAGAACGGACCTCCTGGCCGAAGTCTTAAATAAGATCAAAAGTAGACACGAATATCCTCTTTCCCTGTTTCTATCCATCGGAGCTAAGACAGCGTTGAGAAGCTGGGGAAATCGAGGGATCGATGCCTGCTTTCTTCTTCCGAATTCCTCTTCGGGACGGTTCGGCTCGTTTCCCTTGCGGCCTTTTTCTCCGATGCGAGAGTTGCTTTCTCGAGCGGAAAAAACCCTCGGACTTCCTCGGATAGATCCTTTGCTCAAGAGGAGCAACTCTAGACAGGCGGGAAAGAGCTATGCGGATCGATTTTTCCATGCAAGATCTGCTTGGGAAATTCGCCCTTCTTGGCAAGGATGTTGTCCTTCTAAGGTGCTCTTACTGGACGACGTTTTTACGACCGGAGCAAGTGTAAATGAAGCTAGCAGGATCCTGCTGGAAAACGGAACGGAAGAGGTATATATTTTAACGTACCTCAGGACGATGGAATGATCTTGACTTAACTATTTATCCGTTTAGTATTGGATGCTCCAAGTGGTTCGGAAAATTTTGCACATCGATATGGACGCCTTTTACGCGTCGGTAGAGCAACGGGATTTTCCGCAATACCGAGGCAAACCGCTAGTGGTAGGAGGTCCTCCGAACTCGAGAGGAGTCGTATGTGCTGCGAGTTACGAGGCTCGAAAATTCGGAGTGCGATCCGCGATGCCTTGTTCCCAGGCGTCTAGACTTTGTCCGGAAGCGATTTTCGTGACTCCGAGGTTTTCGGCTTATCGCGAAATCTCGAACGTAATTCGGAATATTTTTTTGGAATATACCGACTACGTGGAAATGCTTTCTTTGGACGAGGCGTTTCTGGACGTAACGGAAAACAAGTTGGGAATCCCCTATGCGACCGAAGTCGCCAAGTCGATTCGAGCCAGGATCCGTCAAGAGACGGAACTGACCGCTTCCGCGGGAGTAGGCATAAATAAATTCACCGCAAAGGTGGCGACCGATCTTAAAAAACCCGACGGATTGACCGTAATCCGACCTGAAGACACGGAGACTTTCATCGCTTCCCTAGATGTGGGCCTTTTCCCCGGGATCGGCAAGGTTACATTAAAAAAAATGCATGCTCTGGGAATTTATACGGGAGCGGATTTAAAGAATCGAAGTGCAGAATTTCTCGTCCGAAATTTCGGAAAGGCAGGGCGATGGTATTATTCGATTTCCAGAGGCATCGATCCTCGTCCCGTAATACCCCATAGGATCCGTAAATCTTTGGGAGCGGAATCCACGTTCGAATCGGACTTGAGTCGTGAGGAAGATCTATTATCCGAATTGCGGGAGATCGCCGAAGAATTAGAAAAACGTTTATCAGCCAAATCCTTTCCGGCTAGAACATTAACGTTAAAGATTAAATTCTCGGATTTCACGCTCAAGACAAGAAGCAGGACTCTACCGATTCCTCCTTCCCGCTCCAAGGAATTTTTCGATCTAGGAAAGGAGCTATTGGAGGAGTTTTTGATCGGAGACGGAGCGGTAGTTTCTCCGATCCGATTATTGGGCCTGAGCCTGTCCCACCCCGAATCGGAGTCGCAAAACGAAGACGAGTTTGCCGGTTCCTTATTTCCGGAAACGGACTAGTCCCCAAATTTTTCCAAAATTTCCAGAATATCCTTACCGTACTGCTTCACTTTCGCTTCCCCCATTCCTTTAATCAGCATAAGGTCTTCGAGGTTAGCCGGTTTTTGCGTAGCGATTCGGACGATTACAGGATTTTGCAAAACCATGAATTTCTTCCATTTTTTTCGGCGAGCCGTTCGATCGCGGAAGTTTTTCAGTTCTTGAACGATCAGCCTGTCTCCGGTCGGCGGCTTCTTTCTGGGTTTGTCGGAAAAGCCTTCCGTTTTTCGGAGAGTCTGTCGGGGTTTTCCGTGAATCGCTAGGGAAAGTTTAGGATATTTCTCCCCTTTCACTAGAATTCTTTTGGCGGATAACCAATCCTCCAAAAGTTTGAAAATGGATTCTTCTGCGACATGCCCTAGGCTTCCGTAAAATTTCGATCTATCCAAACGCCTACGTAGCACATCTTTGGATTTGGAGCCTCTTAATGCGCCCGCGATGATTTTTTTTCCGAATTTTCCAGGGTATTCGTTTAACAAACCTTCGACCGCGAGCATTTCATTCTGATCGAAGGCGTGAGACTCCCGAGCCTTTCTCTTTTCGAATTTCGCCTTTTCCCTTTCCAGAAAATTCGTCCTTCCGGTATCATCTCCGTCTAGACAGGAATCGCAGACTCCACAAGGATCGATCTCTTCTCCGAAATAGCCGCAGAGAATCTGTTGTCTGCATCGGGCGGAGGACACATATTCTTTAACGTGAGAAAGAAGGGTTTCTCCTCCTTTGTAATTCGCCTCTTTGGAAAGCAGAAAATTCTGCACGCTCATGTCTCCAGAATGGAAGAAGAGAACGCAATCCGATTCTTTTCCGTCCCTTCCCGCTCGTCCTGCTTCCTGGTAATAACTCTCGAGAGAGGACGGAACTTGATAATGCAGAACTAGGCGAACGTTCGGACTGTCGAGTCCCATTCCAAACGCGTTTGTCGCGACGAGGACGTTCGTTTTCCCCGAGGCATATCCGTTCTGGGTCTTTTCGCGGCTACTGTCGGTCCTGCCTGCATGATATTTGCCGACCTTGTAACCGGATTTTTTGAGAAGTTCGTAGATTTCGTCGACTTTGGATCTGGTCGCGCAATAGATGATCGCCTTTTCCGAATTTGTTTTTGAAAAATTCGTATTTTCTAAAATATGAATTAATTCTTTTTCTTTTTCCCGATCCGATTCCGGGTAATGGATGCGGAATCTTAGATTCGGTCTGGCATAGGTCCCCTGGACTTGGACAGGTCGTTCCAGTCCTAGACTATCACAAATATCCTTCTTTACCCTGTCCGTAGCCGTCGCGGTCAGGGCGATCCACGGAATTCGATCTTTGTAGGTCGATCTAAGAACGTGTAATTTTCTGTATTCGGGCCGGAAGTCGTGGCCCCACTGAGAAACGCAATGGGCTTCGTCGACTGCTACTAATTCTAACGGAAGTTTTGGCAGGAGTTCCAAAAATGATCTGGATGTGGCCCTCTCGGGGGACACATACAAAATTCGAATCTTTCCGGTAGCGGCTCCGGAAAGTATACGGACTTGCTCCAGATCGTCCTGGGTGGAATTACAGTAAGCTGCTTCCAGGCCTCTCCCTTTTAGGGCATCGACTTGATCCTTCATTAGCGCGATCAGAGGGGAAATTACCAAGGTCAGTCCCTGTGTTTGCGTAAAGGAAGGAAGCTGGTAAATCAAAGATTTTCCCGCTCCCGTAGGCAGAACCGCTAGCACGTCGTTCCCGTTCAGATTGGATTCGATCGCTTCCCATTGCCCCGGTCGAAACTCCGAAAATCCGAATGAAGAACTTAGGACTTTTTTCCACCGCTCCCGAATCGGAGAAGAAACCGTTATTTTAGAATCGGACATGGTTTTTACGCTTTCTCCTTTCCGACGTCCTTTTTACGGATCTCCCTATATAAGAATCTGGAAGGATGCAACGCCGAGTACAAGCTATTTTCTATAGGTAGAGGCTCGCCTAAAACGATCGAGGCCAAGGTTTCCCCTCCGATTAAGGAGGAAAGTACTCCCCTCGACCCGAGACCTCCGAATACGAATAACCCTCGTAACGGTTCGACAGGAAGAACCGTTTTATTTTTGTTTTTCGGCAGAGCCGAACCGGTATACGATCTTCTGAATTCCTTCGGTTCCAGAATTTCGCCTAGCACGGGAAATCTATCCTTGGTCTGGGAGCGGAAACCGACGAATTGGCGTTTGATTTCGTATTTTCCCGCTTTCCAGCCGCCTTCCGTAAAAAGTTTTTCCGCATAATCCAAGAGTTTGTCCCTGTCCTTTTCTCTCGGTTCCGGATCCGCATCGAATTCGTCGAAAGTGGATCCCAAGACCCGGACTCCTTTTTTGGAAGGCGTAAGATAATGTTCTCCTATCAAAATAGGATCCGAGCCGTCCGGCATTCCGGAGGATAATTCCAGGAGCTGTCCGCGGACTTTGGACAAAAGAAAAAGAGATTCTCCCAAAAGATTTTCTAACAAGGGTTGTATACCTGAGGAATTCGCCAAAATCACGCAATCAACATCCTCGGTTTCTCCGTCTTCGCGGAAAACCCTCCAAGAATTTCCCGAACGTTCCAGGCGAGAAACCTTGGCATTTACCCGAAACACATTCGGATGTTCTAATAGACTGGAGACAAATTCGGGAGTTTCCGTCCAAAAACCCTTAGGATAAAAAACTCCTCTCGTTTCTTTTCTAAGATCCGGAGTTTTTGCATTCGTATTTTCCTCCGGCTCGACGATTTCTTTCGAGAGATTATGGGACCGGATTCCTTCTATCATCCTGTCCCAGCTCATTTCCATTCCCGGAAATTGCAGGGTTCCCACAATCTCATAGGCTTTCTCGGGTAATAAATCCGGATATCTTCGAAGAGAATGGGAAAATCCGCGGAGAGTCCAGAGGCTCGCCGGACTGGGAAACTTGGTCAAATGAGGATGGGAGATCGCTTTCGGAATGGAGGACGCGCGGGAAGGAGGGGCATCGTCCCATACGGAAACTTGTATGCCTCGTAAAGCAAAAGCTCGGGCGATTCCCGCTCCGGCAAGTCCGGCTCCGACGATAATCACTTTTTCCGGAGGCTTTCCTCCCGGATAATTCCGATGAAACGGAAATCCTTCGGGCTCTTTCGGTTCCTTCGAAAAAGTACCCGCCAACATTTCCCTTTTTTTACCATAGCCAGGTATTTTACGAATTTCGAATCCTGCGGATTCCATCGAGTCCTTGACCGTTCTCGCTACGGTAAAAGTGGCAAAGGTGGAATCCTGAAGCGCCATGGTCGAAAAGTGTTTCGAAATCTCCGGACCCCAGAGTTCCGGATTTTTGGAAGGAGCAAAACCGTCCAGGAAGAATGCGTCGAACTTACCCGAACTTTCGGGAAGGCATTCTCTGGCGTCTCCGATCCAGAGATCGAGAGCCACACCCTCCGTTTCGAAAAGAAAATGATTGCAACCTGGAACCAGTGCCGAGTATTGCTTCAGGAAAATTTCGAGATAAGACGTTAGCTCGGGAAAATTCGAGATAGCGGTGTCGATCTCTTCGGAGGTCAAAGGAAAGAGTTCGTAGCTTACGAACCGAAGTAAGGAGTAAGGATTTTTTCTTTTCGTTTCCTTCCAGAGCTGCCAGGTTGCAAGAAAGTTCAGACCGGTTCCGAAGCCTATTTCCAAAATACAGAAACTTTTTTTCTCCGAAAAAGGACCTTCCGTCCATCGCTCATAAAGCCTGTTCCCGGATAAGAAAACGTGCTTGGTTTCCTCCAAACCGTTTTGGGGAGAAAAATAGATATCGTCAAACTCGGTCGAGACCGGTGTTCCGTTATCTTTCCATTCGATCACGCCGGTTTTTCCCCTCTGACACCGGCGACTTTTGTCGCCTTATGGACAAAGATCTTCCGGCTTCCGTTCAAACCAAGCCGATTTCTAGGGGCTTGACTTTCAGATCGAATTCGGAAAATCGTATTTTAGAAGGAGGTCCTGATTCGATGAGCAAACAACCGAAACCGTATGCAATTTCCGTAGCTCCGATGATGGACTGGACGGATCGTCATTTTAGATATTTCCTGCGGTTGATTACGAAGAGGACTCTTCTCTACACCGAAATGGTTACGACCGGCGCCATCTTAAGAGGAGACAAGCATCGTCATCTTTCCTTCCATCCGACCGAAACCCCGGTCGTTCTACAACTAGGAGGGGATCATCCGGAGCACTTGGCCGAATGCGCGCGGATCGGGGGAGAATACGGTTACTCCGAAATCAATCTGAATGTAGGATGTCCTAGCGATAAGGTCCAGGAAGGAAATTTCGGAGCCTGCCTGATGGGGACTCCGGAAAGAGTCGCGGAATGTGTAGCCGCGATGGATTCTGCGACTCGAATTCCGATCACTGTCAAATGCAGGATCGGTATTCCGGGGAAAGATCGTTTAGAGGATTTGTCTGATTTCGTCCGTACCGTTTCCGAAGCGGGGGCGAAGAGAATTACCGTTCATGCGAGAATCGCCATATTGGAAGGATTGAGTCCGGCGCAGAATCGAACCGTTCCCCCTTTGCGATACGAGGACGTGTACGAAATAAAAAGATCTTATCCTGATTTGTTAATCGAACTAAACGGAGGAATCAAGACCTTGGATTCTGCCTCGGACCATTTGTCCGGAATCGACGGGGTCATGATCGGTAGAGCGGCGTACGAAAACCCCTTCCTATTCGCGAATGCGGATCGGATCTTTTTCGGAGAAACGGATTCCCCTAAAACGAGGAGAGAGGTATTCGACGCTATGACCGAGTACGTTGCTAAACGAACGGAAGAAGGAGAAAAGCCGAGTCGTATTCTGAGGCATCTTCTCGGCGCTTTTCACGAAGTGCGGGGCGCCAGGCTTTACCGGCGCTTACTTACGGAAAAGATGCATCGTAATCCGGAGCCTCGACTCTTACAAGAGGCTCTCGGTTTTATTCCTTCCGAATACTTGGACCAAAGATTTGAAAAGGAAATCCCCCAGGTTGGATCGGTTTTCTAGAACCGGATCTAGAGAGGAAAAAGCCTTGCAATCGGTCGTATATTGATTAGCCTTCGCAGCCGAATTGCCATGTTAAAAGTGATCGGGGTCTATCTCCTTTTCGTCTTCTCCCTTTACGCGGAGGCTTCCGTTGCAAAACGCACGCTCTCCGAAGGGTGGACTTTCGAGTCGGCGGAGACGGGTGCCGTTCTTCCGGTTCGAGTCGGAGAGAACCTAGTATCCCAAGGATACGCAACTCCGATCCAAGGGACATATAAGATAGAAATCGAATACCCCGAAGTCGTTCCAGGCTATACGCAAGGAGTATACTTAGACCGAATCCAATCCGTAGACCAAGTATACTGGAACGGAGTATGGATCGGAGAGACCGGGAGCCTGGATCCGTACCGACCGGACTGGTTTCGCCCTCGGTTGTACCCGATTCCGACGGACCTGATCCGAGCGGGCAAAAACAGTTTGGAAGTCCGAATCGCTTGCCGGGAGACTAGACTGCTTTGCGGAATGTTTCGCAGCGTTCCTAAGATCGGAGATTACGATTCCATCAAGGAAGATCTGATCTATGAGGATCTGTTTCAGGTCGTAATCGCAGTTCTATTTTTAGGCATCTTCGTCCAGCAAGCGATCGCTTACCTGCTGAATCGATATTCGGACGCTAGCTTGTTCCTAGCTCTATCCGCGATCATCTTCGTAGGGTGGCGGGGGGCCTTGCTGAACAAGGTCCATTACATGGGATTTTCCTTCGAATTGGTGGAAAGGGTATTTTATGTCTGCCAAACCCTCTTTCCCTCGTTTCTTTTCCTATTCGTATATTCCATGTTCGAGAGAAAACTCGGAATCCCCGCCAAACTGATATTAGGCGGCGATTTTCTGTTAAGCGTGTTGCAAATGTTAGGATTCGATCCGGATACTCGGATTTTGCTGGTTTACGGATGGGAGGCTCTTCTCGGGCTTAAGATTCCGGTCCTGATCGGAGTTCTCGCGTCCCAGTTCCGAAAAAGCGCCGAGGCCACCTTGGTTCTGTTAGGTGCATTGTTCGCTGCCGTTCTAGGCCTGACGGACATAGCGATCGATCTATTGACCGGAAAGAACGAATTCTTTTCCCAATACGGTCTTTTGGTCTTTTTGTTCTCCGGAATTATGGGGATTTCGGTTCAAAACGCGAGAGCAAGATCCGATCTAAAAAGACTCAACGATTCTCTGGAAACTCTCGTTCAAAGCAGAACCCAGGAACTCGAAAGGCAGTATAAGATTCTGAACGAGGAATTTCTGGTTGCGGGAGGTTTACAGTCCAGATTGATTCCCGGATTGGACGGTCAGATCGGAGGACTGAGCGTGAATTCGGTCTATGTTCCTATGGAAAAGATCGGAGGGGACTATTTCGACTTCCATGATTACGGGGACGGTCAGGTGCAATTTTTGTTATGCGACGTGGCGGGACACGGGATTTCGGCCGCCCTGATCGCGTCCATGTTGAAGATCAGTTTTTTAGAATTGGCACCGAAACACCCGGAGCCTGCGGAACTTCTGGCTTCTCTGAATTCCCGCATGGTGCCGGTCGTCGAAAAGAATTTCATCACGGCGGTAGCGGCTCTTTTCGATACGAAGACCGGACAAATCAGCTATTCCTTGGCGGGACATCCCGCTCCGATATTGATGCGCGATCCTCTTTCCGTTCCGGTCTTTTTAGAGGGAAGAGGACCGATCTTGGGATGGAGGAAGGAAATTCGCTTAGGAACCTGGAGACAGGAATTGCGGAAAGGGGACAGATTCTTCTTTTACACGGATGGCATCACCGAAGCATTGAACTCCGGGCGGGAAATGTTCGGAGAGGGCAGACTTCTGGATCTTCTTCGGGACTCTTTCGATCGTAGCCCACGGAATCTGAATGAAATGATCTTATCCTCTCTCCGCGAGTTTGCCGGGATTCGGTTGCCTGACGACGTGACCTATTTTGCGGTAGACGTTATTTAGATTCCGTGCCATAAAAACGGGACGGTATCTATTATGCTCGAAACGGTTCAGGCGATCGATTGCGGATATATCGAAGAGGGTTTGGCCTGCGCGTATTTGGTTCGCGAAGGGGACCGAGCCGCCTTTGTGGAGAACAATACGACGCACGCAGTGCCCAAACTTTTGGAGGCCTTGGATCGGCAAGGTCTGAAAAGAGAAGCTGTGGACTATATCATCATCACTCACGTTCACCTGGACCACGCGGGAGGAACGGGAGAATTGCTGAAGCATTGTCCGAACGCGAAGGTGCTAGCCCATCCGAAGGCGGCCCCTCATCTCATCCAGCCGGATCGGTTGATCAAAAGTTCCATCCAAGTATACGGGGAAGAGGCCTTTTATAAGTTGTACGGTAAAATCGTTCCCGTACCGGAAACATCGGTCAGAACCATGAGCGACGGAGAGGAATTGTCCTGGGGAAGTCGCACTTTAAAATTCATCCATACAAGAGGGCATGCAAATCATCATTTTTGCATATACGATTCTTTGACGGAAGGGATTTTCACCGGAGATACCTTCGGGATAGGTTACGGAATTTTCCGGAACGGAAAGGAGCCTCTGTTATATCCGTCCACGACCCCTACGGATTTCGATCCGGAGGAGGCAATATCTTCCATAGACAAGATTCTGAATACGAAAGCAAAGAAAGCGTATCTAACGCATTTCGGAGTTTGGCCGGACATGCGGGGAGGCGCCGAACAAATGAAGGAAGGCTTGGCGGTTATGAATCATATTCTAATTTCTGCCGGAAAAACGGATCTAGAAGGTGAGTCTTTAATCGGATTTTGTGAAACTAGAGTACTTTCCTTTTTGGAAGACCGAGTGCGCCAATGCGGAATTTCTTACGGAGACAAGGAACGGATGTTTCTTTCCTTTGACGCAAAAATCAACGCCCAAGGAATCGCGTTCAAAGTAGAAAGAGCCCGAAAAAAAGCGGAATTACCTCCTAGATAGAGATCTATTTCTGCGATCCGGTACAAATTCCGAAAATCATGTTTTTTCCGTTTTCAAGATTCCCGTTGGATTTTAAAAAAGGAAATTTTAATTTGCCTTCTCCGATTTTCGGCATGGACTAGGTCCGTGAGTTCATTTTCTTTTTGGCGGAAAAACGAACCTTTGCGAAAAATCTTTCCCTTACTGTTGCTCTTCATTTGCTGTTTGTCTTGTGCGGACTCCAGAAGCGACAGTTCGAAAGTAAAGGCTCAAAAAGGAGAAATGGACCTAAGTCATGCCAACCTTTGGGGGAACGTGATTCCTCTGAACGGAGAGTGGGAATTCAAATGGGGGGAATTGTATTCCCCGGAAACGGGATGGACGACCTCCTCCGAATACGTTCCGGTACCCGGCGTTTGGCGGGATTATCCGAAGCACTATCCTTTGCTCGGCCATGCTTCCTACAGACTTCATCTAAAACTGAACGGAGACCAGCGCAGCCTCGTGCTGAAGATTCCCCGGCTCCAGGGAGTGTACTCCGTTTATCTGGGAAACAGGAAGATTTTCGCGAACGGAATCAACGGAACGGATCCCGCCAGCACGGTTTTTATCGCACAACCCGTGATCCGGAACATTCCTATTCTGGAGCGGGAAGTGGATTTGATCGTAAACATTTCCAATTACAGGGGAAATTACCGGAAAGGAGGGATACGCAACGAATTTCTAGTCGGAGGAGCCAACACTCTGTTTCGATCGTCGCTCCACGAAGGATTTCGCGAGACGATTCTGGTATGCGTCATTTTTGCGATCGCGCTCTATCATTTCGTATTTTTTGCCTCTTATAAAAAGGATCTCGTTCCGGCGTATTTTTCCGCGCTCTGCTTTTTAGTTTCCTTTTATTCTTTTATAACTTCGAATATTCAATATTCCTTAATTTCGGAACTTTCTCCGGACCTTCGCGTTCGGATGGAATTTTTTTGTGTGGTTTCTTTCTTCCCCATCTTATACTTCACGCTAAGGGAGACCTTCCCGAAGCAATTCGGGCAGAAGTGGATGCTATTCTCCATCGCGACGTCCGGGATTTTTATCGCTTGCATACCGGTTTTAAGCGAAGTGGACGTGATCGTACTCTATTCGTACTTCATATATTTCCCGCCGATTTACAGCGCAATCCTGTTCTTCGGGATTGTAAACGCTTGGAGGGCTGGGGAAAAGCGAGCCAAGAAAGTCTTTCTTTCTTCCCTGATTCTCGCCGCCGCAATGATTAACGATGTATCTTACGGTCTGTTTGAAGTTTACGTTCTTTTTCCCTATAGCTTTCCGATCGCGTTAGTGGCCTTTATCGTTTTCAATTCCTATCTCATCTCTGCTCGATTTACGGAGGACTTGGAAGGTTCCAAGGATTTTGCGGACCTCCAGGTAAAATATAACGAACAGCTAAAGCATTCCGTGGACGAAAAGGCCGAAGCTGTCCTGGAAATTAATCGAAGTATGGATTCGGATTGGAATTCCCTTCTTTCCGAGTTGGAGAGCCGGGAAAAAAACGATCGCTCCTTTAGCCGTTTGAAAAGCGAAATGAGCGAGGCCAGGACCAGCGTGCGGGACATCGTGTTCTTGATGAATTATCAGGGAAGTAAGGCTGATTTGATAGAACAGGAATTCCGGAACTTTTCCCGAAACCGTTCGGAGTTTCCTTCCGTCGATTCGGAGATCCGAGATGTGTCCGAGGAGATGCGCATAGACCAATGCCTCCACGTTCATCGAATCTTTTCTGTGGTGGTCCGAGAGATCCTGAGAAAGGAATCTGCCGATACCGTTCATCTATTCTGGGGAAAAGAAAAAAAATCGGCCCTGCTCAGGATTTCCCAGGGAGGATTCGAAGTCACGGGAGAAGATCCCTTCGGACAAGCTATTTCGGAGATACGCGCGAGAACCGAAAAATTACAAGGACGTTATGTTCTCTTGAATGAAAAAGGAAGGTTGGAGTTCGAACTTCGGGTTCCTTTGGAAAAAATCGAATTTGCTCTCGATTAAGACTCGCTTTTCCTTTTTCGGCTCTGTCTATAGGAACTTCCTGATTTTGGACCCGGATTTTTCGATGTGAAAAAGACTTGCCGGAAAGCGAATGCTGTAGAGAGTCTATAATATTAGAATTATTCTAAACTTGGGATAATAAGATGGAACGAAATAAATTGATCGCGATGGTCGCGTTTTTCCTAGCTGCCATCGTTTCTTGTGGACCGTCGGAAAAGACAAAATTGTTGGTCGAAGATGCAAAACGGAATTTTGGTACAATTCCTGCCAAAATGCCTGGGTCTTCTCATGATACTCCGGAATTGATTGCCTTAGGAGAGAAACTGTACTTTGAAAAAAGACTTTCCGGGAACGATTCCCAGGCCTGTAGCTCTTGTCACAATGTCACCGGGAAAGCGGCCGGGGTGGACAATCTGCCTACTTCCCCTGGCGCTCATGGTAAAAACGGGGATCGAAATTCTCCTACGTCTTTGAATGCAGGATTCCATGTGGCTCAATTCTGGGACGGAAGGGCGACCGACCTCAAGGCGCAAGCAAAAGGGCCGATTTTAAATCCCGTAGAAATGGCTATGCCTTCGGAAGCTGCTGTGGAAAAGAAACTCTCCGAGATTCCGGAATACGTGGAATTGTTCGCAAAGGCCTTTCCGAAAGAGGAAAAGAAAATCACCTATGACAACCTAGCCGCTGCCATTGCCGCCTTCGAAAGAACTCTGATTACGAAAGACCGTTTTGACGAATTCCAGAATGGAAACTACCGGGCTCTCAATTCCGACGAGCAAAAGGGGTTGGAAACCTTCATCGCCACGGGTTGCATCCAATGCCATAACGGTCCGCTTTTGGGAGGAAATTCCTTCCGTAAACTGGGACAGGTCCATCCGTATGAAAACACTACGGACAAGGGCCGGCTTTCGGTTACAAAAAACCAATCCGATCTGTATGTATTCAAAGTGCCTTCCCTAAGAAACGTTGCCTTGACTGCCCCCTATTTTCATGACGGAAAAGTGGCGACTTTGCAGGATGCAGTTAAGAAAATGGCACACATTCAGTTAGGAAAAGAGCTTTCTGCACAGGAAATCGACTCGATCGTATATTTCCTGAAAGCTTTGTCCGATAAAAATCGGTCTAACTAGACGGACTTACAGAATTGAAACCTATTCAAGCCGGCCCTGGAGACAGGACCGGTTTTTTTTATCTTTCCAAAATCTGTTTGTACTTTCTGGGAGTTTGGCCCGTATAGATTTGCCGCGGACGTACTTTCCAATGGTTTCCGGCAAGTCGTTGCTCTCTCCAGTGCGCCATCCAACCCGGAAGTTTTCCGATGACCTGCATCGCGGTAAATAGTTCTTTCGGAATTCCTAAACTATGAAATAGCACTGCGCTATAGAATTCCAAATTCGGATACAGATTCTTTTCCAGAAAATAGGAATCCTTACTTAGATATTCGTCGACTTGTAGGGCGACTTCCGCGATGGGATCCAATTTTTTTTGCTTATAAAAATCGGAGAACAGTTTCTGCGCCACGATGGACCGTTTGCTCTTGGCCTTGTATGCGTCGTGCCCGAACGCGGTGGAATGGAAATGGCCCTTTCCCGTCTTGAATTTTTCCAGGTAATCCGCCGCAGGCAGTTTGGATTTGATGATGTCTTCGATCAATTCCACGGCGGCGACTTGTCGACCTCCTTCCCTGGATCCCCAGAGAGCGTTGATGGCCGAAGACACGGAGGCGAATATATTGGCTTGGGTGGATCCGATCAGTTGCACGGTTGTGTTGGATACGTTCTGCTCGTGATCGGCATACAGGATCCAGAGTTGGTTCAGGATCCTGTCGTGGTCTTCCGTCGGTTGGTATTTTACGGAAGGCAGGGAAAAAAGCATGTACAGAAAATTCGTGCAATACGGGTGTCTGTCCACCGGATACACGAAAGGCTGACCGATCATCTTCTTATAGGAGAAAGCCGCGATGGTACGGATCTTTGCCAAAAGTCTCGCAGCTTGGTCGATTCCCTTATCTAGATATTCCTCGTACTCGTTTTGGTAGTAGCTGGAAAGGGAGGATACCATGACGGACAGGATCGCCAAAGGATGTCCTTTGCCCGGAAATCCGTCGAAGAGATTGATCATGTCCTCGTGGATCAAACTGTGCTTGGAAAGTTTTGTGGAAAATTCCTTCAGTTGTTTTTCATCCGGGAGCTCCCCGTAGATCAGGAGGTAACTGGTTTCTACGAAGGTGGAGTAGTGCACGAGTTCGGCGACATCGTATCCCCTATAATGCAGGTCTCCCGTATCCGGATCCCGACGGGAAATCTTACTCTGTGCATAGGCCGTATTGAAAAATCCGGGGTCGAAGGAAGTCAGTCCGGTCTTATCGTGCAATTCACGAATATCTATCCCTTTCTTTCCGTCGGTACCGATTACTAAGGGAAGTCGGTGGACTTGGTCCCCGACTTTCAATTCTACGAAGTCGCTCATACCGATAGGAAAAGCCGACTCGTCGGACGAGTCAACCTTCCTTCGGAGACCCTGCGTGAATTTTGCCTTTCGCTGGACAAAACGCGCAGGGAAGTTTCTTGTTTCCTAGCCGACTGGCAGCTTATCGATGATCGGTTCGTCCTTCTTTTTACAATTTTGGATCCAATTCGGAACGGCTCTTTCCTTGCTTCTGGCATTTATGGAAGGGGTTAAAAAACGGGAGTCCTTCCTGCCGGGAGGAATGTTTTTTTTGGCGTTGCTACTCGCCTCCGTGGAAAGTCGATTGGGGCTGACTTTAATTCCGGAGTCTCTGGAAAAAACCTGGCTCTGGATCTTTTTTTTCCCTTCGGTTTGGGCCATCGGACCGGCGCTTCTCTTCGTTTCCCGCAATATGGTCCAATTTGCGCTTGATCGGGAGATCTCGATCGGACCTCATTTTCTCCCCGCTTTCATCGTACTTTTTGGAGAATGTCTTACCATTCTTTTCCTTCCGACGGAATTCCGTAGGGAGGCCGTCTCCAATGCCATTCAGGGAAGCAAGGTGGATTTTCTTACCTTCGTTTCCGTTTTAGGATTCATCCACCAGACCGTGTATTCCGTATTGCTTTGGATTCTTTTCTTAAAGGTTTCCAAGGAAACAGAGATACCGTTATCCTCCTTTGTATACAGCATTTTAGTGGTGATTTTTGCGACCATCGAACTCTGTTGGCTTGGTTATTTTTTGAAGAGTAAAGAGCTACTGGCCGTCGGAGCCAGTTTCCAAACCCTCGGAATCGTATTGATTTTTCTGTTTTCTTCCCGACACCCCAATTTCTTCGTCTCTTTAAAATCCGAGATCCAACAAAAAAGATATGAGAGAACCCAGCTAGGAGGCGTCGATCTGGATGCCGTAAAGGCAAGATTATTGGAGTTGATGGAAAAGGAAAACGCCTATCGGGAAGAGGCTTTAAAGATTCAGGATCTAGCCCAAAGATTGCTTCTCACTCCGCACCAGCTTTCCCGGATTTTAAACGAGACATTCGGAAAAAATTTCAACGAGTTCGTAAACGGTTTTCGGATCGAAGAAGCGAAAACTCTTTTGGTGGAGGAGGAAGAACGGACCATCCTTTCCATCGGATATGAAGTCGGGTTCAATTCTAAATCCACGTTTAATGCCCAGTTTTTGAAAATCTCCGGAATGACCCCGCAAGAATGGAGAAAAAAGGGTCTCAATTCATAAGATCGGACGATTCTTTTTTACATACCGGTTAGAATAAAACCTCCCCACTGAAAATGAGAGGAGGAATCCATGTCACGGGAAACATATTCCGCGTCCGAACTGGCCGCTTATCGTCAAGTCCAGGCGCTTGCTTATAGGGCGGTGGAATCCGTTCGCAAAACTCTAAGTCCCGGGATCACGGAAAAGGAAGCCGCGAAAAGAATCGATGCTGCGATCCGTGAAGAAGGAGGATCCTCTTTTTTCCATTACGGATTCGCGTGGTTCGGAGATAGGACCGCCTTTCGCGGATTCAAACGTCCTCTTTCCTTCCGGCATCTCGGGAAGGGAGAAGGAATCCTTCCTCATTTCGGCGGAGATTTTCAACCGTCCGGGCGAAGATTGGAAGAAGGGATGGCTGTGATTTTGGACGTGGCCCCTTCGTTCGAAGGCAGGTCGGCGGATATCGGATATTCCTTTTGTTTCGGTAAAAACGAAGAACACGAAAGGGCGATGGCGTCTCTGGAAGTGTACCGTGAATCGATCCTGCGGGGAGTTTTCGCCGAACGAACATTAGGTGAAATTTATCGGGAAGTGGACGAGATGATCCATGACGCAGGTTATGTAAACTGCCACGCCGTCTATCCGGAAGGAGTACTCGGACACAAAGTGGGGAGACTTCCCGCTTACAATCTTCCTGGAGGAAGGTTCTACGGTTTTCCTCTCCAAACTTTCGCTTATCTACTTCCGCAGATGGCGACCGCAAGACTCCCTTGGAATTCCAAACATTCTCCTCTTTGGGGAGAACGATCCGAATACCGAGCGGAGCCCGGTCTCTGGGCGGTAGAACCTCATATCGGAAAGATCTATTCCGGGCGAAACTCTACCGCATCTTTCGGAGTAAAATGGGAGGAAATTCTGGTGGTTACGGATTCCACGGCCTACTGGTTGGACGAAGACTTACCCCATGTTCGAGGCTGGAAGAAGACTCATCCGGGCAAAAAGGAATCGAAATCCCAGAAATCCAAATCCGGAAAAAAAATCAAGGTTCCGGCTTAAAAAGGGAGAAAGCGAAAAATGCGGGAAAAAACGAAACAGGCGGTCAACTTATGAATCACAATCCGGTATTACAAAGCAAAGATTTTAATTTTTATCCTGTCCGAAAACCGAGGTTCGAATTTTCAAAAGACGGAACCAGTAAACATTGGCTAGACGGTTCCGCCTATAAAACCCATATTATGAATACATGGACCTTATTCTTTCCGGACGGGGAAAGGTTCTTTATCCGGAGCATCCAGAAGTTTCTGCCGGCAATCAAAGATCCTAGAGTGTTAAGAAACGCGAATGCGTTCCTCGGACAGGAGGCCCAGCATGCTGGAGAGCACAAAAAAACCTGGAAAATTCTGGAGGATCAGGGTTATAAAATCAAAGGATTCGTGAATTTTTTCAACGCACTTTGTTTCAAATTCATGGAGAAGGTAGGCTCCGCGAGAATGTGTCTTTCCGCCACTGCGGGAGCGGAACATTATACTTCCCTGATCGCCACCATTGGCTTAAAGACGAAGGTACTGGATCGTGCGGAGCCTGAAATGAAACGCCTATGGGAGTGGCATGCTGCGGAGGAAATCGAGCATAAATCTGCGGCGTTCGACGTGTTACTGGATGTGGGAGGGAGCTATTTTCGGAGGATTTTCGGCTTTTTGGCGGCTACGATCGTATTCTGGCCGCTCACGTTTGTCGGAGCCGAAATCCTTTTATGGCAGGATGGATTGACGTTTAAATGGAAAACGAGAAGAGACGCGTTCCGTTTCATTTTCGTGGACGAAAAGGTATTCTTTCATTGGCTCGCTGCTTTCTTCCGATACCTCAAACCCGGCTTCCATCCGGATCAGGAGAACAATCTGGAATTGAGCAGAGCGATTTTTGAAGCCCCGGAACATAGATACAAGGAAACTGCATGAGCAATCTGCGCGAAAAACATATATTGATTACCGGAGCCAACGGAGGTTTCGGTAAAGAACTGACGAAGCAACTTCTGGAAAAGGGAGCCTATCTCATCCTGACGGACATGAAGGCGCCCGATACGAAACCCGAAACTTATCTGGGCGGCAAAGCGGCCAAAGGCAGGATTCTGGGAAGTCTTGCCGCCGACTTGAGTTCGGAAGCCGGTTGCAATAAAGCCTACAAGGATGCGACCAAGATCGATCCGAAGATAGACATACTCGTCAACAATGCCGGATTAGCGTTTATGGGGCGCCTCTTGGACGTTCCCATGGAAAAATGGAAGTTGATTCTGGACGTGAATCTCTACGCGCCCATTTATCTTTCCCGCCTTTTTCTGCCTGCCATGTTGGAAAGAAAATACGGGCATATCGTGAATCTTTCTTCCGTCGCCGGAATCACTTCGCCGGGAGAGTTGGTCTATTATTCCGTTTCAAAATTCGGAATCCGTGCCTTGGGAGAAGCATTGGATTCAGGTTATCGTCAAAAGGGAGTGTACACCACGAACGTCTATCCTTTCTTTGCCGACACGAACATTCTGAAATCCGAACAGTTCGGCGGGCAAGAACGGAAAGAGGTTCCCAAAGCGATCGTGGACAGTCCTTCCATGGTGGTGAGAGCGATCGTACGGGGAATGGAAAAGAAAAAACTGCATGTGTTCCCGGGGTTTACCTCCAAGATGATCCGTTTTTTAACTCGTTTGTCTCCCGGATTCCTGAGAGCCATGGAGCGTCTGGGACAAAAGGTATCGTAATATGAATCGTACAGGAACCAAGCCCGGATTAAAAAAAAGTTCCTCTTTTCTCGCTCCTGAAAGTGGATCCTTTCGGGAGACTCGGATTGTAAACGGAGAAGTTTCGCTTTTTTTAAAGTACAACGGAACTTCGGCGGAACGGAAAAATCGGCCCACAGTCCTGTTCGTTCACGGATATCCGGACGATCACAGAACATGGTCCTATCAGTTGGATGCGTTATGCAAAGAATATAACGTTGCCGCATTGGATTTGCGAGGCGCCGGGCTTTCCTCCAAGCCTAAAAAACAAAAAGAGTATAACGTAAGACGGATCTTCGAGGACCTCAAGGAAGTGATCCTTTTTTTAGGAGGAGGCAAACCGGTTCACTTGGTCGCGCACGATTGGGGCGCTTTGATCTGCTGGGCGTTTGTGGGCAGTGAGGAATATTCCCATCTGATCAAATCTTATACGGCCATGGGAGGACCTCATCCTGTTTTGGCCCAACGAGGCATGTTCCGGCTCTTCTTTTCCTTGAATCCGGTTTCGATGTTTAAGGCTTTGTCTCAGGCCCGCAGATCTTGGTACGTTCTTTTCTTTCAGATTCCTTTTTTGCCGGAATGGTGCTGGAGATTTTTCCCTAAGTTTCTCTGGAAGATGGCCATGAATTTGGGCGGGGTTCCCAAAGAGGATTCGCTCCGTTCCAAAACCGAAGAAGAGATCCTATCTTCAGCAGTTTTGCCGATCAATCTGTACAGAGAAATGTTGCGAGGAGAAAGGTTTCCCGTTCCGAAACGGATCCGTCCTCCGGTCCAGGTACTGATTCCGGTCAAAGATTTTGCGATCCGCCCCGAGTGTTATAAAACTCATAGAGAAGTCTGCGACTCCTACCGGGAGTTCCGTTTGGATGCCAACCATTGGGTCCAAAGGATCTTTCCGGATTCCGTTACGGAAAAGGTCAAAGAATTCGTCTGGGAACACGGCTGATCCGAATGATTTTCAGAGGATTGGTTGGCTTTTCCCGACCGTTCCTCGATTCTGTCCCGGATGAAGCATCCGGAGATGTTCCGCAATCGATTGGGAAGGATGTCCAAGCATTGGAAAAAATGGGCAAAAAGAAGAAATATCTTCTGCTTCCGGATCTATGATCGGGATATTCCTCAGGTTCCGATCTCTGTAGACCTCTACGAGGATTTTTGCCTCGTATCCGAATATAGCAACGAGTACCCTCTTACCGAAGAACAAAGGGAAGAAGAAAGGACGCAATTCCGGTCCATCATTCTAGAAATCCTCTCCGTCGGAGAGAACAAACTCTTTTGGAAAAAAAGGGAGCCTAAGAAAGGAATCTCCCAATACGAAAAGTTGGAGGACAGGGCCGCCTCCGCGATCGTTCGGGAAGGAGGCCTGCGCTTCCGAGTCAACCTGAGCGATTATTTAGATACCGGTCTTTTTTTGGACCATCGATTTACTCGGGAACTAGTGAGGAGGGAGAGCGCGGGAAAGAATGTGCTGAACCTTTACTCTTATACGGGATCCTTTTCCGTTTATGCCGCATCCGGCGGAGCGGCAAAAGTAACCAGCGTCGATCTTTCCAGAACCTATTTGGATTGGTCGGAGGAGAATTTCCGGCTCAACGGATTAGATTCCGACAAACATTCCTTTCTGCGGGAAGACGTAAGCGAATGGTTGAAGCGGGAACGAGTGAATCCGAATCGGGAGAAGTTCGATCTGATCGTAGTGGATCCTCCTACGTTCTCCAATAGTAAAAAGATGAGGGACGTTTTCGAAGTTCAAAAAGATTATTCTTTCTTGTTGAATTCGATCTTCAAGGACTTCACCTCCGATCGAGCTGCGCTTTATTTTTCCACGAACTTCCGAAAATTCAAAATGGAGCCGGATTCGGTCTTGTGGGAAAATCAGAGGGACTTGACCAAAGAAACTCATCCTGAGGATTTTAGGAACGAAAAGGTTCGGCAGGTCTGGAGAATGGAAAAGAATTCCTGAAAGAATTCCGAAGAAAGTATGAAGATTCCTGCAATTGTTTTTCCGTTTCTTGTTGCTGTTTTCTTATCCGGTTCTTTGTTCGGAAAGTCTCAGGACGCGGATGACGCTTCCAAATCCCTTCGCACTTTGGATCCGGCTTCTCTTCCCATACATTCGGCTCAAGCGGAAAGAAGGGCGGCGAATCGGTTTTTTATCGGAGGAATCGGTGCCGACGGCTTCGTTTGGGGAGGCATAGGGGTTCAGATCTCCGGAAGATTCGCGCTTTCCCTTCAAATGCAGGAACAGAGTTCCCTCCAAAGATTCGATCTGAAAATGAATCTAGTTCCCGCCAATCTCAGCGGAACCTTTACGTTAACCCAACACGAAAGGATCCAAAGGCAGACCGGTCTACAATTCGAATGGTTCCCGTTCTCGAATCCGTATTTTTTTGCGTTCGGCGCCGGTTTAGAATCGTTTTCGGAAAAACAGAGAAAAAGGGAAATCTGGTTCCCGTATGTCTCCGTCCAGGAACACGATTGGAATCTAAATCAGAAAAGGCCTTTCCTATCTGCGGGAGCGGGACTTCGATATCTCTTCGGATCCTCCTTTTTTGTACACTTCGGCGGAAACATATTACTGTATTTGAAACAGGATTATCACGTGAATCGGGGAGCATATTATACGAGTGCGATATGGGATCCGACTCAATTCCAACAATTATGGACGGAGCCGGATAAGGAAGGGAAAAGTAGGCAGAGCGGATATGGAGCTCAAATACAGATCCTACTAGGATTCTACTTCTAGTACTCGATTCGCATATTATTATTTAAAAAAATACGATTCTTGCAAGAAAAAAATTGTCAAAATTATAGCATTTCGTCGTATATTGTGGTCTATGCGAAGACTTGATTTCGGCAATTTCGAAGAGTCAAGAGAGGAGGCGGAATTTCACAAGCTTCTGAACGAAGCGGTCTTAAATCTTTGCTATGAACTTCCTCCGGCGATCAGGTCTGAGACGTTACATTTTTTGTACAAGTATTCTGATAGTACGACGGATAGCGGTTTCGATTATTTCAAAAAGTATTATAGTCCTTGCTATACGATCCTGTATTGGATCAACGAAAATGCCCAGTCTCTGGACTGGGACGATCCTTTGCTGGAGCTTTTAATACAATCCCATTCATCGGCTCTTCTCCTATATTCTTTGGACGACCACTTGGTGGACCAATCCTTAAAGACTACTCATTCCTTGTTACAATTGCGTACCCAGACTTGGGAGCGTTATTCACAGGCGGGGAGGTTATTCGCGAAAGAGATTCATGGAGGAATTTCGGTTCGCGACGACTTCGTAGACCGGTACTTCAATTCCGTGCGCGACGATTCTTACATGGAGACTCTGGAGGCATATCTGGACAGGTTCCGCCTCCGAATGGCCACTTGCAGCCTGCAACCGTATCTGTTGGCGCGCTCGTTCATGACTCGGGAACAGGCCGAGTCGGTATTGAAAATGTACGAAGCCTTCGGTATCGCATGGAGACTTCTGAACGATTATCAGGACTTGGAAAAAGATCTGGAAAACGATACTTTTTCCTCCATGACCTATTTTTTATCCAATGCGGATGCGATGGATTGGGGAAGTCGAGGGCGTTCCAGAATCCTTTCCTGTTTCGAGAATTTCGGATTGGAATTCAAGATCTCGGATCGAATCAACTCCTATCTCAAGGAGGCGGCCCGGATCGCCTCCGAACTTTTTCTGGATCATTATGCGAACTGCCTTCTGTCCATGCGAATTCTGATCGAGCCGATACCGCTTTCGGGCGCAAGGGATCTGACCGAAATTTAAAATCCGATCATCATTCCTCCGTCTACACGTAGCGTCGCGCCCGTGATCCAGTCCGCTTCGTCGGATGCTAAAAAACACACGGCGGAGGCGATCGCTTCTTCCGGGTTTCGGTCGATTTTCAGAGGAATGGAATCCAGAATGGACCGTCGGACCTCTTCCGTCAGCTTGGACGCAAATCCGTTGTCGATAAATCCGGAAGCGACACAATTGACTGTGATGTTTCGGGATGCCAATTCCCTGGCCGAAGATTTCGTTAGAGCGAATAACGCAGCCTTTGCGGAAGAGTAGTTGCTTTGTCCTCCGTTCCCATAAAAGCCGGAGACGGAACCTATATTGACGATCCTTCCTTTTTTGGCCTTTAACATCGCTTTTGCTGCGATTTGGGTTCCGAAGAAGGCGCCCTTTAGACAGACATCCTGCACTCGATCCCATTTTTCTTCGCTCATCCGTAGGAGAAGGTCGTCCTCTACCGTGCCGGCATTATTGATCCAAATATGCAATCCTCCCGTACGCTCTAAGGCAAATTCCGCCAGGGCCGCGATTTCCTCCTTGGAACGGACGTCGCAGGTTCGCCAAAAAATATTTCCGCCGGTTTCTTGTCGAACTTCCTCCGCGGTTCCCTCGCAATCTTCTTCCTTTAGGTCGGAAATGAAAACGACGCATCCTTCCTTCGCGAATCTCTTTCCGATTTCCTTTCCTATTCCTCTCGCCGAGCCCGTGATTACTACGGTTTTGTTTCTGAACGACATAGATTTCCTCCTGCGTATTTATTTAGACGTCTAAATATTAATCGCTTCTACCGTTTCTATTCTCTTCCTGATCTTAGGCCTGAAAATTTCCGTAAATTTTGGTTAAGATACGGAGAAATTCCTTTTTTTCCGATTCTTCCAAGCTTCCGTACAATTTATCTAAAGTATTACGAGAAGCTGATATTACTTTTCGAACGCTTTTTTTGCCTTTACCGGTCAGTTCCGCCGTGGTAACCCTTCCGTCCTCTTCGAATTTCGTTCTGGTTACGTATCCGAATTCCTCCAGTTTGTCCAAGAGGACGGTTATGGTCGCATTCGTTCTGTCCAAGACGGACGCCAAATCGCTCATTGCCGTTATTCCTCTCCGGCTCAAAACGTATATCACTCCTGCGTGAGCCGGAGATAGATCCTCGATTCCTTGCCTTTCCAATTCCTTTGCTAGGAATTTTTGGATCCTGTCCCTGGTTCGGGAAAGGAGATGGATGACGTAATCCGGTTCCATATATTTAGACATCTAAATATATCGCAAGGACCGTCTGCAAGTAAAAAAAGGGATTTTTTATCCTTCATATTCGGCGACTAGTAGGGCCATATCGTCCTGGTACTGGTGGGAAAAATTCTCCCCCTGATAGGACTGGACTCCTTTCATAACCGCGTCGCAGAGATGCTCGGGGGAAAGATGGGCGTTTCTTTTCAGGAGTTCGGCCAGGTTTTCCTCGCCGAGTAAAACTCCGTCCGCATTTCTGGCATCCGGAATCCCGTCGGTGTATAGCACGATCTTATCGCCAGGTCTCAAGGGGACGCTTTCCGTTTCATAGAGGGTAGGAATGGATTCGTAGATCGCCATTCCTTTCGGTCTGTAGAATTCGATTTTTCCGTCCTTGCGCAGGACCAAGCATTCAGGATGGCCGGCGTTGGCGATGAGCGAATGTCCCGTATTCAAATCCACGATGACGAAGGTTGCGGTCAAGAAATGTCCGTCCAATTTTCCTTCGAGTTGTTCTCGTATATGGAGAAGTAGAGCAGAGGGTTCCTGTAAGTAATTGGCCCAACTTCCTAAAGTCATCTTTACCATAGAGGCAAGGAGAGCTGCGGAAACTCCGTGGCCGGTCACATCTCCTATGAACATTCCTAAGGTTCCCGATTTAGGGTCGTACAATACGTCCAAAAGATCTCCTCCGATCTCCATCATGGGGCGATATCGATAGGCCATGGAAGCGTGAGGAATCACCGGCATTTCCCTGGGAAGCAACGCGGACTGGATCTTTCCCGCAATGGAAAGGTCTTTTGCCAGGATCTTTCCCTTTTGTTCCAGCTCCGTTTTTTGTAATTCTATAATCCTTGTCCTTTCCTCGACTTTACTCTCAAGAGATTCGTTTAACAATTTCAGCTTCACCTGGGAATTTTCCAAGGCGCGGAATACTTCCGCATAACGTTTCGCTAACGCTAGACTGAATAACAATGTAAGACCCAGAAAGCTTTCGTTTACCCAGATACCCGATCGACCGATTCCCGCAAAGGAGAGCACGGTGTAAAAGGAGGAGGAGGCCACAAGAACGAGTCCGGAGACCACCCATCGGAACGACAGGATACTGGTTTTCCGGAATTGCACGAAGAGATAGATCGTATATGCGAAGAAGACGACCAATACGATGATGAAACTGTGAAAGGCGTATTTTCCGAAGTTGGACAAGCCTCCCGTCAATCCGAACTCCAAAGAAGGCCATAACGTATGGATAAAAAAGAGAAACTCCAGCGACGTTCCGATCCTATCCCGGGGAGTTTGGAATACGCCTCTCGTAAATTCGTGGAACAGGATGGGAAGAAAGGCCCCGACGGAATAACCGAAGAAAACGTAAATCCAGGGAGAATCCACGAGATAAGCGCCCCAACCTTCGTAGGAAGGGTACCATAGCGCCAGAGACAGATTTAACAAGGCGAAGGACAAATTGAATTTATCCTGCCTTCTCCGGATATAAATGAATATGAAAAAGACGAAGGAAAACAGTTCTAAAGAGGTGAAGAACAGCACTCTCGTAGCTTTGAGTAGGAATACGGATTGGATCTCTTCGAACGTTCCGAAAATCGGATCCTCTCTGAGTCCTCTCGGACCGTCAAAGGGGGAGAGGACCAACGATAGACGTTCTTCCTCGCCGAATCTTTCCAAGGGGACGATCCGCGGTTTTGCATCCCTTTTTTGTGCTCCTACGGGAGAGGAATCCGACTCCGGGATTTTCCCTTCCTGAAGGAGCAAACATCCGGCGGGGCAGAACGGCAGATAAACTGCCGTCGTTAACGGGCAATCCTCGCGTCCATTCGAACGGGCACACTTCACGGTATGCGAATAGAGCGAAAAATATTTTCCCCAAGGATCGGAACCGGTGATGCGGGTCATGGAAACTGGCTCCGGATTCGAGTGTTGATCGAATGTTGTACGATCGACCAAAGGATCTTTTGTCGAGTGAATAACGGACCATTTTTGCAGATCCACGGGGGAAGTCGACTGAGGCCAGAGAGTTGTCGGAGTGGGCTGAGAATTTAGATTATTTTGAAATACGAATATTCCTATCAGAACGAACAGAGTTCGGAAATACGGCTTTAGGGGGAATTTTTCTATTTCGCTTTTCATTTTTACGCATTTGTCGGGAAAGACTCCCGATATTATTATTCGCACGGGAGGAGCCGCATTTGCAAGATTTTAATCGTACGCGTCTTTCGCGCAACGGAAGCCGAAATGATGGTATTCCGGGAAATTCTGCGGTATGTGTGCCCTTCGTTTCGATCCTCTGGCGTACTCGGCCGACCACCACCAGGATCCCCCTTTCAGAACCTTCTTATCGTACCCTGGGCAGGACTCCTGTCCTTGGCAGGGACCTTGCGGATCGACTCCCTTACATTCTTCTCCGCAAGCAGCATAATCCGGAGCATACCAATCCTGTACCCATTCCCACGAATTTCCGGCCATATCATAAAGTCCGTAAATGCCGGAGGGACGGCTTCCCACATCCTTGGTGGTCATGAGATTCGGGGGATATAATACCCTTCTGGAACAGCCTTTGCGGTTTCTTTCCATGATGATCGAATTTTTGCAGGTCGCGACCTCGTTTCCCCAGGGATACAAATTCCCGTTCGGTCCTCGCGCGGCTTTTTCCCATTCCGCTTCAGTCGGAAGGCGTTTTCCCTGCCATTCGCAATATTCTTTTGCGGTGTACCAACTCACTCCGACCACGGGTTGTTTCGGTCGCAAATAAGGTTCTCCGTATCTCGGTCCGATATAATCGCAGGTTCCTTTTTGTAGGCAGTCCTTGCATTTGCCGGCTTCCAAACACTTGTTGAAGTCTGCGTTCGTAACCTCGTAGGTATCGATAAAGAAATCGCTGATATAGACGATTCCTTCCGGCTTCTCGTCCGGTTCGAATTCCTCGCTTCCGCGGATGAAATCTCCTCCCGGAATGCATTGCATATTCTGAATCTTTTTTCCTTGGCAAGGAAGTTTAACGGGCACGGGAACAGTCGGACCCGTCGCCGGATTTCCGGAGACTCGCTCTACGGAGGGTAAGCATAGGAAGAGAAAGATTAGAAGGAAATGAACTGGACGAAAGGAACTCATCGCGCCGTTGGATCTCGAAATTCGCTCGGTGTACGTGATCATTCGAGCGTACCGCTTATTTGCAAGAGAAAAAACGACTTCGAAGTGGGGAAGGAATCTGGAGGCCTACCGGGAAAAGACGCTCGCGGTTTAAGCGCGAACTCTCAGAAAATAAATCAGATCCGTAATTCCGGGGTCCACTCCTTCCTGGAATAATAAAGTCGTAATTTGGCCTCTATGGTGGGTTTGATGGTTGAAAAAATGCGTTAAAACTTCGTATGCCGGCGTCACACAAGGAATTCCTTTCGTGTTTTTATACTGGAGATTTTGCATGATTTTCTCCTCGGACAAACCGTCTTTGATCCAACGGATGATTGTGTGGTCCAACTCCGATCGTTCCTTCTTCAAATCCGAAAACGATTCATAGGATTCGAATCTATAGTCTGCGACATCTGAAGTGGAAAGAAACCGAACGGATTGCGCTAGAATCTCCGATCCGAATCCGTTCTTTTCAAATCGAGCAAGCCAAGCCTTATCCGCCCAGAGTATATGATTGAAGGTGCCATGGATCGAAGAAAAGAAAGCGCCCTTGTCTTTCTTTCGGATTTCGTCGCTTAATTTTTCCGCAGCCGTATAGAGACTCTCGTTCATCCATAAATTGTATTCTGCAAGAGTGGCGAAATTCGACTTATATTTCATGCTTTGGTTTCCCTTGAAAGTCTTAGTACGAATTTCGGATCGCACCTCTAAGTGCACGAATCAAAAATTTTTCGGAGCTTCCGAGAGCAGGATTTTTGTACGTAGCCGAAGTGGAGCGATTCTTCCGATTCGGGTCGCTAGGGAGGTTCCGAACGGAAAACGATTCTCTTTCCATTCTTTTTGAAATCCTTTTAAAACATAAGCCGCGGCTTTCTCTTCGCTGATTTGGTTCGGCGCCGGTATTCCGTCGTTTTTAGACGCGTCGGTATCCACAAATCCGGGGTGTACGGTTTGGATTCGGATATGTTCGAATCCGAAATGCTTTAGTTCCATCCTTACGGTTTCCAAAAATAATCGGGCCGCGCCTTTTGCCGCAGTGTAATCCCCTTGCATAGGAATTCCGAAATAAGTAGCTAAGGAATTCATATGAGAGATCATGCAGACTTCTTTCTGTTTTTTCATTTGTCGAATCAACGGGACGTAGAAATTGATCAGGGATTTGTAATTGATGTCCATGCAATCCAAGATGGTCTGCACGGACGCTTCCAGTGTGTTGGACGGAGGACCCATCCCGATGTTTAATAGCGCGATGTCGATTTTTCCGAATCTTTTTACGATTTCATCCACGACCGCTTCGGCGTGGGAAGGTTCTCTTCCGTCTCCGACGAAGGTAAGGCATTCGCTTCCGGATTTTATGACGTCGTTCGCGACCCGCTTGAGGAGGCTTTCCCTCCTGGCAGTCAATATAATGGTATTATTGAATTGCGCGAGAGCCTTGGCGGTGCTTTTGCCGATTCCGGAGGATGCACCGGTAATCAATATCACTTTGTTTCGATATTCCATACTACTTCCGTGTGAGTCGTAAGAACATAAAATGATCAATGATCATAATTGGTCAAATCGAATTTTTCTTAATAAATGCAGAATTTATAATGTTCTATTTTATCACCTCTCTCTATTCTAAAGCCTATTCCTTTAGTGATAAAAAACTTTTGACGCGGATGTCTTAAATTTCCCTCCTTCTCTTCGGAACGGTCGGCAATTTCCGGATTGCCTTTATTTTTCGTTTGCGTTCTTCGGGTAGAATAAGCATCTGGATGGATTGTAAGTGAAATTATTACAATTGGAATGGAAGTTTCGTTTGTATTTTAGAACGCGAAATATATGCAAATCTTAATGAACTCGACGCCGGTACATCGCAAGTCCTGCTATTTATGCGGAAGGGAAGAACGCAAAATCCTTTTTGTCGAAAATTCGATTCCGATCGTGGAATGTCTCGGATGCGGTCATGTGTATTCCACTTTTGTACAGGATGAGCACTACGACGGTTACTGGTCGCAAGGAGTGGAACATTATGATCTGCACTGGTGGGATGTCGCTCACCGGAATATCTACAAGGGTTTTTGCGATACATTCTTAAAAAGTCCGGAAGGAAGGATCTTGGACGTAGGTTGCGGACTCGGTTTTTTTATTCGCACGATCAACGAAATGAAGCCCGGGTGGAAAACCGTAGGTTACGAGATTTCGGAAGATGCCGTCCGTTTTGCTCGGGAAAAAAACATGCTATCGGACGTTCATTCCGGGATCGTTCAAAATAGCGATTTGCCCAGGGAAAGTTTCGATGTTATTACCCTTTGGGATGTTTTAGAGCATATTCCGAATCCGCATAGTTTGCTGGAGTATCTGCATACTCTTTTGAAGCCCGAAGGAATTCTATTCGTGGAAACTCCGAACTTTCCGATCCAACTCCTGAAGGCGAAATTGAAAGTGGCGTTTTTGGGAAGGGATCCGGACGCGCATTACTTGGAAGCGAAGGACCATATTAATCATTATAAGGAAAAAACCCTGTCTTTTCTCGCGGGTCAATGCGGGTTTTCCGATGTGACGTTCACGATTCTGAAACCTATCTCCTCCGTTTCGGGGAGCAGGTCCCTCTTACGTGTCTTTGCTAAAAAATGTCTGTATTATTTTGCGGGTTTCATTCGCTTTGTTTCGCGAGAAAATTTGAATGTGGCCCTGACTCTCTTTGCAGTTCTTCGTAAGGAAAAGGCATCTCGCGGTTCCACAGGATAACCTCGAATTTTCGAGGCGGAGTCGCTTAGGCGGAGAAATTGTATCGCGGGAAAGATCCGCACAGGCGGCCGCCCGGGACATCAAAAAATGTGTTTATTTTAAAACATTCGTTTTAAAAAGAGAAAACGGATTGGGTAGCTCTGTTTCGATTTATTCCTTAGGAACAAAGTCTGTTCCGACTCCATGGAAGTCCGTTTTCCGAGGAAAAAAACTCACTCTCACGAATAGTTTGCTTGATCGTCCGATCTCCGCCCCAATTATTACTTTTTCCAGAAACACGTTAAGGAGTTCATCGACCATGAAAAAATTAATCGCTCTTTCCGTCGTATTGGCCGCATTCCTTCTTTCCGACTCGCTGTTCGCTCAGCCTGCTCCCGTAGTCGGAAAATGGAAGACCATTGATGACGAAGACGGTGCCGAAAAGTCGGTCGTCGAGGTTTACGAACAAGGTGGAAAAGTTTACGGCAAGATTGTCAGCCTGCGGGATCCGAACGATAAGGACGGAAAACCGAAAGTTTGTACGAAATGCGAAGGCGCCGACAAGGACAAGCCTGTCGTCGGTTTGGTAATCATCAAAGGCCTTTCCGCGGACGGAGAAGAGTTTACCGGCGGAACCATTATGGATCCGAACAACGGCAAAATATACAAATGTAAGTTAAAGGCCGTAGACGGCGGTAAAAAACTGAACGTGCGGGGATTCATCGGATTTTCTTTGATCGGTAGAACCCAAACTTGGCTCAAAAAATAAGTTAGAGATGTGATTTCTCCGGAGGTTCCTCCGGAGTCGCGACATTTCGGGAATTCACAATGAAACAGATTTTGAAGGGATTGCTTTTATCCGGCCTGCTCCTTTTCGCCGTTTCCGCGTTTGCCGATCCCTTACCGATCGTAGGCTCGTGGAAAACGATCAACGAACAAGGTAAGGAAGAATCCGTAGTGGACATCTACGAACAGGGCGGGAAGGTTTACGGGAAAGTGTCCAGTCTTACCGAGCCGAACGACAAGGACGGCAAACCTGCTCGTTGCACCGAATGCGACGGACCGGAAAAAGATAAGCCGGTTCTCGGAATGGTGATCATTAAGGGACTTTCTCCCGACGGAGACAAATGGGCCGGGGGACGCATCCTCGATCCGAACGACGGAGTTTGGTACAAATGTTTTCTTCGCTCCGTGGAAGGCGGTAGGAAACTGGAAGTCCGCGGATATGTCGGTTTTTCCCTGATCGGTAGGACGCAGTACTGGATTAAAAAATAAGGCTTACGGAGGATTCTTTCCTCGAATCCGTATTTTCTTGGTTTGCAAAGCGAAGGCGGAACAATACCTTTTCTTTTGGTGTCGTTCAGGTTTCGCTTTTTTCTTTTTTGCAATCTGGTTCTTTTTTGTGTTCCTGCGAGCTGGTCCTGTATTTATCGTGATACCATCCCGTCCCGGCCTCTGAACGATCCGGGTAAAATGACCCTCCTGAAAGTGGACCGGAATTCCAGAGAGGAATTCCTTCGAATCACGGATTACCGGGTGCCCTTTACGTTCGAAGAAAGGGACTCCTTCTACGCGGCTGTTCCGAGGTCCGACCTAAAGTCGTACGGTTTTCCGAAACAGGGAATTTCCCAAGTATACAAGTATCCTTTCAAATATTACTCCGGCAATTATCAGGAGTTGGTAAACGAAACCATATTCGCATTAGGCGACGTAACGAAAGGCTACAAGGATAATTCCCTAAATTTCAGATATCTATACTGGATCTCGAAACTCTTTCCCAGGCAGGCGTCTTTTCAGGTCATCGGAAAATCCAGCAGGGGGGCGGACATCTTCGCGATCCTTCTTACGGATCATAGGACTGCGGACGCGGGAAAAGTCTCCGTTCTTTTTAATTGTGCTCACCACTCCAACGAAGTGATCTCCGTGGAACACTGTTACGACGTAATATACGGCGTCCTATCCTCCAAAAAAGAATATTCGGATGCATTGTCCAAACTGAAGATTTGGATCGTTCCCATCGTAAATCCGGACGGAGCCAACGTTTTTTGGAACGAGACGATCGCGATGGGGCGGAAGAACGGTTATCCCGGCTACGGATCCATATTAGAAAAAGATAATCCCGGCGTGGATATCAACAGGAATTATCCTTTTTTTTGGGGGAAGACCAGGTCGAATCAGACCTCTCCTTTGCCTTCCAGTGTTTTTTACCGGGGGCCGCGTCCAGGATCCGAGCCGGAGACCGTTGCCATGATGGCCTTGGCGGAAAAGGAAAGGTTTGTCGGATCCATCAGCTATCACGCATACGCGAATTGCATCCTCGTGCCTTATACGATAGACGATACCCGCAATCCGGATCCCGACCTTGCTTGGAGCTTAGGAAATAAAATCGCCGCTGAAATCAGAAGTTATAATCCTGACAAGGCCTTCCGGGCAAGAAAGAATATCTATGGGGTCGACGGAGTGGACCAGGATTATTTTTTCTTTAAATATGGAACTTTAGCTTATCTTCTCGAAACTTCCCATTCCAATCCTCCATACTCCGACGTGCCGAAAATCGTGGAATCCATGCGTCCCGCTTGGAAACTTCTCCTCCGGGAATTGTTGGAAGGCGATAAGGTTTTTTTTCGGATCGCGGATGAGAACGGTCACCCTTTGGATGCGAACATAGTTTTCGAGAACCAGACGTACTATCACGGAGAAATCAGAACCGCAAGACCTGCGGACGGAATCTATTTCCAGTCGTTTCCTTTTTTAAGGAAGGTCAAACTTCGGGTGGAAAAGACCGGTTATGCCCCGTTGTATTGGGAAGGTCCTACGTGGAAATCCTGGAAAGCCGTGGATTTGGTATTGAAGAAGGAATGAGGACAAGATTGATTGGCCCGGAACGGAAATTTTACGGCAATGCCTAAGAGTCTGTATGAGATCTAAATTTCGCATGGTTCGGTTTAAAAACGAAGCGGCTCTAGTCTTGTGCACCCTCGTTTGGGGAGGGACATTTACGGCGACGAAAATGAGCCTCGTTTCCGTTTCCCCTTCTCTTTTTTTAGGGATCCGTTTCGCAATCGCTTCCTTGGTGTTTTTAGCCTTTGCTTTGTTAAGCGAAAAAGGTCCCGGCGAAAAAGAGGACTCCTCCCATATTCGAGTTTCCCTTCTTTTGGGTCTCTGGATGTTTTTGGGATTTGCCTGTCAAACCATAGGGTTGAAATTTACCACGGCGACGAAATCCGGCTTTTTAACCGGAACCCTCGTCGTGATCACTCCGATCCTGCAGACTATATTTTTTAGACGACTCCCGAATACGGGGAATCTGCTCGGGGTCGCCGTAGTGATGGGAGGTCTCGTTTTTCTTTCGGCGGATGCGGGTCCGCAGGACGCCCAGTTTCTTTTTCGCTTCGATTGGGGTGATCTGATCACGCTTGCCGGTGCCCTCTTCTTTTCGTTTTACATTCTTCTAATGGATAAAGCGAGCCGGGAAGTGTCCATTCGGACTCTTCTGCTCTCGCAAACTCTACTCACTAGTCTGCTTTCTTTCATACTGGCTTTCCTGTTGGACGCATTGGACTGGGAAACTTTGATGTGGCATTGGGAATCCGGAGTTTTGCCCGCTTTGATTTACAACGGATTGATTTCCTCGGTGGGAACCACTTTCCTCCAGACGAAGTACCAGAAAGCGGTTACGCCCACTCGAGCCGGATTGATTTTTTCCCTGGAGCCGGTGTTTTCAGCTTTGATCGCATTTTACGTATTGGATGAAAGATTGGGGAAATTCGGTCTCATCGGTTGCGGCCTGGTGATGACGGGAGTTCTCTTGGCGGAACTTGCGGGAAGACCTAAGGAAATGTACGCGAGCCTGGAAAAATAGGAATTCGCTTTTTCGATCGAATCTTCGTTTCTATTCGGCTTGCTTTGGAGGCGGGCTTTCTTCCTGGGGAGACGTCTTCGTTTCTTCCGGTTTGGTTTCGGAAACGGGTTTTTTGTCCTCCCATTCGGAAGGACCTAAGTTATCTTCGAAAGAGAAGTTCCGATGAATGTTGAAGCCGAGGGAATACTGACGCTTTCCGAAATCGTATTCTCCTCCGTTCAGCAATTTTGTCTGGGCTAGGGCGGCAATATCCGTTATGAAAAGTTGAAATACGTGCCCTCCCGTTTCGAAATCCACGCCGAAGCTGAACGGTACCGAATAATGGGGGGCGTGCTTGTGTAACGTTACGTTCTGAAGATAGACGGAAGGCAAATCCCTCGGAAGAGAATACAAAGTATTTATATCGTTCGACGTAAGAGTCGGTAGTCCGGCGATCTTGCTTTGTCTATCGGCGGACGCATAGTCCGTGCCAATGTAATCCCTCTGTTTTGTGAGAATCGTTTCGAACGTAAAATCCACCCGTCGAAACAGTTTGATCCTACCTCCTATATCCACTCCGTAGCGGTCGTTTTGGAGCGTGGACTTTACGAAATTCCGATGGACGAATGTCGGAGAAATCTGTAGGGAAAATACGTCATTGAATCTCCTCGAAATCAGGAACGAGGTCATATAACTTCTTTTATCGTTATCTGATAAGGTGTAATGATTTAGATTTTGCGAAATTTGTGCGTCCAGTGCCGAATTTCCGCTCGAGGGAACTTGGATCGCGGGACTTAAGGGAACGACCTGCTTGTCCGTATCTTGGGAAGCGACTCCCCAAAAGCTGACAGTAAACGGGAAGCCCTCGGTTTGGGTAAGCAAACGGATCTTGGACCTCAATTCGTAGGTTTTATTCGCGGAAATCCTGGCTGCTCCTACGGAGATCCGATCCGTAAGTCCGTAGTCGCCTCCGATCAGTATGTTCGCGCCGGAGTCCAATCCGAAGAGGTTTGAAAATCCGGATTGAGCGTCTCCGAATCTATGATTGAATCTCAGGTCCAGATTTTTATAACCGACGTCTTCGGTGGAAGGAAGGTTGATCATCGTCGGACTCATGAATGTGGAGCCTTTCGAAAATGTCGGAAGAACCGGAATGAGGAGCAGAAAGAGCAGGTATTTCTTGTTCATTTTGATCGGAGTACTGGTTCGAGTTGAAAGACCGTTTTGATCTCGATTTTTTCGTTCAATTTCAACGAGAGCAGAGTCGGAATTTCGATTGAGAAATCGTTCAAGGAGATTAGGAAGTCGGCGGAATAGGAGAATCCCTCCGGATTTTTGAGTAATATTCCTTCTATTAGAAAATCCTTTTTTTCTTTTCCGTGTAGGAGTAATGTTCCTACGGTCTTTACTTTTCCGGAGCCGGGATCGAAGTCGAGAATTCTTCCTTCGTATTTTGCCGTCGGAAACTCCTCCGTCTCCAGATAGTTATCATGAAGATGGGAATCTCTTAGACGGTTTGCTGTCCGAAAATCCCGAAGGTCTATCCTGATAGACACCGTCTTATTCAAAGGATCTACTTCTCCCGAAGCGGTCCGGCCGGAGCCGTAAATCGTTTCTTGGGGAGCGACGCTACGGAAATAGATTCTGGCGGAAGAAAGTCTTAATTTGGATTCGGGAAATTCCACGCCTTTTACGGAATGAGCAGATAGCAACAAGACACAAAGAGGAAGAAAGGTTCGAAGCGAATTCAAAATCCGTCGATTCCGGTTCATGGATTTGCGCCTCCCTTAATCCAACAATAGATGGTCTGGTTGAGAGTGTCCGCCGTATAGGCGGACATCAATCCTCCGGGAACGACCACTCGAAAAAGAATGCTCGCATTCGGATTGCCCGGCACCACCACAGACGAAACGGAATTGTAGCTGGTGATATCTACGCCTCCGTTGATATTGCTTCCGCTATGACAAGTTCCGCAATGGTATGTCGTTCCCTGTCCTTGGCTAAGGCTGGCGAAGGTCGGCCTAACTACGGAACATTGGTAGCTGATCTGTTGGCTACTGAGCAGGAGCGCTTCTAAATCGCCTCCGCGAATCTTATCCGCACCGGAATTTTCGCAGGAAAAAAACGAGAATACGGATAAGATCGAAAGAAGGCTGAGAAACCGAACTTCCCGGAGGTCCATCTAGAAAATCGCCTGTGCCGAAACGTTAAACGCGGATTTCAATCCCAATTGAGGTCCGTTTAAGTGTTGGTAAACAGGGACTCCGTATTCTAGGTTCAGCCTAGTTTCCACTTCCGAACCGAAAGGAAGTCTGATATTCGTTCCCGCATATACCACGGATCTTCTTCCTCCTTGCCTCTCGGGATCGTTTTGCGGATCCATTAAAACGCTCAAGATCGGATCCGCTCCGCTGATATTCTCCCATTTTTGGAATTGAAATCTTCCCAATAACGAGATCCAATCCGCGATTTTGTATCCGATCCATACCGAAGCCTCGTAACGGTTTCCGAATTTATAAGCATTCGCATTCTTTCCGTTCCTTAAATTGGCAAACGCTTGGCTTCCCCAAAAAATCTTTTCCCATTTTCCCGTATAAGTGAGCCCGGGAGAAGGGTTGTAGGTTCCCGTTCCCGGCTGCATGTTATACGGTACTTTGCTTCGCACGGTTCCGGGCCCCATAGTATCTTTTTCGTCAATGGAACCCGTCGGAAAACTGAAGCCGAAGTTCACAAGGAGGTTATGGTTTTCCTTATGAACGAATCGATAGGACAGTTGTCCTTGTATGTCTCCCACACCTTTAGCGCTCATATACGTGTTCAGATAGGAGCCCGCGTTCAACATTTCCATCGTATTCCTGACATACGGAATCATTGCCATCGCCGTCAAATTTTCGGTAATCGCGAACATTGCCGTGGCCATATGCATTTCCATGTTCATTTTGACCGGAGTCATCATATATGTGGAACTCGTCGTCGTGCTCGGAGCCATTCCCATTCCGGCCATCGGATTGACGGTCGTCACGGTATTATGGGGAAGAAGAAGAGGCAATGTCGGATCCATTTTGCCTCCTCCTTGGTACAGCCCGCCCATATTCATCAGCATATAACGATATTCTACCATAATCGTTCCCGGGGTATGTGTGTGTGTTCCCATCAATCCGGCGGGGGCTTCGAGAAGGTGATCCTTTCCGTGTTCGTGCACCTTCTTCTCCCTGTCCTTTTTTTTCTCTTCCGGAACGGTCGGAATCGCTTGTTCTAGCGGGACGACCGGAGCTGGATCCGATTCCTGAGCGGAAATCGGAACGCGAGAGATCGTGAAAACCGCGATGAAGATTCCGACGCTAATGAATTTTCTACATTCCATTCATTCCACCCATGTTCATCGAAGAGGATCCGCTGCCCTGTTGAAAGATCGTCGTAAGAGAAGGATTTCCCCCCACAGTAAAGGAATTCGTCACGTTATAGCTTTTTCCGTCGATCACGGAAATCGTTCCGTCGCTGAAGTTCGGTACGAAGATGTTCTGTACCGAATTCCCGGTCGAGTTCAGTGCGAAGGTTCTGTACGTTGTGGCGGCTTTTCCTACGGGAATCGTGCTCAAAAGATTCAGACTGGGAAGATTGGAGCTATCGTAAACGTACATCAGATTCGTGGAAGTAGAGGCGTCTGTCGAAGCCGTCGATACGAACAACCGTTTTCCGTCGGGAGATTGCTGCACATCCGAAAATCCTGTGCTACCCACGGTGATCGGAGTTTTTACACCGGTGCTAACGTTAATGATTTGTAAAGTTCCTTTGTTCGGGGAAGTGGAAGTATCCGTTCCCGCAAGAATCAGAAACTGTCCCGTGGTGTCCGATTTCAGAACGGAATATGTCGTTCCTACGCTTGCGATCGGAGTTCCCAATGCTCCCGTGTTTCCGTTTCCGGTCGGATCTATTACCGCTATACTTCCCGGACTTGCCGGAAGGTAGGTGTAAAATAGGTTCGTAAGAGAGGAATAAACCATTCCTTTCGGTTTGGAGGCCAGCGCAATCGTGTTCAAGATCCCTCCGGTTTGACTTAGGAAAGTGGGGGAATCTTCACTATTGTCGATGACGGAAACCGTATTGTCTCCTTGGTTTGTAACCATGGCAAGCTTCGGATCCTGTGTTTGCGAGGCGGCGTCGTGCGGTCCCTTTCCCACACATAGGTTCGCGTGGGTATGAGCCAGAAGCACCGGATCCGAGGTGTCGTGGATGACCGAAAAGGATCCTTGGGTAGCTGAGCATAGAATCGGATCCGCACCTGTCGCGTTTCCGTCGTTTAACAACCAGCTATGGTCGGTATTCGCGGGATCCACATAGATCGTATTCGGATTCGTGCCTACCGAGAGCATCCTTAACGGAGAGGATCCTTGTCTTGCATCCAAAATTGCGACTTGATTTGCGCCCTTAACCGTGCTCAGGACATGGCCGGAACCGATTCCAGTGGCCGTCAAACCGCCGGGAATCGCACCGAAAGAAGTTCCGGGAAGTAAGGATACCGCTCCAGTCATGGAAACCTGAAGAACATTTACTCCGAAATTTCCGCTTCCTTGGTTCGCAATATAAACCAAAGCCTGGGGCTGGCTCATGACGATAAGGTCCATGGCTAGGATTCCGCGGTTGTGACTTCCATCCTTGGAAACTCCGCAATTTCCGAACGTCAATCCGAATAGCACCGTAAAAAATACGGCATGTATAGTTTTCATATTATAAATACCTAATGTTATTTCTCCGTCCTGGCGATTCTCTTCCCGAGCTTTGGAGAGCTTAGGACTCGAATCGATTTCTCTCTATTTTCGAAAGGTGCGCCGATCGCTTTAAGGCCCTATGACAATAGAGGAAAGATTGCGGAATGGGAGAATTGCCCTTCCGCGTCGCCTGAATGTTCCGGAAATTTAAAAGTGGGAAGGGGGTCGGAGGATGCGGTGAGAGTGTCCTAATGTCAAAAGGGAATCCGAATCTGGCCAGGATTCGAAGGCATAAAATTCCGGACGAATCCGTAAGGTGAGCTTTCCCTTTAAAAAAGGACTGGCAACGGTTAAAGTTCGAGAGGATTTTTCGTGTTTTTTACAGGAGCATTTGTGGGGAGCCGATTCTTGGGCCTCTTTGGAATGGCAATTCCGTGCATTGTTTGCCGAAGAAATTCCTTTTGTTTCGGATTCCAGGATTTTCTTCGCGAACAACTGATCTTCTTCATGAGAACCATGAGTTTCGGAAGCGGAACCATGATTACAGGTACATACGGAAAAATCGTAATAATACCGTTGGAATGCGGCATGCATGGCTTGGCCCGCAAAGAGAAAGGCGATGAAAGCGATGAAGAAACGGTTGCCCATGCGAGTCCGGTACCAGGCTGGGATCGTTTTCAATCGGGTCAAGGAGAATCCATATACCGTTTGGGCATGATTTTTTACCGAAAAAAGCTGAGAAATAGAATGATTCAAAACTAAAAGCCCAGAAAAAATCCGCCTTCCTAGTTCGGTTAACGGAATCGGCTAAATTCAAAACTCGAATCGTAAAAAATCCAAATATCGAATAGGAAAATATCTTTTTTACTTTTAAAAAATTTCGGACTATGAATCCTTTCTCTTCGCTATGAGTATTCGCATAAGAGTTTCCATCTATGTCTCTTTGGTTTTGCTCGCCGGTTTTGTTCTTTTGGCGACGTTAAATTCCATTTCCTCCTACAGAAATCTAAAGAACGAAGTCGAAAGTAATTCGGAAGTCACCGCCGACCGCTGGTCCTTGGAAGTTAAGGATATGCTGGATGTCGGATTGGGAATGATTCGTGGTTTCCGATGGCCGTTGATTTACGCGACTCACGAACGGGCGCCCGTTCAAAAGGCCATGCAGGGGATGTTGTCTAGGAACAAAAAATGGTTCGGTTTCTGGCTGATCTACGAGCCAAACGCCTTTGACGGTCGCGACAACCAATTCGTGAACACTCCCGGTCACGATGCGACGGGTCGATTTATTCCGTATTACAATAGGGGAAAAAGCGAAGAAGACCTCTTGCTGGAGCCTTGCGTCAATTTCGATCGCGAGGATGAAAAAGGAGAATTTTATAATATTCCAAAAAAGACGAACGAAATGGCCGTTATCGATCCGTACTTATATCCGGTAAACGGAAAGGACGTATGGATGATATCCCTTACGGCTCCCATCAGTGTAGACGATAAATTCTACGGGGTCGCGGGGATCGATATCTCCCTGGACCAACTACAGGCATTTTTTAAGGGGATTAAACCGTTCCGCGGCCAGGGCTATATCAGCTTAATATCGCCGAAGGGATTGGTCGCAGCTCATAGCGTCGATATCGAAACGGTCGGCAAGATGATCGGCGATAAAGAAGAGCTGGATTACGTATTGAAGAAAAAAGACGAGGGGAAGAGATTCGATCGTCGTTCCGACGACCATATCCACTATTATACCCCTTTCCGGATCGGGAGAGAGACTAGATACTGGGTCGTAAAAGTAAGTATTCCCGAATCCATCTTCTGGAAAGAGTTAAGGAGCGTGATTTTGGAAAGTACGATCACTTCGGTGTTGATCTTGGTGGCTGTACTGATCGTTCTGAATTTGATCTTTAAGAAATTGATTAGCACGGGTTTACTCCAGGCGATAGGTTTCTCGGAAGAGATCGCGAAAGGAAACCTATCGGTCCACACCGATTATGCGAATGACGACGAAATCGGCAAGGTATTGAATTCGATGTCTCAGATGAGGGACAGTTTACGTAAGATCGTTCTGGAAATCGGTTCGACTGCGGACAAAATGTCCAAGACTTCCGACGAGATGAACTCTTCTTCCGGCAATTTTTCCGAAGTGGCTCAGACCCAGGCTTCCGCAGCGGAACAATCTTCCGCAGCCGTGGAACAGTTGGCATCGTCCGCCGCGAACGTAGGCACCTCTATGGAAAAAGCGGTATCGAACATGAAAGAGATCGACGGTAACGTGATTCTGTTACGCGAACAGATCACGAATATCAATCGGGAAATGCAAGGCTTAGCGACGCTCGCTACTGAATCCATGGCGGAAGCTGCCAGTGGAGAGAGTGCGATGAGTTCCTCTACGAGGGCGATGGCCGGGATACGGGATTCCGCTTCTCGGATTTCCGAAATTCTTTCCATCATTACCGACATATCGGAAAAGACGAATCTACTCGCTTTGAATGCTGCAATCGAGGCTGCAAGAGCGGGGGAAGCGGGAAAAGGCTTCGCGGTCGTTGCTGAAGAAATCGGAAAATTAGCGGCACAGACGGCCGCTTCCGTCCAGGAAATCGGCGATCTGGTGAATTCTACGAACGATGCGGTCACGAACGGAAACGCGAAAGTGGAAGAGGCATCCGACGTGCTCAAGCGTCTGAAGACGAGAGTGGAAGAGTTTGATCGTACGGCCAAGAGCGTTCTCGTATCCGTCAAAACCCAGGAAAATAATACGGTGGAAATCGGTCATAGTTCCACGAGTCTGATGAATTTCAGTCTTCAGATAGAGGAGGCGGTTCTGGAGCAGAAGCGGGCCACGGAAGAAATCACGAAAACGATCCTAAGTATTTCGGAAGGAACGCAAGAGATCGCAGCTGGGGCCGATCAGGTTACGAGTTACTCCGGTCAGATGAGGGGTCAGGCTACGCAACTGACCGGTTTGGTCGGTCGTTTTCAAACGAACTGATTTTTCGGAAAAGGAATTCGTTTCCGTAAGTCGGGATCGAATTCCTTTCTCCTAGATCATCAGCGCCTGCATTCCGGTCGAAATCGCGATCCTATTCCAGGAATTGATCGTATTGATCAGAACAACCAGAGCGACGAATTCGCGCTCGTCGAAATGTGCTCTCGCGTTTTCATAGGCCTCGTTCGGAACTCCCTTCTCGGAGATTCGGGTAACGTATTCCGTTATTTCTAGAGCAGCTCTTTCCTTTTCGGAATAACACGGCGCTTCTCTCCACGCATTCAGAAGATAGATCCTTCTTTCCTTCTCTCCGAAGGCCCTCGCGTCCTTGGTATGTGTTTCGATACAATATGCACAGCCATTGATCTGGGAGGCTCGTATTTTGACTAGTTCGTATAACTGCGGTTCTATTCCTCCTGATTTCGAGAATTTTTCCATTTTTAGCATCGCTTCCAAGGCTTCCGGATAAGCTCTTGCGTAATTCAATCTTAGGCCCATTTTTCCCTCTTTTCAGTAGAGACGGAGGAAAGGTAAGGCTGTGACAAATTCCGGGTTTATTTTTTGAATTGTCGTCGGTGAGATTTCTGTTTTTTCTCCGAACTGCCGGTGTCGAAGAACAGGTCCGAAAATGGCGAGTCAAACCGGAGAAAGTATCGTATAGTGTCGTCGATGTTGGACGCGAATATTTGTTACCAAGCGATTTTGACCCATGACTCCAGGTTCGACGGGGTATTCTTTATTGCGGTCAAAACCACTAAAATCTATTGTCGTCCGATTTGCAGGGTAAGGGCTGCACATTTCAAGAATTGCTCGTTTTACCCGAGCGCCGCCGCCGCGGAAGTCGCCGGTTACAGACCTTGTTTAAAATGTAGGCCGGAACTCGCACCCGGTTACTCGTCGATGGAAGCGACAAGTCGTCTCGCGAATCAGGCGATGCAGATGATAGAAGAAGGCGCATTGAGCGAGGGTTCCGTGGAGGATCTCGCGGAGGAATTCGGAGTGACTTCGCGTCATTTAAGGCGGGTGATCAAAAGCGAATTCGGGGTTTCTCCGATCGAGTTGGCTCAAACCCAGAAATTGCTTTTGGCAAAGCGTCTATTGACGGACACAGACCTTCGTGTGACGGACATCGCGTTTGCGAGCGGTTTTTCCAGTCTGAGGAGATTCAATGCCCTCTTTAAAGGAAGGTATCGGATGGTTCCGAGCCAATTCCGAAGGACTCGGGTCGCGGCTCGCGACACGGATTATGTAAATTGTGATCTGAGTTTTCGACCTCCTTTCGATTGGAGAACTTTATTAGATTTTTTGAATCAAAGGCTTCTGCTCGGAGTGGAATCCGTCCAGGAAGAAACCTATAGTCGGACCGTATCTATCGTGGGCTTTCAAGGAACGGTTTCCGTTTCTCCGATTTCCGGAAAGGATATGCTACAGGCTAAGATCGGCATTTCCTTACTTCCCGTCTTGGTGCCCGTACTTTCCCGTTTGCGGAAATTATTCGATTTGAATGCCGAACCCACTTTGATTTCGAAACGTCTTGGTAAATTGTCCGTAAAAAATCCCGGACTCCGAGTTCCCGGCGCCTTCGATACGTTCGAAGTCGGAATCCGCGCAATCTTGGGCCAACAAATCAGCGTAAAGGCCGCAACCACGCTCGCGGGAAGATTTGCAGAAAAATTCGGGATTAGAGTGGAAACGGAGATCTCAGGTCTGACCCATCTGATGCCGGATGCGGAACGGATCGCCAAAACCGACGCGAAGAAAATCGCTTCTCTGGGAATGCCTATAGGTCGAGCCGAGACGATTCTGAATTTTTCAAAGGCGGTAGCGGAAGGGAAGTTGGATCTCCGACCCGACGGGAACTTCGAGGCACAGCTCGCCGAACTTATGAAGATCAAAGGCATCGGAAAGTGGACCGCGGAATACATCGCGATGCGGGGATTGAATTGGCCCGACGCGTTTCCGCATACCGATTTAGGAATACGTAAAGCGTTGGGAGAGGACAATCCTCGTAAAGTGTTGGAAAAGGCGGAGTCTTGGAGGCCGTGGCGTTCGTACGCGACCATGCATCTATGGAAATCATTGGAGGAATGAAAATGTATTATTACGGAAAAACCCAGAGCCCGATCGGAGAGATTCTGATTCTTTCCGACGGAAAAGACATCATAAAAGTGAATATGAGTAAGCAAAAATATGCGGCTGAACTCGATTCGAAATGGGTGGAGGATCCGAGTTTAAAACCGATCTCTCTCGCGATCCGACAATTCGAGGAATACTTTGCCGGCTCCAGGAAAGAGTTTGATCTTCCGATTTCTTTTTCCGTCGGCTCTCCGTTTCAAAGGCAGGTCTGGCAGGAACTCACTCGGATTCCGTTCGGGACTCTCATTTCCTACGGCGAATTAGCTCGTAGGATCGGAAATCCGAGCGCTTCCAGGGCAGTAGGTCTTGCGAACGGAAAAAATCCGATCGCGATCATCGTACCTTGTCATCGAGTGATCGGTTCCAATGGGAGTCTAACGGGATATGGCGGAGGGTTGGATAGAAAGAAATTTCTCTTGGAGTTGGAATTGAGACAAGGAAAAGCTTCCGAGCTGTCCGATCCGGATTTGCTTCGGGGAATTCGGAAATGGATTCATTTGGAACAGGAGGCCGATCTGTTCGAAGCCGGGACTAGGTAGTGTTTTAGCGAGGGGATTTGAGGCGGACTTGTGGGCCAATTGTTGCCCGTTTCTCCATCCTAAAAGGTCTTTCTTGTAGGAGTTCCTACAAGAATTTGCATAAAAAACGTTCTTGTCGAAATGAGAAAATTCTGATAAGGGATCGGGGGTACCACCGCACCGGCCCCCTCCCAGAGTAGGGTGGGGGCCTCCTCTAAAAAATCGAAAGAATTCCTTACGTTTTTCCTTGACGGGCCAACTCGATTCCCTACATTGGTTTTTACGGCCTTTTTCGTATGGAAAATCGCCGGCAAAGCTGAACAGGTTTTTAAAAACGGAATTTTCCCTTTTTGAAAATTTTGCAGAGGCAAATACCAAGTTCCTTAACAACAATATAACTGCGAATGAGAAATAAAAAAGCTGAGATTGAGATCGGGGATTAAGAGTTCCA
>NZ_RQET01000013.1 GCF_004769195.1 Leptospira fletcheri
AAAACGACGAACCAATTTTAGAAAATTAGGAAATTTCTTTCTGAAGAAATGTCAGCCGAATACTATCACTGTACACCAATTTCCCTCACCCCCAATAACTTGACCACGGCTCGATCCTTCGCGGTGTTGTATGCGAGAATTCATTTCTTTATATACTGCTTAGAATATTCCGAGTCCTCCAAAACGTTTCCAATTTCGCTGATACAAGTCTTATCTTTATATTTCGGGTTATTCCCTTCGTATACAGAATTGATCTCAATCGCCACAAGGATCAAAGGTTCTCTCCGTTTCGAATCGAACTTAGAAACATAAGATTTGATTTTATCGTAATTCTCTATATCGATTTTCTGCCAACCAGGTGCCTCTCCCAACTTGAAAGTCTGTTTATCGAAGAATACAATGTCGTTAAATCGGGTCCCTCCTCCTTGGGGGGTATCCACGACACGAGGAACTAAATAGTAAATTGTAATCTCTTTAGGACGAGAATACGCGAGGAAACCTTCTCGTTGACTGTTTCGTTTTTCAATTCCCTGATTGTATCCTGGAGCAATATAAAAATGACTCTTTTGAATCGAAATGACTCCGGCAATTACCTCGCCGATGCCGAAACCATCTACGCCTTCGCACCAAAAAGTTTGAGGGTAAAAATCCTGCGCTAAGTAAGCATTAAATCCGCAAGTGTCCTCCACCCATTCAATGGCCTCACCTCTGTTTTTAGGTCTCGTTCTACTAATCTTCACCCAAGGTTCTGCAAAATAAGAGGTCGACCAATCCATCCCTTTAGCCGGATATTTCGCATCTCTCGCATAAAGAGGTCCTGTGATCGGATCCAAAGATTTCTTTTGGGATAGCAGCTTTAACTCTTGGTTATTCTTCTTCGAAAAACAATCTTCCTTAAACGTATCCTCTTGCGCATTTGCAGCAGAGGAAGCCAGAAGAACTAAAATCAAAATGAATATTTCTTTTTTCATATCTTTACGTTATTCCTTTCCTAATTTTTCTTAACCGAATAGCCGTATCCGAATCTAAAAAGCGGATCCTTAAATTTATAACGATTGTAGCGACCATCCGTATTCGTATACTTCTTATTCGCATCCCCATAGGAATCATGCACAATATATCCATACTTGTCGTATCCAGTAATTACAAGTATGTGATCCAAGCCAGCAAAATTCCCGCCTACGACTACCTGTCGTCCCGCTCTTAACTCGGAGATAATCCAGGATTTCAATTTTTCTCCCTGGAAATCGTGAGCTGCTTTTGTATTGTAGTCTTTTAGTTGAGTCAGGAATTCTTCATCAAAACGACCGTTTGTAAAATATTTTGCCTTCGGTGCTTCGTAAGATTTATTGTATCCTACTTCTTTTGAATCCTGTTTTCCGAATCCGTATTTCTCACTCAAGATCTTCGTAATCTCGTTATAATTGAGATCAGACGGTCTTCGTCCTGATTTAGCCGCAAAGTCAGCAAAATCCCGAGCAATCATCACCTCCAAACTCCCGAATTTTTTCATTTGACTTTCTGTCATTTTAAAACCTAAGGCATGCAGTATTTCCGCAGGTGCAGCAGATTGGCAGATTTCATAGTCATGAACTGCTCGTCCAGGATGTGGACCATCATGTACTTTTAAACCTTCTCTGTCACTTTCTCCTTGGTAAGAAAAACCTCTTTGCGTATGTGTTTGTCCAGCAATCACAAGAACTCCTCCGTCCGTCTCTATCATCCGGCTCGGGGTATTGGATGACTTGATCTTGTCTCCTTCCAACTTTAAGAATTTGAAGGATTTCTTTCCATTAGCATCCTCCGTTAAAGGCACTTCTATTCCCTTATCTTTCAGCGCTATGCGAACCTCATCTCTATAATGTTGAGGCTTTTCTTCAAAAGTTGGTAAGTTCCCATAGATTCTCTCTCTTCCATCTATTTGATTAAATTTCTCGTTATATTTCTTAATCTCTTTATAATATTTCCCTAAGTTCCCGCCTTCTTGCAACTGGACTGCTTCTACTTTTCCCTTCACTTCTTTGAAGGTAAGTGTATCCTTCTTGCCATACTGGTTTTCCTCAGAGACGTATCCGAATTCTCTTCTTTGTACAATCTTGCCTTTGGCGTCCTTTTTCTCAGGAGTGATTTCTTCTCGATTCCAAGTCTTCCCCTCAAACGTAAACGATTCTCGGGCAAGCAGTTTCTCCATTTTCTCTTTCGGTGTTAGATTCGGATCTTTCAGGATTGCTTGAGTCGTCTCGTCGTAGTTGTGGACCAGTGCAAGGTCATTCCCGATCCGGATAAAATAGTTGTGATTTCCGGACATCTCAAGGTTATACACTCTCTCCTTCTCTATGACTTCACGGATCTCTTCTATCTCGAGCGTTCCTTCTACTTCAGTTTTCCAATTCGCTTCTACTACGCCGTTAAACGGATTCCCATGCAGCGCAATAGACGCGTATGCCAATCTCTCCGTTAAAACAGGGGTCTTTTTCAGTCTCGATTTCATTCTGGCTCTCTGGATACTTTGCTTCGTAATGCTTCTATCCCCGCTTTTTAAGTCCTCAGCCTTCGCCCACACGTCTCCACTCACTCCCGAATTCTTACTTCTTTCTCCTGCGTTTAAAATTGCAAACGGGTGGTTCCAAGTTGTCGTCACAATTCCTCCGTTACCATAACGAACTTTGTGTACTACATTTACATCGTGCGTGATCACTTCTTCGATCTCCTGGATCTCTATTTCTCCAGTCTCTTCGTTTAACGTGTACGCCTTATCTCCGGATTTTAATTCGTTTAACCTTCTGTATCCTTTTACCGTCCAGATCTCCTGACTACCGCTAAAACAGGTTTTTGTCCGGAAGAGGTTCTCCGCAGTGTCCACTGCGCTCAGTCCCGTATTCGCACCACCGAACGCAAGCAGCACGTCCCCCAACACTCTGTTCGTTAGTTTCTGCCATGTCTCTGTCACAGAAGGTTCGAATTCGATTCGGATCCCGATTCTTTTCCCCGCAAGTTTCAGTTGTTGTTTGAAGAGCTTCTTCTTCTCTTCCGTATCCAGTTTGGATTTCATCTCTTCGAAGAGGTCGTTGATTTTGTTCACTCCTTCAGGGCTACTCAGGAGTACACTCAAGTCCGATTTGGACAAGAGTCCCATCTCTGCGAGAAGTTTCCCAGTCGTCGTCGCAACTGTCTTATTTCCTTTCTGAAAATTCTCGATCGCATGTTCTTGGATAAATGCCAAGTTCAGATCGTTTTGGAAGTTGATATTCCCTTCTAACTTCTCGAATTTTCCTGTTGCAGTATTATAATTTACCGATGCGACTGTAGATCCCTTAAACTGACCGCTGAAGTTCAGTCTTCCGTCTGTAGAATAGTTCAGTGTGAATCCGTGGCCTCGTAAGTTCGGAGGAAGTTTCCCGTCTCCGTAGTTGTAGTATCCACCTATGCTTGAGGTTCCGTCCTTGCTCACGCTTGCAACCAATCCTCCGTGGTGTAGGTCTCCTTTTTCTTTCCCGAACAGATCCACTCCTCCGCTTACACTTGTGTTCCCGCTCCCCGCGTTATAGCTACCTCCCAAGAATCCTAAGCCTTCTCCATTCGCTCCCTTGAAGTTGTAGTTCACGTTCAAGTCGATTCCACTTCCAGGTGTAAAGCTCAGTCCTACGTTCGCTCCTTCGTCTGCGAATGCGAATCCTCCTCCCCAACCTCCTGCTTGTCCGTCTTCTCCGAGGAGAATGTCTTTGTTTTGGTGAGGTGTCCAGCTCACGAATCCTGTCATCGGGAGGTTCGAGCCCATTGTCACTGTGCTAATGATTCCGTTGACCAGTCCTGCGACCGCTCCGTTCGTTCCTCCCAGTTCGTCTCCGATCCATGTCTGTCCGACTGTACTCACGAGTCCTGCGATCAGTTGGCCGTTTGTTAATTGAACTCGGATCGCGTTTCCACCCACTTCTCCTTTGGCCGCGTCCCTCGCATTTTCGCTTATTCTAATACCTTTATGTTTCTATCCTCGGGTCAGGCTCTCACCTTCGGTCAAGTTATTGCGCTCTTTTCAAATTCCACAATTCCCTACCCCCCAATAACTTGACCCCGGCTCGATCCTTCGCGGTGTTGAGCGTGAGAATCCTAGCGTTGGCTTCAAAGCTCATCGCAGTTAGAATTAGCAGAGTTGTGAATTCTAATATTCTCATAATCTTCTCGTTCGGGCTTACTCTTTACCCCTTTTACGAAGAAACCCGGCAGAAGCCGGGTTTCGTTTTCCTTTTCCTATTTCGGGACATACTGGTAGACCTTTTCATCTTCTCCTCCGCTTCGTATATCTGTTATACAGGTAATGTCTTTCTCCTTAGTGCCATCATACACGCTATTGATTTCGATCGCCACCATGATTCTCTTACTACAGCAATCTGAAAATGGAGTGTCCTCATAAATATTTTCAAAATTTGGAATCTCAATTTTCTGGTAGCTTAAAGTATCCTTCAGTATTATCTTCTGCTTCTGATATAACCAAGGATTTTGAAAAACAACTGCACCATTTTGAATCATTCCTGAATTTTCAGGTATTAAATAATAAACTGTAATTTCTCTCGGACGACCGTGTTCATAAAATTCTTTTTTCATATTTTGCCTTCCAGGCAGAAGATAAAAGGAATTCATTTTATTTTTATCTTCATGTATATAGATATATGAAAGAATTATTTCGCCTATACCTCGATTTACATTGGTACAATATGCCTTTCTTTCCTTTAATCCATAATATTGAGCATAATAAGCAATATTATCGCAGGATTTTTTGGTCCAATCTCTAATAGCCTTTTTATTTGACTCCTTGGGCTTAGATTTCATAAAATTTGCAAGTTCTTGTCCTTTAGGGCGAAGGTGAGAAGTCGCCCATCCAAGGGACCACCACCAGCCGCCAGTATCCATATCTGCCGGTCCGACAAACTCTTGCTTCAAAACGTCATCGTCCTTCATCGTCTTTAGAACTTTTAAAGAAACATTATCTTTTCCGGTGATACAATCTGCTCCAGGACGAGGCTCTTCTTGGGCCCAAATTCCAACCGTTTGCAACAAAAGAATTAGCAGGACTAGTATTTTTACTTTCGAGTTTCTCATTTTATTCTATTTCCAAAATTTAAAGAAGTTTGTAAATCTATTCCATAAACCTGAAGAACTACGTCTTCTCGGCCCCTGAGGATTAGAGGGTGTATTTGTTCCATTGTTTTCTGTAACGGAGTATGCATATTTGAATTTTGCAATCATGGGATCATCCAAAGGATAGAATACCATCCGTCCATCCTGAGAACCGTTCTTTCCATTTCGAGCATAACCTTTATATGCATCTCCATAAGAATCGTTTACCAAAAATCCTCTTTGTCCATTTGGACTTTCTACGAAAGCAACTATTTTGGCAACGTGATCTATACTATCTCCGTATCTACCACCAGTAACAATAGATTTGCCTTGATCTAACTGTTCCTTCACGAAATCAAATAACTTATCATTAAATGAACTACGGCTTTTTTTCGGATTAAATTCAATGTAATCCTGTTTGCGTATCGTCAGCCCTAGATCTCCTACTGCTTCCGAAATTTCGAAATATAATAACTCCGATGGTCTTTTTCCTCTCGCAGCTGCATAGTCAGCAATGATTTTAGCAACTTCCCCAGTTGTTCGGTTATTATTATGAATATCTTCTGCAATCACTGTCGACTGGCAAATATGGCTATCTCTCAAATCTCCGCCAATTCCATCTCCATACTTATCATTTTTCCAATCCCAGGCTTTATATTCTAAAGGATTACTCTTATCGTAGCTTCTCACCAAGCCTCTTTCTCCCGGATACTGGCTTTGTGCCTCTCTCTGAGTCCGTCCCACTTCTTCCACTAAAGTTCTACCCTGGAGCTTTTCTCCTTTTACGGTGATTTCCACAGCAGCCGTATGTAGGCCATTTGGTGTCTCTCTCAAGATCGGACGCCCAGTTATCGGATCCTTGCTCAATTTAGCTACAGGTCGGCCGTCGTCGTATTTAGTTCCTTTTCCTGCTCGCTCTTCAAGCACATTCGTCAAATGGTTCAAATATTCTTCCGTCGTCTTGTAACCCACTCCGACAACTGTTTGTTTGAGTACATCAAGATTGTTCCCGACCGTCTTTAATTCTTTCCCATTTACGTGCTGGACTTGCTCAATAATAATTTCTCCATTCTTCTTACGGAAATAGAGATCTTCTTTCAGTCCATATACGTTTCGTTCCGATTGGAAATGAACTACTTCCTTCTCACCTGTTTCTATATTCTTCCATTTAGAGCCTCCGTAATCGAATTCTTTGGCTCCTTTTAATGCTCGGATCCGATCATCTACACTCGCAACCTTCTTCGTGCTGTTCGGGCCTTCCACAATACCCCCAAACAGCTTCGTACCATCTTCCGAAACGATTCCGATTCCATCTAAAATCCTTTGGATAGCCTCGTTATAATTGTGAACAACTGCAGGCTCGTCTCCGACGAATACAAAATAACTGTGGTTCTTCTCTACTTCCAAGTTATACACTTTCACAGGTTTACGGATTTCTTCTATTCTTTTGATTTCCAGTGTCCCTTCTACTTCCTTTTTCCAGTTGGAACGGAGGTCCTCATTCACCCAAGACCTGTCTCCGATGGATGCAGCAATAATCGGGATATTTGCAAGTCTTCTCTTTAACTTCGCATTCCGGAGGCTTCTTCTCGTAATGCTTCTGTCACCTGCTCGCAGGTCTTCCACCTTCACCCACAGATCCCCTGAAACTCCGGAATCTTTTGTTCTGGATCCTGCGTTTATCACTCCAAATGGGTGGTTCCAAGTAGCTCCCAAATTTCCTTCGTTTTCATACTTTAACTTGTGGATACTCATTACGTCATGGACAAAGGTCTCCGTGATCTTCTGGATCTCTATTTCCCCTGTCTCTTCGTTAAGAGAATAGACCTCTTCCCCTACTTTCAAGGATTGGATTGACCTTCTGCCTTTAGGAGTCCAAACTCCTGTTTCCGCTACAAAACAGGTGTCGTGTGCAAATTTTTCGTGAAGTTGAGATTCTTCCAGAGCGTTTGCCGATTCCTTGTGAAATTCGCCTAAGAGAACCTTTAGCTCAGAAAAAAATCCCCTAGACACGTTTTTCGTGAAAGAGAGGAAAGGACACTAAATGAGGTTTTATTTGGAAAAATCTCCCGTTTCTTCTTAGAATCAAATGTAACATCGTGTTACATTTGATTCTAAGACTTTGAACTGTAAAACGCCGCGATGACGCTTCGTCGTACATACGATCGTATCCCAAAAGCGATATACTTCCCGAGCTTTTTACTACAGAGGCTAAAACCAAATCCTCGCGCTTTCTTTTCCATTGGGGAATTTCCCCAATGCACCTAGGAACCTCTTTTACTAAAATATACTAATTTGTACAAAAATTCGGGGCTAAAAAGGACTTATTTGCCTATTTATCGGCACCAATGCAAACCCCCTCTTGAAGTTAGTCTGGGAGTCTCTTGGACTTTCCAAAGGAGTTATTCCTTCTTAAAGCTGATTTTATCCAAGGGCTTCGTCTTTTGGATCCTGATTGTGACCTGCTTGAGAATCCATATTTAACACACTTCCATATTTTTAACAAAGTCGGTTTGTAATTAGCACCCCCGTATTACTGGGTTGGGGGTGCAAAAAGGTTTCTCAAAGGATGTCCTCCCTTAGAAATCCAATCTCAAGCGATATAGGAAAGCGGTGTGAATTCCCAGCTAAAGAGGGGTAAGATTCTAACGGTGCTGGTTTAGGAAAGCATGGTGAGAGAAGTTTAAGTTTAAACGGACACCAAGGTAACCCGAGAAGGCTCCGGGATAGGTTCCCCGTCTTTTCTCATTCCATCCAGGTGGAATTCAATGGCTTCCTTGATGAATTGGGTGACCTCTTCCTCTGTTCCGCCTACGGCAACACATCCGGGAAGGTCTGGAACATAGGCTCCGTAACCTGTAGGACTTTTTTCTATAATTACTGGGTATTCCATATTCTTTTACTTTAGACCGGATTGTTTTAAAATACTCTTCAAGGTTCCTGTAGGAATATCGGCACTGGGCTTTCCAGCTACAGTGACTCTTCCAGGTTTTAAAGAGTGTTTAAACTGTCTATGACTTCCTTTTTGGTCCACTAAATACCAACCGTCATCTTCTATGATTTTGATTATCTCTTTTACTTTCATATTCTCAAATCATTTTCTTCAAAAACAACAGTATTTTTACGTCTGTTTTCCTTTCAACTTTTCGAGTATCTCCCCAAGTCCTATGACCCGGATCTTCCGTTCGATCTCGCTTACTTCTTGCCCGAGTTTTTGCATCCGGGTATACAGCCTTTCGAATTTCTCATTATAAGAAGCCAATCTTTCGAATAATTCCTTTGCCCGTTTTAGTTGTCCGCGAGCACTCATTCTTTCGTGACGCTTTCGGAATTCCTCTATTCTTTGAGTCATCTCAATTTCTTCTTTCGTAAGACCGGGAGTTTTTTTCCGCTTCATACGTGCAACCCCTGGACCCTCTTCTTCTCTCCGACAGACACAAGTTTCTCTATAGCTTCGCTCTCTTGACTTTGAAGAGCAGAAATTTGAGCATTCAATTCGGATATTTTTTTCCGAACTCCGATTAGTTTTCCTACAAGTCGATTGACCTCCGTCTTCTTGCCCGTAGCGGTTAGCCTAGAAAACTTCTTCTGAAATTCCTTTACTTTGTCCTTATTAGAATGAGTTTCTTTTGTCGTCTTTTGCTTTGCCGGTTTAGGATCTTTAGAGTGAAGCTCTTTACGGATTTCGGAAACATATCGAGTCGCAGTTCCGAGAGGTATATTCTCATTTTCCGAAATCTTCTTTGCGATATTTTTCTTTTCAAGGATCAAAACTTCACCCTGAAGGTTTGATCCTTGGTTTGGATCTTCGGCCAAAGCCTCATCCTCATCTCCAGATCCTTTCGTTTCGGAAAATAAATCCACCTCATCCTTTGGTATTTCACTCTTACGATCCCCTCCTCGGTTATCTAATACAAGCTCGTCCTTGTATTTACGGAGGATTCTCTTCTTTAGTCGTTCTTTCTTTTGCTCCGGGGTCAAGTGTCGGCGGAATAGATTGTCCCCTTCCAGGATGTCGTATTCCTCTTCCTCCGTTAAATCATTCATGTAGAAACGTACAGGAATGTTCTGGACTCGCCTTCTTACCTCTTCGTTTTCATGCTCTTTCAATTCCAAAGCGATTCGGTAGCGGTTCTCTCCCGTGACAATAGTTCCGCCTTTCTTGGCAGTGAGCGCATCCAGGATTCCGTTTATAGCGATGTCCTCTTTTAAGTTCTCGTATTCTTCCGGACTCAAAGGGTCGAAATCGTTCCGAGGGTTCGGTTTCAAACTCTCTGGCGGAACCATCTTTACGATCGGATTCAATGCAACTCCCTTAGGAATATAGGGCCTAGATAGAGAAGCTCCGGGACGAGGTGTCCTCTCTTGAGTCTCCATCCATTCTTTAGCTTTCTCTTCCTCGCTTCTCATACGAACATCCTTTGTTTAGAAGTAACACTCCGCTTTTGGATTTGAAGGATTTCGTCTGCAAGTGATTCAAACCAAAGGTATCCTTTACTTCCGACCTTTAGGGCCTTTCCTTCTTCCGATGCTTTTTCAATCGCTCTCAGTTTTCCGATAGAAGTTCGAGTCACGGGATATTTCTTTTTTAAGTTAAAAAGTCTCTCTTCTTCCTGTTTTCCTTTACCAACCATAGAAGGGACCGCAACGATCCGAAGGGACTCTTTCTCGAAACCCTCTTCCACGTCTTTTAAATCCTTCATTCCTTGGAACACCCAACGTTTCGGGCAAACAGGAGAAAGGATCAGATCGGAAATCGTAACCGCAAATTGCAACTCTACGGATAAATGTCCCGGTGTATCTAAGACTATATAGTCGTAATCCAATCGTTTCAGGGAACTCCCCAAAGTAGAAAGAAGAAAGTCCGTTTCCAGATTCTTCGTCTTTGCTCCCAAGGAAATAGTCGCAGGCAATACTTCCAAGCCTGAAAACCCCGTTTTATGGACACAATCTTCGATTTCCTTTTCTCCTAGGATTACCGAAAGTACGTTTCTTTCCTCCAGATAGTTTCTATCCAAACTCCTCAAGAAAAAATCCGTTAGGTTATTGTTCAAATCCAAGTCCACCGCAAGGACTCGTTTTCCTTTCATAGAAAGATGGACCGATAAATTCGTAGAGTGTGTAGTCTTACCTACCCCTCCTTTTAAAGATGCGACTGCGATTATATACACAAGGTAAGCCTCCGGCGTCGTGATTGTTTACTTGGTTCGTTTTTTGAATGTACTTCTACCTACTAAAGAGAGAATCTATTTAGCTTGAGTCAGAGGTCTTTTTTCCTTCCTCTCCCAGTTCCAATTCCGATTTCTCCACCTTGATTTCCGCAGGGTGGGTCTTCTCGTAGACCTCTTTCAGTTTACGGATCGCTACGTGAGTATAGATTTGGGTGGAACTTAACTGACGGTGTCCAAGCATCTCTTGGACGAAACGAATGTCCGCTCCGTTCTCAAGCATCAAAGTCGCAGTAGTGTGCCGGAACATGTGAGTCGAACCTTTCTTCTCTACACCTGATTTATTACGGGAGCCTGTTACCATCCACCCAATCCATTCTAAATCTATCGGTTTCCCAAATCTGGATAAAAACAAAGTCCCATCGTCCGGCTCCTTCACATACCGGATCCGAACATCCTCTAAATACTTGCGAATCCACTCCAAAGCTCTTTCTGAAACCGGAATCAGTCTGTCCTGCTTTCTCTTTCCCTCTTCTATAAATACCGTTCCATTCACGAAGTCTATATTCTGAATTTTCAATTTTTGGAGTTCGAATCTTCTCATACCAGTAGAATAGAATAACTCCAGAATCGCACGATCCCGAAGTCCCAAAGGAGAGTTCAAATCGGGAACAGACAAAATCTTCTCCGCTTCTTCCACCTTCAATACATTCCGAGGAATCCTTTTTATATTGCGGGGAAGCCTCATTTCCAGGCAGGGATTCTTTACGATCAATTCCCGTCTCTCCATCCACAGGTAAAAGGCCCTTACCGTGTTTAGAAAATGCGCTTGGGTCTGCGGTATAATAAGTCTTTTCGTTACTTGGTTCTTATATTGGGATACATACCTTTGGTATCTGTCCACAAGGGACATGCTCAACTGCTCAGGATCCTCTATCCCTCTTTCTATACACCATCTAAAAAACACCTCCAAAAAGAACCGGTGACCCCGGATCGTTTTATCCACGACAAACCCAAGTCCTCTTTCGTAGTAAAGGTATTCTAATATTCTTTTCTCTAAAATACTCGGATTCGGATCTTCCGTTAAAGGCAATAGATACCGGAGCTCCTTCGGGATCTTGTTTTTCTTGCCGCCAGTGCTTGCGTAAGGATTAAAACCCATTTTCTATTCTCCTAGACTAGCGTTTTCGGAAGCGTTTTGATCGATTTGCAGAGAATCCCCGATTGATGCAGAAATTCCCGGTCCGTTTGCATTTTCTCCCCCTAGGCTACCCCCAGGCGAAGGGGGGGCGAGGGGCAGGCGAACCCCCGGCGAAGTGGGCTCTTTGCTAGGCGAAGTAGACGAAGGTCGGGGGTTTGGAAGGAGGACTGTATTCCAATCGAATACTTGTTTTGCACAAGTCTCTTCCTCTAAAAAGGTGAGAGTGAAATCATCCCCTCTTTCCTCTTCCCAAAGAAGTTCGTATTCTACTACGAGACCTTGTTTGCCTGGTCTCGCGTAGACGTATTCCAGTTCTTCCAATCTCTTTAAATGGATTCGAAGTCTGGTATCGCTTACTCCGGTTCTTTCCCGGATCTCTTTTCTTGTAAGCCGGACTTCCGACTTGTCCAGCTTTTTCTCGGTGCATAGTTCTTTCACATACGCGCCAATCTCCGAGAGTAGCTTTCTTGTGTGAGGGCTAAGATCATCTAAATTCCTTCCGAAGATCCGGTTAAATAGGATCCCTGCTAAGGATATATCCGATCTCTCCACTTCGATATAGGGAACCTCTTTCCCCGTCGCATCCTTAGCCTTCTTGATCTCTCTTTGAAATTGGTGGAGAAGTGCAATCGAACGGATTAGAGTCAGGTATTTCTTTTGGTCCCGCCTCATCCTTAATCTTGTGTCCGGAAAATGAAGCTCGTTTGCGTAGGGATTTACTACCGCCAAGGGCTTGAGTAGTCTCTGTATATTTTGGTGAAGTGTAACGATTCTATCCTTCGTCTTTTTCCTTAAGACCCCCTCCAAAGTCTCTTCCGATCTTTGGTTCATAAGAATCGTCTTCGTCTGCTCCCTGTCCTCGTTAACCGTTAAAACGATTGCCCTGTTTTGCAGTTCTTCGTCTATTTCCACGCTCGTCGTCGTAAGGAACAATACAACCGGGCCTTCCACCGTATATTCCGTCGTAGAAAGTTTGCCAGTTTGCTGGTCTTTAGAAGTCGTAGCTATACTGATCTTCTTTTCGCTTTGCAGGATCTTCAATGCGTATTTGGCTTTCTCTACTCCTTCCTCTTCCGAAATCGCAAGCACCTTGTATTTTAAGTCCTTCGCCCCCATATAAAAAAGGGACTGGCCTGTCATTGCTGAGTATTTCTCTTTCTCTTCTTCCGGCACGAAATCTAAGATTGAGTCCATAAGAGTCGACTTTCCCGCTGAGGAGGAGCTTTGTATAATCACTGCTAAAGGATTCTCCGTCCTTCTTGTGATCGTAGACAGATACCCTAAGAGTGAATTCGTCCTTTCCCCTACAAGCCCGCATTTCTCGAAATCCTCCAAAATCCTAGAAACCAGTTCCGAATCCTTGAGATACCGGGTCGCTTCCTCCATCTCCTTAGGAGTTAACTGGATCTCTTCTTTTGCAGGCTTACGGATCTTCTCCAGGTGTTCCCATAGCATCTCTTCCGATTCCCGGAACACCTCTTTTAAATCGCTTCGGATCGTCTCTTCCAAGATCCCCGTCGCATCACCGGCACCTTGGATAAAGCCCTTCCTTGCCCTCTCGTTCATCAAATCCAAGGTCTCAATATGATAGTTTTCACCTACTAAGAGGCGCAAGTTCACCTTCATTATATCCATACCTTGGTTCTTAAAAAGGGAACGAACCCTATACTCTCTTTCCCCTTTGCGAAATACGATCTCTTCGTAACCCCTTGTCACGACAAAGCCCTTGGAATTCTCAAGACCCTGCGGGGTTTCTTCTTTTAGCTCTGTCTCTTCCTCTAAAGAAGAAAGGTCTTCCTCGGTTTCAACAAAAGACTCTTCCACTCTGATCTTCACCGCATCTAATACCAGTGCATTAAGCATCTCTCCTGGTTTTGCCACTTTTAACGCGTACTCGTTCACATCCATTTCCATCGGGAATTTTACCCGGTAGCATGGAATCCCTTCTTTTAAAAGTCGGGCCGCTAGCTTCTCCGACGCTTCGTTGCCCGCAGGATCGTTATCATAAGCTATGCTGACACGTTTCGGATTTTGCTTTAGAATCTCTTCATGGAGTTCTTCCGTATACCCCTCCACCCCAAAACTACAAGTCACGTTCCGGATCCCGTTCACATAGAATGTAAGTGCATCGATCACCGACTCGCAAAGAACAAGGCTCTTCTCCCCGAATGCTTCTCTGTTCCATAACCCGGCATGAGGGCCTTTCATATACCGGTGGCGGAAACGACCCATAGGCTTTTTCACTTCCAAGTGTCTCCCATACGCACCTGCAAGATTTCCATTCTCATCCAAAAGCGGGAATACGAGGTAGTTTTTAAAATGTTCGGAACCAACCTTCTCTGCCGCAAGGCCGAACTCGATAAGGGTCCTTCTCGCATCCTTGCCCTCCTGGACATGCCAGCTTGGAAGGAATCTTTCCACAAGACTTCCGTCACCCAAGCCCACTCGGAACTTCCGAAGGATCTCCTTATCATAGATCCCTCGGGACCTTAAATACTCCTTCGCTTCCTTGCTTTTAAAAAATGTCTCTTGGTAATACCCGAATACCGATTCGATGAGACCTTGCTCTTCTTTCGTGAATTCCTCGTATCTTTTGCGAGGTATTTCTTCTTTCCTTGGGACAATCGTATTTATAGAAGTTTGAGAAGTAGGTTCCGCAATTTGCAGTTTCCGCAGCTTCATAATCGCTTCTTTCACTGAAATTCCTTCCTTCTTCATCACGAAGTCGATCGCGCTACCCCCCATTCTACAAGCTCCCATACAATGCCACAGGTTCTTGGAAGGGGTCACTACAAACGAGGGAGTCTTGTCCTCGTGGAAGGGGCATCTCCCCACCCAGTTCTTTCCATACGACTTTAAGTCCACTCCGTAGCCCCGAACCAAGGCCACGAGGTCCACGGACCGTTTCAGTTCTTCAAGGGTGGGATTTTTTTTCGCTATAGGCACTTTCTTCTCCGACACCATATATGTTACTGAGAATACCATAGATGGTAGAAATGGTCAACCATTTAGGGAACCTGATCCAACACAAAAAGTGTCACTTATTGGTAGACACTCACCTTTTGATAACGTATATGTTTCACTTAGAAATGAAAAAGGTTTCCCCAAAACCCCAAAATGCAGGCTTTCCAGAGCGCCTCAAGGAACTCCGGATTCAAAAAGGATTCTCTCAAGAGGAACTTGCCGCACTAGTAGGGCTTCATAAAAACCACATCGGAAGATATGAACGCGGAGATTCCCAACCCACTGCGGATAAAATTCGCAAACTCGCCGACGTCTTGAGTGTCTCCGGAGATTTCCTTCTTGGAAATACCACCGAAGACCAGGCAAAAGTTCAGATTGGAGACAGGGATCTTTTAAACCTTTTCAGCGAAGTCGAAAAACTATCCACTGAAGACAAAGAAAAAGTTACCGATTTCCTCGACGCTTTTCTAATGAAACGGAAAATGAAACAAATGGTGGGAAGGTAAAGTTCCGAATTCTATCTTCTAATATCTAATAGGCTAGCGCCCGCCAAAACCGCTAAAGAACAAACATGAAGACCACAACTTCCCGGACCAAGACTCCCAAAAATACCAAAGGAAAAAAAGGAACCGCTCTTCCCTCGAAAGGAATGAGGGCCGTTGCTTTAAAAGATCTCTCCCCAAAAGGGGGCTACGTGGTCGTTCCCTCCGCAGAACTCAAAGAAATATTAAGGCAACTCACCGACCTACGCCAACTCGTTGAAGAAGCTCTCATTCAAGAAGCCCTCATTCAAAAAAACCTCATTCAAGAACAAGAACCCACTAAAGAGGAAATCCTCGCCGGTATCGCGGAAGGTTATAAAGAAGCTCAGCTCATCCTCGCAGGCAAACTCGAATCTAAATCCCTAACTCAATTCTTAAATGAATTATAAAGTCGAAACCACTCCTAATTTCGAAAGGGAGTTCAAACGTCTCGTAAAGAAATACCCTTCTCTTAAAAAGGAGATTGAGGACCTAGGCTGGGATATCGAAGAAAACCCCACTCAAGGCAAAAATCTCGGCCAAAACTGTTATAAGATCCGAATTCCTATCTCTTCCAAAGGAAAAGGAAAATCCGGCGGCGGAAGAGTCATCTCTTGCGTAGTCTTCATTGCTAAAACCGTCTTTCTACTTTCTATTTATGATAAAGCAGAAAAGGAAAATATCACTGATTCCGAGCTTGAAGGTTTTCTAAAGGAAATCCCCTAAAAGACCGTCCATCCAAACTGGAACCGAGTCCATTCCAGAAACCACATACAACAAGTGCGTCATATTGACCCTATCTGACTATTTTAGTTTTTGCGAGGCTCACCTACTTTAACCCCCTCTTTATCTAATATTCTTATCTGCTCTTCGGAATCTCTCTGAATCTGCTTATTCTTTTCTTCATCTGCTAAGTTTTGGGCTTCGCACTCTTCCAATGTATTGAAACGAGCATGACGAATATTACGAATCCCTTCTCCTCCGTAAATCAAATCCATCCTGCCAATGGATCCAGAAGACCGGGAATCGTTTGGAATTGTCAAAATAGGGTCTGCATAAAATTCATTTCCAGAACCCTTTTTTACAGGGAAATCACCTAAAAGGTTCAAACTCAGACTGGCCTTTTTTCCCTTAAATATTAAAGTATATTCTAGTTCATTGATAATCGTAACTTCTATCTTATATATTTCAGGGTGCTTATAAAACTTTGCTATAGCTCTACCCTCCTTTGGCCTAAAATCAAAGCAAGTCTCGCCCCAATAATTCATATATTCTATACATGATTTGCTGTTTGATTTTGGAACGCCGCCAGAAAGACATTCATCCCTTAGTCTTATCGCAGTTTCTCTATCAACAAGAAAAGCGAGACCATTGCCTCCTAATTGATAGGTAGAATTTATGGCATTCGCAACAGATTCTTTCTTTTTAAGCTCTAAACTTTCTTTACTATCTTTGCATGTAATTAGCAGAAAAAAAATTAAGAGCAATCCGCTGAATATGAAATTACAAAGTGCTTTCATTAGTTGCCTCATTATTTATAGATCCGGAAAATTCGCAAGTAAGGCCAAGCCTCGGGAGGTATAGGTTGCCCGAATACCAAAACCTTCTGCTTCCCCTTTGAATCAATATACTTCATCTGTTCTCCCGTATGATTCAAGTAAAGCAATTCTCCCTTAGAATTCTTACCAATCTCATAATAATGATTTGGCCCAGGCGTAGAATACATCCCTTTATTAAAGTCCGTATCCGCCCAAACCTGCATTGCCTCGCCGGGTTTCAATGAAAGCACCAAATTCTTGATCTCATACATAGGCATTGGATCCCCCGTATACCGATTCGCTTCTTCAAAACCAACTCCATCCAATTTATCTCGATTGTTTAGAGGGTAGGTTTTTTCAAAACCAGTCAAGAAGGCTTGGTCCAAGACAAGTCCTTGAGTCTGCTGCTTTCCTGGAAGAATATCGCCCATTTCGATTTTGTTTAAGAAATAGTCTCCGAAACTAGCTTCAAATCTACCATTAACGCGGCCTTCCATATAATTCGTATCGACACGACAAATTGCAGCCTTAGTTTGTTCTCCGATTCTTTCGGAAGTTACTTTGTATTCTCCTTTTTCATTTTTCCCAAAAATCAAATTCTTCTCTGCTTGGAAATTCTCCATTCTCGACCTCCGAATAGTTTCTAAGGTTGAAATCTCAGAACGCTTGCTCTTCATCCTTTTTGTCATATCTTTTTCAATCGCGACCTTCGCATCCTTTGGAATATCTGGATTAGATTTTAGCACCTCCAAAGTTTTGGACATCATGCTTAGACTTTCTTTTGCAGATGTAATCCTTTCATTCCAAGGAGCTAAATTTGGGGTGAATCCTTTTCCATCTGGATACTTTGCTCGCAGATAGTCGATAATCACTTTAACAGGGATTTCCATCCCCGTATGTTTTGCACCGCCATCTTGCCCGTTAAATTCAGGTTCTGCAAGAGTCTTTAGATACTCATCACTTCCGAATCGAATCGAATTTCCGTTTTCATCAACAAAACTATTTTTAAAGGTTCGATCTGCGATCCGATTAATTACTTCCATTTTCTTATTAATCTCGTCTTGAATCTGCTCCGGTTTTAACTTCTTGTTATTTGCAAACTCGGCTTCTAAAGTCTTACGATAATCTTCTTTGACTTTATTAATTGTCTCATTCGCAAGTTTAGGGTCAACCGGATCGAACGGGAGTTTTTGGCTTCCTTGATCTCTTACGATCTTTTCAGGTTGGAGGAAGACTTCTTGGCCTTTCGTATTGAAATATTTTACCTTCTCTCCGCTTGTCATCGAATTTACGAAATCCCCAAGCAGTGTATCTCCTTTCCAAACTAGTCTTTGTTCAATCAAACCGTCCTTAGTAATCCGAACATATTCTTTTACATTCGGTTTTTCATAATCCCGAACAAAAACTGTTTCTCCATTGAGAGTTGTCTTTTTATAAACTTTCTCTTTCCACTTCAATTCTGTCTCTTTAGGGCTATACGCCTTCTCAACTTCACTTCTGGAAAGGATAGGCTCCTTCTCATCTACTATGTAGTTATGCACCACCACCGGCTCATCTCCTACGAATACAAAATAGCTGTGGTTCTTCTCTACTTCTAAGTTATACACTTTCTCAGGTCTACGAATCTCCTGGATCTCTCTGATTTCCAGTGTCCCTTCTACTTCCTCTTTCCAGTTGGAACGGAGGTCCTCGTTTACCCAAGACCTGTCTCCGATGGATGCAGCAATGACCGGGATATTTGCGAGTCTTCTCTTCAACTTCGCATTCTGTAGGCTTCTTCTCGTAATGCTTCTATCACCTGCTCGCAGGTCTTCCACCTTCACCCACAGATCCCCTGAAACTCCGGAATCTTTACTCCTTTGTCCTGCATTTAACACTCCAAATGGGTGGTTCCATGTAGCTCCCAAGTTCCCTTCGTTTTCATACTTTAACTTGTGGATACTCATTACGTCGTGGATGAATGTCTCCGTGATCTTTTGGATTTCTATCTCACCCGTCTCTTCGTTAAGAGAATAGACCTCTTCCCCTACTTTCAAGGATTGGATTGACCTTCTGCCTTTAGGAGTCCAAACTCCTGTTTCCGCTACAAAACAGGTTTTTGTCCGGAAGAGGTTCTCCGCAGTGTCCACTGCGCTCAGTCCCGTATTCGCACCACCAAAAGCAAGTAACACGTCTCCCAACACTCTGTTCGTTAGTTTCTGCCATGTCTCTGTCACAGAAGGTTCGAATTCGATTCGGATCCCGATTCTTTTCCCCGCAAGTTTCAGTTGTTGTTTGAAGAGCTTCTTCTTCTCTTCCGTATCCAGTTTGGATTTCATCTCTTCGAAGAGGTCGTTGATTTTGTTCACTCCTTCAGGGCTACTCAGGAGTACACTCAAGTCCGATTTGGACAAGAGTCCCATCTCTGCGAGAAGTTTTCCTGTTGTCGTCGCAACTGTCTTACTTCCTTTCTGAAAATTCTCGATCGCATGTTCTTGGATAAATGCCAAGTTCAGGTCGTTTTGGAAGTTGATGTTCCCTTCCAATTTCTCGAATTTTCCTGTTGCAGTATTATAATTTACCGATGCTACTGTAGATCCCTTGAACTGACCGCTCAAGTTCAGTCTTCCGTCGTTCGAGTAGTTGAGAGTAGCTCCGTGGCCTCTGAGGTTCGGAGGAAGTCTTCCGTCCCCGTAGTTGTAGTATCCTCCTATGCTTGAGGTTCCGTCCTTACTCACGCTTGCAACCAATCCTCCGTGGTGTAGGTCTCCTTTTTCTTTCCCGAACAGATCCACTCCTCCGCTTACGCTCGTATTCCCGCTACTTGCGTTATAGCTACCTCCCAAGAATCCTAAGCCTTCTCCATTCGCTCCCTTGAAGTTGTAGTTTACGTTCAAGTCGATTCCACTTCCGGGAGTAAAGCTCAGTCCTACGTTCGCTCCTTCGTCTGCGAATGCGAATCCTCCTCCCCAACCTCCTGCTTGTCCGTCTTCTCCGAGGAGAATGTCTTTGTTTTGGTGAGGTGTCCAACTCACGAACCCTGTCATCGGAAGGTTCGAGCCCATTGTCACTGTGCTGATGATTCCATTGACCAGTCCTGCGACCGCTCCGTTCGTTCCTCCTAACTCATCCCCGATCCATGTCTGTCCGACGGTACTCACGAGTCCTGCGATCAGTTGGCCGTTTGTTAATTGAAGTTTCAGCATGTTCCCGCCCACTTCGAACAGATCTTTCGAAAAGGCCACGGTTCGGAGCCAAGACACATCCTTCGCTGTCTGGCCCACAGTCTCCGCTCCTTTCGCTACAGTCGCCAAATCTTCTCCTGCTTCCACCATCCTCGCTTCGTTTGCGATTTCTGTAGTCGTCCCCGCAACTGTCTCGCTTCCAGCTCCTTCCGTAAGAACCGTAAATGCAATCGCTGCCGCCAATTCGATCCCTTGCTCTATGTCCAAAAGCTTTTGCTTTCTTGCCTGTTTCTTGGATTCTTTCTGGTCAAAGTAGTATTTGAGAGCTGCGGCAACTCCTTGTTGTTCTGCCGGATTTCCGTTCGGATCCAGGACCTTACTCAAAAAATCGAAGACTGCATTTCGTTCTTGTTGCTTCCACCAATACTTGTCCAAAGAACCTTGGTGGGCCTGAGCTTCGAGGGTGGCTCCGGTAAAAGAATTCGACAACGCAAGAGTCTGTTGGTAAAATTCCTTGGTCTGGGACTTCGTAAAAAGCCCCGTCAATCTTCCTGTGTCCACCATGCTTAAGAGAGCCCCGCGGAAGATCTTCGTCATCATGATCGAAAGGCCTCCTTTAAAAGCCTGTCTGTCCAAATAGGTTCCGCCTAAGGTGAACAAATCTTCGTTCGCGTGCAATTTGTTCAAATCCGCCTGAGCTTGCTGCCGTCCCACCATTTCCGCGACAGCGTTCGCGATCGTTTGCACGGCTTGGGGATCCATCCCTTGGTTCATACCGTAGGCGACGGTCGCCTCACGGATGAGCTGGACCTGAGCTCCCTGCCATTGCTTGATCGCGTTTTTATCATATACCATCTTCATATCGTCGATCGCATACCGCAGGTCTTGGTCGAATTTCCGTTCTTCTCTTGCGGAAATCAAACCCTCCGACCGCAATGCGTGGCCGCTAAATTTGAGAAAGGCTCCCAAACCTTCCGCCCCGAGACCTCCGACCGAAGCCGTGAGGGCCCGGTACATTCCATCGAGCCGGGACATCGACAAGAGATTTCCCCTCATCCCCAATTCCTCCTTCGCGTCCTTCATCCGGAAAAAAGAAGCCACCGCCCGACTCACATACGCAATCTGTTCCGGAGTCGCATTCTGGGATTTCAGGATCTCCGTCGCGATAAAACCGTACGTAGCGTACTTGTCTTCCTTCCATTGTTGGATGGCGCGAAGGTCGTCCGCATGAGTCAAATCTAGCACCTGCCGATAGGCAGGATCCAGGATGGCGTTCCCTAAAATGGGAATTGCTTTTAAAAACGAATCCACCTTGTTCAAAAAACCCAAATGATGCTCTGCGTTCTTGTAAGCTTGTTGGTCCATATACACCCCGGCCGCAAAAGCCGCCTCGTCCGGAGTGAGATGGAAGGCATTCGCGAGAGCGGTGGCCACCATCCCGTTCACCAGATTCTGGGTTTCCTTCTTGATAAAATCCTGAACTGAACCCTTGTGCAAAACCATGATGTCGATCACATCCGCGATGAGGTTTGCATTCTGCGCCTGAGCGCTCGCGCTATTCCCGGCCGCTTGGAGGTTGTAGTTGTTCGCGGTTTCAAGAGCGTTCAACTTGGATAAAATCGCGCCCGAATACGAACTATTCACAAAGAAATTGTTCATGCTCGCAAAACTACGGCTGATAAACGAAGAGAGAATGTCCCCTTCGTGATGATCCGGATTTGCATCGAAAAGACTCCCGAAACTGTTGGCCCCACCGCCGAGAGCAAAAACCGGAGCGTTGATCGTGACATGCCTCGAAGCCGTCCCGAAACAGTACGACCCCGCGTCCGTCGCGTTCCCGTTACAACCCGGACTCGAAGCGGAAGCGGAACCAGTATACACAGACTCGTCCATAGAGATGGAATCCGTGCTCTTGTCGTAGGAAACATTCGAATATTTGAATCTAGTATACTGGTTGCAGGAATCCATCTTCTCCCCGCAAACGCTCTGGATAAAAGCCCCCAGTTCCGTAGCGGACCCCCCGTTGCACTTCGTAGGATCCACACCGCAGGAAGAGCAGGAACCTCCGCTGCAAGAAACGAAATACCCCCGCTCGTCCGTAAGATACGTGTGACCGTCCACTTCCTTCGTGGACAACTTTCCGTGATCCTTCAAAAGATCCGCCTCTCCGTTCTGGGTAAACGTCCGTTCCGAACGCAAGGAACTTGCAAGATCCTGCATATAGCTCGCCCTCGCGTTCACGATCGCGTTGTTCGTGGAGGAAAGAAGGGACAGATTCCCCATCCCTGTCGCAGCGCTCCCGAAAGCCCCGGAAAACTTGGAAAGAAGGTCGAAATTCGGAAGACCCTTACTCGGATCGATCCCATCCAAAGCCGAACCCATGCTTGCAAACGGATCGGAGGAACCAGAACCTTTTGGGATCGAGGAAAGTTCCGCGCCGGAGGACCCGGGATTGAAACGGGCAAACAATTCCCTCGCGACCAGGTTCGCATCCGCCTGCCCTTGAGAATTCTGAAGTTTGGAATTCGCAGCCGCAAACTCACCGTTCACCTTCGTTTGCAGATCGTTCATCTGGGAGAGCCAAGACATCTCGCTTTTCTGAAGGTTGATAAGAGAAGAAGAATATTGAGACTGAGCCTGGGACAACAACCTCGCCTCCGACTGTTGCCAAGTGGAATACTGGAATTGGAAATTGCTCACCTGAGCCGACCAATTCAGGATCGCAGGCGCCACATTGTTCTGCCAGTTGGTCGCAAACTGGTTCAGTTGGTTCAAGGCAGCCTGCCAAGTCACCGCGTTCCCACGACCGTTCAGATCGGAAGTATGATAGTTCAAAAAGATCCCGATGGAATCCTCTTGCATCGTAGTGTTGGACAACACCGGCCCCCAGTCGGTCACCCCAGCTTGGTCTTCCGTATAATTGTAAAAGTTATTCCCGTAGGGACTCCCGATCGTGGGATTGTTTTGGAAGAATTGGTTCGCACCACCGATCGCAGGGACTTTACCTGCAGGATCAAAAAAACAGCCCAACCAGTCGTGGCAGTATGCGGGGTCCATGTTCCAGTTGTTCGGACCGCCCTCCGTGATCATGTAGCTATTCCCCACATAACTACGATCGTTAAACGCAACGAGGTCCGTACCTTGACTACTCACCGCATCTACGATCACGCCGGGTGCGATCCCTGAAATTGCCTGTGCCACACAAGCATCATTGAAGTCGTTCGAATTGTAGGTATTGTCTGTGATCGTAGGGTTACTCGGACAGACTCCGCTCGAGCCCGCAGAATACTCGTTCATGAGCCAATTCTGAAAATCCGTACCGCTGATCTTCCCGGAAAGAAAATCCACGATCTCCCAAGCCAGACCCACAAGACCCGTCCTTCTGTCTGGACGGCCTTGGGCGCTCAAAAAATCCCAGGTCGTGATGTACAAGCTCGAACTGCTGTGAGAAGGCTTGATGGAATGGTTGAAAGGATCGAAGCCCAAACCCAAAGACTGGCTTCCCCCGATCCCGTTCCCACCGTACAAAACGGAGTTCAACTGGGTGTTAAAGATCCCTTGCTCCCTCGCAAAAAAAGAGGACATCGCATTCGAAGCATATACCAAAGAAGCCTCGAAGGACTGCACCTGACAAGAATCCGCAACCCCGTTTGTGGAAGGACAGACCACGCAATTCGGATCCCCGCTCGCACAGGAAGAAGCCACATACAACCCCGTAGGCGCGGAAGGATCCGACAAATCCACCACTGCGGAAGCGCAGGAATGGCCCGCAGGGCAAGAGGAACCCGACAGAAACTTAGAGGAGGTAAAATCAAACTGGCCTGAAGAACAAACACTACCGACATTTACGCAGGACTGAGGGTAGCTCAACAACTGCCCCGAAGTGGCGTCAAAAATCCCGTAGGAAGTCAACCCTTGCGTGATCGCTGTTTCGATATTGTTGATCACATTTTGGAAAGCCTTGCCGTCCGCGTTCAAGGACGTCCGAACGGAAAAATTCTGACTCGGATTCGAGGAACAATCCCCTCCGCTCGGACAAACCGCAGAGAGATACTGCTGAGTGGAAGTGTCATAGCGAAGAGAAATGCAAACATCCCCGCTCGCGCACGAGGAGGAAAATTGCCTAGAGGTCACGTCGTACAGATAATCCGCACAGATGTCTCCGGAAGGACAGGCCGGAGAAGAAACATAAGACCCCGCCTTGGAATCAAAAAGAACATTCGCGGTATTCCAAAAAAGATCCGTGCCGTTCAGGAATTGCTGGTACCCGTCCATGGTTTGCTTCACCTGATCCTTAACGCTAGATTCGTAGGAAAGGATCTGCTGCATGTATGCCTGGTACTTCGCTTCCGTGGCGTTCACCTGGTTCAAAAGGTTCGCATAATTCTGGTTCAACGACTGGAGAGCTTGCTGGTAATTCAACAAACCGTTCTGCACATTCGCCTGAAATTGAGAAAACCAGTTCTGTTCCAACTGTTGCAAGGAATTCTGGGAAGAAGACAAAAACGGATTCGACAAAGGATCGGAGCCTATGCTCAAGGATTTCCCGGAAAGAAAGTCCTGGAATTCCTGCGAAAAAGAACGATCCATAGAGGCCAACTGAGCTTCTCCCGCACCGAAGTTACTCGAAAGAAAATGTTCCCGATTCAGTTGGATGGACACTTCTGCGTCCGCTTGCCATTGAGTCAAAAGACTCGAAGCCTGGCCCTCCAAAAAGTTATACACATAATTCTGATAATCCTGGACGCTCTGAAAACTGTCTTGGGTGTGAATGCTCGAAACCTTCGCGTTGATCTCCGCCTGCACCTGAGCTTCCCATTCTGCTTGCAAAACCCCGAACCCTTGCAGAACCAACCCGTCCCAACCCGCAACGGAATGTTGGTTGTTCGCCACCGAATACGAACCCTGCAAGTTCTTCTGCCATTGGGACCAATCATACGATTGAGGATTCAAAGAGGGAACATTCGCAGGTTGGCCGTACAAAGGAGAAAAAACACAGAACAAAAACAAGCAAACACGGACACAAAAAGAAGAATGAAACATGCAGAAAATCCTCCGCCAAAATATCCTATATTGGAATATAGAACCAAAAAAGAAAACTGCTACTTTCGAAAAAGGAAAGCACCCTAAGCGAAAAAAGAGATTTTCCAAAAACCAAAAATAGACGGTTTGGATAAAATATTAAATTACTTAACAATCAGGCAATAGAAAAACATTGCTGACATACAAATTTCACGAAAAATTTTATAAAAAAAGTTATATAAAAGGCCTGCCCACAGACCAAAAATATAAAAGACTATGGGGAGATTAGGATTACATATACGATCCCGAATAGAATACTATCCGATATACAAAATGCAGACAGAATTAAGATAGATGCAAATATTCTTCTCCTATTAAACTCTACTCACAACCGTTTATCATGAATTTTCCTTCCTAGTCTTCTTTATCCCCCTTCCGAGCCAATTCATTCGGCTTTGAAAATATTAACTGCACCCTCCGAATGAAATTGGTCGTTACCTTACTTGGTTCCATTTTTTTAGAATGAAGAACTTCTCTGAATTTCTCAAGTTCGAATTTTTGGGCGGCTTCTATCAGAAGTTCCTCTCTTTTTTTCTCGAACTTGTTGCAAATGTCTACATACTCGGCCGGATAGAGTTTATGAAGAAGCCACTTATTCAATTCTATAATAAGAGCCCCAAGCCTCGGGTTTCGGATATCCGAGGTCCCTCCGAATAAATTCGCATCGAATAGTTTATGGTAGGAGACCGGAATATAAGTGAGCCACAGGAAGGCCACCATTATTAAAACGGAAATTGAATTCACATGGATTGCCAAAATCGGAAGGATCCAAGAGTATATGTTCGCAGTGATAAATCCTACAAGGATCCCTGCAAACATATAGAGGGAATGCAGCTTTACTACATAGTCCCCTTTCACAAAATTTCTTCCTATCGCAATTAGAGAAAGTGCTATAGACCCAATCAAATAAATTTGGAATAAATTGTATCTGTAATTCGAGACATATACCGCGATTCCGTCTGTAATTACAAAAGGAGTTAGCTGCTCCTTCAATGTATAAATTAAGAAGTAAGTTATCGATATTAGGTGAATAAGACTCGTCCATGCTGGAGGGCTTTTCAGTTCGTTCGGATTAGCGTAGTTTGTAATAACATAGGTTAATAAAACCGGAATGAAAAGCGGAAAGAATGTAATCAATTGAAGAGAAATAAATCGAGCCGAATCCGAAAGTAGCGTCCATTCGCAGAGTTCTACTGACATCCCCCACCCTGCTAGTGAGATCGCCATAAGGACAAAGGAAATTGATAACTTACTTCGATCCGATCTTTTATAAAAAAACCAGCTAGAACCAATTGCCGTTAAAAATACTACGATCCCCATTCCTATTTCCATATTACCCTCTATGAAAGTTTCCTCAATTTCGAATTCTTAACGGAAACCTTTTGCCGGAATGCCAACGATTCTTGACCCTTTATTCCTTTGAATATCAAATTTTTGCCGCTATTACTCTTCCAAAACCTGCCGGCAGTTTTAATGTTGATATTTAACTTCCCTAGAATAAACCTTATATTTAAGGCAACCCATTACTGATGGTTTAGTCAACAGCGTTGACTACTGTCAACCAGATTAATCCACAGTATTGACATTTATTTTGAAAAAAGTAGATTATAAACGCCAAAATATAGCAAAACGCTTTTCTGAAGCGGTGGAGGATTTCGGAAAAGGACAAGAAGGCTTTGGGAAAGAAATCAACAGGACGAAGCAAAGCATAAGCCTATATTGCAGCGGAGAGAGGGAACCGCCGGACCTAGTTTTGCATGTCATGGAACTAAAATTAGGCTATTCAGCCGCTTACATAAAGGACGAGATTGGACCACTACGCCTTCCTTCGTCCAAGAAAATCAAAATTGAATCCCGTAAGCACGATGAGATTTGGGAAACGATCGTCAATACTCATTCAGAACGGATCGTTCAGGATTTATTAAAGCTCACTCCCGCTCAGAGAGAATCTATTCACTTGGTTATGAAGGAATTTCTCAGGAAACCCTGATGAAATTAGCGAATGTATCTTTTGAATCTGGATCTGAGGATTTTCGTGCGTTCCGATTTTCTTGAACCCGGAATGGAAAGTAGATAATTACTATGATCCAGTAGATCGGAAATAAACTTTTCATGCGACATTTGTAGGTTTAAATTGTAGCCGATTGGATCCAAAATTCTATACACTTGCATTACTAGGCCCAAAGTGATCCTTTTTAGAATTGGAATACCGGATCCTTCCAACACCCTTTCTCGGACCTGAAATGCATCAAAATGGATGATCGCCACTGACCAAGACAAAGCGAAGATAACCGATCCAGTACTAGCTAAGTAGGATTTGTTTAACCCAAAAAAAGGAAGAATGTAAACGAATCCGATGGAGATCCAAATTCCTAGTAAGCAACCGGCAAGGAGAAGTGCCGATCTAACTTTTACCATACCGCTTCCTTCATAGCTACTCTTAGAAAGTAAGATCATAGACCGAAGGGAAAACAAAACACAATAGGCGTTTGCCAAGTGGTAATTTAAGAATCCCTTGGCTTCGAAGGTTTCGGGATTTGTCAACACACCCATCTTAGATGAGAGAGCTGCACCGACTAAGTATAGAACGATCGCAGAACTTACGTATAAGGAAGTTTTCGGCTCCCCTTCCTTCTCGGTAATGAACCAAACAATTCTATAAAATAGATACGGGGCGAATAGGACGGGAATAACCGTAATGTTCAGGGCTAAATTTTTTAATTCTAACGGCAAAAGTCCCCGAAACGAAAATAAGAATCCCCAGAGAGAAAAACAGATACAAAGTAGCAAGAAATACTTTTGGACCGGTTTCTTAGGAACCATTCTAAAAACATGAATTCCCAAATATAGAACGAATATCGCAGAAAATAAACTGACCCACTGCATAAAATAACCGACGAAATGATTTTATATTTTTTCGGCGATCCTTTGCAAAGTAGTTTTTCCTATTTCGATAATATTTAAGTCAAAGGATTTACCGTTCAGGCTATCCGAAGGAAAAAATACCGGTTTAGAATATTGTGATGAGAAGATTGCTCCATTTGCCAAGTAATGTCTTTCGATTCCTCTTTTTTGTGGATTTGAGAACCCTAGTACAAGTTTATAATTTTCTTCTAAACAATGTCGAATGATTTCTCCCCCGTTCAAAAAAGCTGCCTTTATCCCCCGCTTTGAATTTTCAAATGCTACCGAATTCCAGTCGGCAATCCCCTCCCCCTCCACTGAATATCGAAAATCAGGGTCTTCTCCTCGGACACTGGCCTGTTCGATCGTGATTCGATTCTCCTTAGTCTTTTTAACGATTCTTTGAGCCGAAATGATTTCACCTTCGTCCTCCACGTAGATCCATTTTGACCAAGGAGTCAAATCCTGTCCGGATCCGCTCTTTTCGTATCCTCCATTTTGAAAGATGTTTCTTATAAAATCCTGGACCCTGCGCAACTCTATTTCCGGGCCCTTAGAATCGATATATCGAAGTTTGAATTGAGAAAGTTCTTTCGAAATGTAAGCCACAGCTTTCTTATGAGACATAATATTATTTATGTCATATTATGAAATTCTTGTCAAGATTACTTCTGTTCTTTTTTCTGAATCTACATAGTACATTGTTTAGGATAACATCTAGCCAGAATGTTTCTAGTTAGGTCTGTATAGTAGGGTTGGCTTAGGTTCGGAAAGCGATTGTTGAATCGATCTTTTGCTGTGAGAGGTTTTAGTTTAGCGGATTTGCGAGTTGTTAAGGAATGTTTCTTGGAACTATGGGCAAAACTTCGGAGCCGAGAACTTTTCGTAGGAAAGTCGAGGATTCGTTTTGCCCGTTGTGGAAAGAAGACTCGGAATTAGTCTTCACGAACGATCCGAAAATAATTTCCTTCCTCCCAATTCTCATATCTTTTCCAAGAAATCTTTTTTCCTTTCGGAACATAAGGTAAATCGAGTTGCTTTGGATGAATTCCATGAAAGAGGGAGTAAATTCCTACGGCTAAGGAAATTGCAACGTCCTTTCTGCGCTTTGTCAGAATTTGCATATCTTTTTCTTTATCTATATATCCGATTTCGAGATACGCGGAAATCGCATTGATAAACGTAGGAAGACTGTATGTCGAGATATAAGGATCGTTGATCGGTCCCGGACGTGACAGCTCCTCCTCGTCCGTAGGCATCGTTCTCAATCCGAACTGAACGAAACGCATCAACTCCGCCGATGCATAATGATTGTCTCCGCCGAATCCTTCCGCTCCGTCCTCCCTTCTCCATAGCTCGGGTTGCCCCCTTTCCCGATTCCAGAATGGCCCTTTTGCGGAATATTCAGAATGCTTCTTGGCATATTGTCCCGGTCCGTTCGCTTTCGCCTTCTCCACCCAACCCTGGGAATCCGCGTACTTCCATGTCACCATATTCTGACGGTATCCTTCGAAATTGGAAGTATCCGTCTTTCTCCCCGATTTGTCAGGCCAATAGCCGTTGAAATAAATCCAAGAATCCGCGACCGCGTTTTGCAATCTGGACCATTCCATCTTGAAGCGCATCCACTCCCCCCAAGGTCCGTTTTCGAAATTTTTCGCGGAGGCGCCTTCGGATATTTTCCGCAAGGAGTAAAAGGTTCGATAGGAAGGAGTCAATACCGCAGCCATTCCTCCGGGATGTCCCTTCCAACTGGGATTCAAGTGTAGGGAGAGAACCAGATAAGGTCTTGCCGCGTTGATTTTGGAAATTCTCCCCGGCTTGATTTGACCGCTCTTTTTGTCGGGGTAATCGTAGAGTCGATAGGGTGCGTTCGGATCTGCGGAAAGGTCGGGCCCTTCTTCCTTCGCAGTTTCTTCGCGAGTTAAATCGGAATCGATGCGCACCCAAACCAAGGTATCTTCGGTGAATCGTTTGGCGTAAGTCCGAAAGGTCTCGAAACCCTCGGGGCTTCGAGTCAAATCCAGAATTTCCTTCACTTCTTTGGCTAAAGAAAGTACGACCTCGCTTTCACGTCTGCTCTTCGTCTTTGCGCCGGCCTTGTACGGTTCCAGGTATTTCCGAGTAATCGGATCATACTTGTCTCCGTGCTCCTCCTTGGGCTTCAGATCCAAACCTCCGTGGCCGGGATCGATCAATATGTTAAACGTGCTTTTAGGAACCTCTTGCGAAAATACGGAGGAAGAAAATAAAAAAGCGAGAAAGAAGATTCGAAATTTATCGTTCACGTATTGGAAAGATTTTTCCACGAAGGATCCGTGTAAAGTCTGTTCCTGAAGGATTCGGGGGAAGTCGATCTAAAGTGAAACCCGGGACTTCCCGGGTTTTGTCGGTTCTTTTACTGCTGCTTGGATTCCGAGAATACGAGATTTCGGTTATCGCTGAGATCGACCTTGTATTTCTCTCTGACTCCCTTGCTTTCTTCTTCGGACTTGAGATGACTCAGGATGGAAATTCCGTATTCCTTTGCCAACCGAAGGTGAATGAGACTGTCCTTAAAACGGGAATCCTTACGCATACGTTCCGCCTGAATGTATTCGTAATATGCGATCTGTAATTTATGGTGATTTTCCGAAATATCTCTTCCGGAGTTTCCTTTAGTCGCACCCGCCGGCCCGCTTTTCTGCTCGGCACCTACGATGGTGTCTGCGCATTCACCCAAAAGCTGGTCCACTTTTTGGCTATAAAGATCGGAAAATTTGGAGTACAACTTGTTTGTGGCTTCCTCCGTTTCCCTGGTCTTCCTGCCTGAAACGACATATTTACGCATTAAGTAGAATTTGTACGCCTCGTTGTATTTTTTCCAAATCCCGTCGAATTCCTCAGGAGAACCCTGGACCTGAGAACCGAAATTCTTGATCACGATCTCCAAAGCCGACAGGTCGTGCCTGAGCTTGGACTGGGAAGAATTCAAGGTCCTTGCAAAATAAAATTCCTCCAAGTAATCGCCCTGGTATTTCGGATCGTTGGCCACGCTAGCCAGTTCCGCCGATTTGGAATCCGTGTTCGGTTGTTTGTTTTGTGCGATCGCGCCGTACGAAGCGGCAACCAGTAATCCTAATACCGCAATTCCCTTAGGGAAAAAACTTTTTATCATTATATTGCCCCTTCGCGGCAATATAGCACATTCCATTAGCGAGTAACAAGCTTTTTATCCGGAAAAATCGATGCAGATTAGGCCGTCCCCTACAGGAAAGAGCGTATAAGGCAAGCCGGATTCCTGGAGAATTTCCCAGAAGGACCGGATCGCCAGATCGGAAGGAGCCTGGCGTTCCGGGTCGGCAGGACGTCCGTGCCAAAGAACATTGTCAAAGACTACCCGTAAATCTCTTCCCCTGCCTCCGTCCCGAACCAATTTCAGGATCTCCGGATAACGGATTTTGTCGCAATCCACGAACAGAAATTCCTTCTCCCCTTTGACGGAGGAGGAAAAGAACCTTCGTAGGACTTCCACACATTCCCCCTTCAGAAGTTCGATCCGACGCGAATCCGCTTCCAGCCTGTCTAGATACGATTGCGTCGTCTGCATAAACTGTATTTCTCTATCTACGCTTCTGATTTTAGCGGACCCTTGCAGCGCCGAATAAATCCAGATCAAAGATACTCCGTAACCTGTCCCTAGTTCGAGAACTTCTGTGGGTTTCCAAGAGGACACCAAAAAAGCGAGTACTGCTCCGGAGGCGGGCGAAAGTACCGGAATCTCGTCCTTAGAGGCGTTCTCTTCCAAAGTGCGGAGCCAAGGATAAGGTCGGCGAACCAGATCGCGATCGATCCATTCCTCCAGTCCGTTTTTATACAGAGAGAGTCCTTTCTTATCCGCCTGTTTTTTAGAATCCGCCATATTTCGGAACGGCTTTTTTATTCCGGCAAAAACAGATGAAATCTGTCCTTTTCCGAGGAAGGAATCTTCTTTGCCAAAAGTTTTCTAATATAAGGAATAGGATAACGTTTGGAAAAATGAATGAGGACGATCTTTTCGTTTTTAAACGCGGAAAGATTGTGGAGAATCTCGTCCAGATGGATATGTCCCCATTCTCTCGCCTTTGCGATGTCCCTTTCCTCGTCTATATAAGTACATTCCAAAAAGATCACTTCCGACTCGGCTACGTCCTTGTGGGTCAGCACGTATTCTATTTTCGTATCTCCGGAAAAGCTCACTACGGGTTTTGAGATCACTTCCTCGATTCCTTCCGAGGATTTTTTCTTCTCCGCCAATTCCAAGGAACTCAGTCCTTGGAATTCTTTCCGCAATTTTTTCCGTTTTTCGTATATCGTATAACCTTGGGATACGACTCGATGAAACGTCTTCCAAGGTTTAAAGCTGTGGAAGGAATCCAGCTCGACTTCCTCGCCTTCTCCGACTCCGAACAGCTCGTATTGGTAAGGAAAGTCCTCAATCTTGGAATAGAGGGTTAGGATCTCCCGCAAAGGGGATTCCAACTCCTTCGGAACGTATATTTTCGGGGGAGAAAGTTTCCTTAACGATCTCTGTGAAACGTAATACGGAACGCCGGCGGAATGATCCAGATGGGCATGAGTCAACAGTAGGGTGCCTACGTGAATCTTATTCGGATTCTGATGGCCGATATCGAACATCAGATTCAGATTGGGAACGACGACGGAAGTCCTGATCCCGCCTTCGGAAATACCTTCGAAAGTATAACGCTTATGTTCGAACCGACTTTGCATTCTAAGGGATCGGATCCTCGGGTCCGATCGCTTTCGAGGAAGGAAGCGTCTGCAAAACTACGGCCTTGGGTCCCGAAATGACGGCCGTCAATTTGTCCCGTTTAAAATAGGTTTTTCCCGCTCTCTTAAGATCTTCTAAAGTCACAGCTTGGATCTTATCCCTGTAAATTCTGAGATAATCCTTGGGCATGCGGTGTTCCCGGAAACGAGCCTCGTTCCTCAGGATCTCCAACGAGTCCGTGAACAGAAAAATGAATTTATTCTGAATCGCTTCCTTCGCGTTCTTCAACTCCTCTTCGGTGATTCGATGAAACGTCTTTTCGCTCAGAATTTCCCCCATCAGATCGTATACCTCTAACGCGGTCTGCGACTTCGTCTGAGTCATAAAAAACAAAAGAGAATGATCTTTTTCAAAGATGGGATGACTGGAGGAGGAATAGGCCAAACCCTTATCGGACCGGATTTTGCTCATGAAGTAGGAATTGAATCCCCCTCCTCCGACGATATAATTCAGGATTTGGATGGCGTAAAAATCCGGATCGTTATGCGCAGGTCCGATCCCGAGGAAAAGAACTACGTTTTGGGTATTTCCTTTGTCCACCACTAGATTCTTATACCCTAGGGATTTAAGATTCTTTTCCAGTTCCGACTGCGGCAGGAATTCCGATTCTTTTTTTCCTCCGCCACCGGGAGCCGGCAACACTTCGTTTAAAAACGAGGATACGGTATCCTCTTTCCAATCCCCGGTCACCAACACGGATTTACGCGCCTTGGAAACGTAGTTCGAATAGTATCCGAATACGGCATCCGAAGTCAGTTTATCCAAGCCGGCGGCCGAAGAGAACTTTCCGCGGATTTTTCCTTTGTAGGCCAATTCCATCGCCTTACGGCCGGCCAAAGAAGCTATATTGTCATTTCTTCTCTTAATCTGTTCGCTTAATTGAAGTCTGCTTATCTCGAAGGCTTCCTGACCGAAATACGGTTGGTTCAGGAATTCCGCGATCAAAGTCTTGGACTCCTTATCGTACCTCGAGAGCCAGGAAAACGTGACCGTAATCGCTTCGAGGTCCGCATGGACCCTCATTTTGGAGCCGTAAGACTCCCAAACCTCCGCGAAGGTCTGTCCCGGATGTGCCTTTGATCCTCCCTTTTTCCAGGCTTCCGGCAGGATATCGGAAAGTTCGCATTCGATTTCCGGAAAGTAGGAAGGCCCTGCATAAAAGGAAATTTCGAGAGTCTTTAGGGGAAATTCCGAATTCGGAAGAAATAGGATTCGAGTATTCGGATCGGCGCCTAATTCCTGAATTTTCGGGAAATGGAATTCTAGGGCAGGAATCTTGACGTCCTTAACGAAATCCCCGGGAGCGGTCTCCGTACGGAAAGGAAACAGGAAGGAGATCATGAAAAAGAAAAGGTAGAATTTGGAGGATTTCACTTTTTGTCTCCTTCGGAACTGATCAGGTCTCCGACCGTGAGATTTCTCGGAACAAAATATTTCTTGGCCGCCCGTTTGATATCCTCGGGAGTTACCTTATCCAATTGGGAGTAGTCCTCGAAGATAGCCGCCCAATTCCCTGCAATGAGTTCGTAGTAGGTAAGAACGTCCGCAAGCTTTCCGTTATTGTTCAGTCCGCGGATGTAGTCCGCGATGATCTGATTTTTTACTTTAGCCAACTCTTCCTCCCCGACCGCTACGTTCTTCAAAGTCTCCAGTTCTTCCAAGACGGATTTTTCGATCCCATCGGGATCCACTCCTCGAACGTTCGTGATATAAATCGCGAAGAGACTGTCGTACCTTTCTCCGGGATCTCCCGTCCAACACGACACTTTCTGCGCTAATTTTTCCCGAAGGACCAATCTCTTGTACAACCTTCCGGTTTCTCCCTGGGTCAGGATCGCATCGATTACGTCCAGTACCGGTCGATCGTGATGAGGAGGAGCCGGGACCAACCATCCCATTACCTTCATGGGACCGGAGGGATGTCTTACGCTTATCCGTCTAGGATCGTGATCGTAACTTTCCTTGACCGAAACGGGTTGGGTCAGACTTCCTTCGGGAATGTCCTCGAAATAATTTCGAACGATCGTTTCGACGGCGGAGAAATCCAGATCCCCTACCACCGCTATGGCCATATTTCCCGGGCGATAATGCTTACGAAAAAAATCCTCGGTCTTGTCGATGTCCAGAAAGGGAAGATTGGATTCATAGCCGATCACCGGCATTCCGTAGGGATGTTTTTCGAATGCGGTTCCCAGGAATTTCTCACGGAGGGTGCCCAGACCTTGGTTATCGACGCGCATCCGCCTTTCTTCCAGGACCACGTCCCGTTCCGTATAATATTCCCGTAATATAGGATCCTTCAAACGATCGGACTCGAGCTTTGCCCATATTTCCAGGCGGTTGGAGGGCAATAAGATCTGGTAATTCGTAACGTCGTTCGTCGTGTAAGCGTTAAAGCCCACACCACCGTTTTTATCGTAGATATACGAATCCTCGTTGGATACCACGAATTTACGGTGCGTTTCCAAGAGACCCTTGAAGCGATTTTCCAGGATCTTTTTTTCCTTTAGGAAATTTTGCGGAACGGATTCTTTTCGATTGGCATATTCCCTTTCTCGAATATTATATTCGTCCAGACGTTTTCCCCAGACTCGAATTTGGTCCAGATAAACTTTCTCTTTTGCGTAATCGTTCGTTCCTATATGCTTCGTGCCTTTGAAAAGCATATGCTCCAATAAATGAGCGGTCCCCGCGATCTCGGGTTTTTCGTCGACGGACCCGACAAGGAACTTCGTATAAACCGCTATCGTAGGGGATTCCCCCCTTTTCATCATAAGCAATCGAATGCCGTTTTTCAGAACGACTTTCTTAACCCTAGATTCGAGGGAAGATCGGACGTTCGCAAACAAGTCCTCCTCGGCCGACAAATTCGAACCGACGAAAGAGAACAGGAGAATGCCTAGAATCGGAGAGATCGTTTTTGGAAAGGACTTCCACATACCAACAGCTTTTCCTCGTAAAGGCGCGATGTCCACAAGTTCCCCGAAAAAATCCCGCTGGTTTTTCCCGAGGGATTTGCAAAAATGGGAACCATGTTCCGTTGGCTGACGGTCTTAATCCCTCTTTGCCTCCTCTTTTGCGAGCCGGCCGACCCCGAGTTTAGAAGAAAAGCCTGGGATAACGTCACGGATACCGGTTTCATATCCAGGGAATATTTCCAAGCGGTCGTAACCGTTCCGATGCCGAATCAGGAGAAGCCCCTCCTGGAGTTGAGAGAAGAATGCAAGGCGAGAGCTTTGCGAAAAAGGGACGAAATCTCCGTGCCGATTTTGGCGACCCAACTTAGGGAAGAAAAAAGATACCTACAGGGAACCGCAGGACGGACTCCCGTTCCCTCCTATATTCCTCCGGCCCAACACCCCCAAGTGGGAGTTACGGGAGTCGCAGTATCTCCCGGTGCAGCTACTGCATCGCTGACTCCAAACCAACCTGCCCAGTCGACGGCGACTTCCCCCCAAAGCCAACAACAACCCACTTCGAATCCTTCCGACACAACAACTAAGGAAAATGCTTCCCGTAAGAAAGAGGCCGTGAACGCGGATTTTTTGGCTTACCGAGCAGCCTTCTCCTGGTTTTTTGAAGGCTTTTTTTTATATCGAGAAGATTATAGCGATCCTAAAAACTGTACTTTCGTTTATAGGATCGTACAAGCGAATTTGTTGAAGCGAATTTTAGAATCCCCAATCTATGACCTTCCCGTAAGGTAACGCCGGAGCGCTTATGCAACCTAAAATCGCCGTCTCTCTGATTTTGATTTTTTCCTTCTTCTCGGTTTGTAAAACACCGACCACAAAGGAAAGTGGACAAACGGAACCGCCCAAATCCGTCGTGCAGGAATCCGCACCTGCCGAAGAGGACCAATTCGTAAAAGCTACGGAGGGATTCCTCAATTCCTCGACCTACCAAGTAGTAGTCTCTTCTCTGGAAGGGAACGAACACGAAGCGTTGGAACTGGCAAGAAAACGGGCTTTGAATCTTTTCATCGCGGAAAAAGGCGAGTTCTTTCGACCTACGGACCGGAAAATATTGAAGGAATTGGTGGATTCGAAAGGGAAAATCGCCAAGACTTCCCGGCCGATCAACGGCAAGACGTATTATCTATTTCAGGTCACCCAACCGGATCTAAAGATAGAATTAAAAAAATAAAACGAAGGAAGGTCCGGCTTCGCATTCCCGCGAAAGCCGGTAAATTCGGAAAATCTATTTAATGATTTCCTTTTGAACGATCTTGCCCGGGATACAGATGTTCCGATTGTAGTCGCAGTAAAAAATCTTTGCCTGTATCTCCAGTTCGCCCTTCCCTTTTACCGTGATCGGTATGGGTTCGACCGATTCAAAATATTCCTTTTTCTTAGGGGAGGTCTTTCCTTTCAGCTTCAGGTCTGAGGATTCCACTTTCAATCCGGGGCCGGAGACGATTTGGATTCGATGAGGCGCGTCCTTTTGGATTCCGAAATGAGAAGGATGGACCACCTTCAAAAAGTAAACCTCACCGATGCCCTTTTCCAATTTGAATTTGACCGGACTTTCCTCCTCAGCGGATAGTCCGACGCTCAGAACGAGAGTCCATATGATAACGAATAATTTCTTTGTCATGCTACTTTAGACCTGATTTTTTCGAGGATGTTTTTGACCGGAACATAAATCCGAACTTTTCCCAAGTCCGAATTATCCTTTGAAATTCTGGAATTGAAGATCGAAAGGTAGATCCGCATTTTTTAACATTCGCATGATTTCTTGGAGATCGTCCTTTTTCTTTCCCTGAATTCGGACGCTGGTACCCATAATGGTCGCAGTCACTTTTAGCTTAGAATCTTTAACGACCTTCGTGATTTCCTTGGTCTGCTCTTTTTCCAATCCGTTCTTAATCTTTACCTTCATCCGAACGGTATTTCCCGTGGCAGGCTCGACCTTGGATTTGAAATCGAAGGATTTCAATCCCAATCCTCTCTTGGCCATCTTATTGATCAATACGTCGATGACACTTTCCAGCTTTGCTTCGTTATCGGAAGTGAGGGTCAGATTTTCCTCTTCTAACTTGATTTCCGACTTGGATCCCTTGAAATCGAATCTTGTCTTAATTTCGCCGATCGCCTGGTTTATCGCGTTTACTAATTCGGGTCTATCGATTTCGGACACTACGTCGAAGGATGGATCGCTCATACTTTACTCCCGTTTAATGCAGCCTTTGCGCGATCGACCGCGACTTGCACTGCCTCTTCCAGCCTAGAGACGTTTTTGCCGCCTCCCTGCGCCATATCCGGCTTTCCTCCGCCTTTGCCTTCCAAAAACTCGCAAGCGGACTTAACCAGATCACCGCAATGAACGACCTTGCCTGCCAAGTTTTGAGAACAAGTGACGATGATACTCGCGTCTTCTCCGTTTCTGCTTGCGAGCACCGCGATCATATCCTTTTCCCTTACCTTCAAACTGTCCGAAAGTCCCTTCAGGGCTTTCGCGTCTTTGAAATCGAAAATCGCTTTTAGAACTTTGGTCGTCCCTGCGGATTCGGCGCTTTCGAGAACGGATTGGATCACAGTAGGATTGTTTTCGAAATCCTTGGATTCCCGGTTTTTCTTTTCCTTCAGGAATTTGGACTGTGTTTCCTCGATTTCAAAGGAAAGTTTCTCGGAAAGCTCCCTGAGTTCCCGCACCGCATCGGATCCCTTCGCAACAAAGAGAGAACGGATTTCTTCCGGCCCGGGAACATGGGTCTGAATCGTAAGAGAAGCGGATTCCGATCCTAAATCCTCTTTGATCTTCAGATTGAGATTTTGGACGGATTCCGTAAGCTCCGCAAATCGATTCTGAAAAGTCTCGATCACTGCCGGCCCGGCCACCGCCTCTATACGGCGATTTCCCGCCCCGGGGCTGGATTCTTTTTTGATATAAAAATAGCCGATGTCTCGGGTATTCTCTACGTGGGTCCCGCCGCAAAATTCCAGAGACCTATCCCCCATTTGCAAAACGCGGACAGAATCGCCGTATTTTTCGTCGAAGGCGGCCACTGCTCCCGTCTTTTTCGCCTCTTCTATCGCTAGAACCTTCGTTTCGACCGGAATCGAAAGAGCAATGCTTTCGTTCACCCAGGACTCTATCCTTCTGATTTCCTCTCCAGTCATAGGGGACGGATGGGAAAAATCGAATCTAAGATAATCGGGAGAAACGACGGATCCTTTTTGCATCACGTGCGTACCGAGGATCTTTCTCAAGGCTCCGTTCAAAAGGTGGGTGCCGGAATGGTGGGATTTCAACTTCTCACGTCGTTCCTTTTCCACCTCTAAAACCGCCGACTCTCCGACCGCAAAACTTCCATTCAACACGATTCCGTAATGTAAAATGATATCATTCTCTTTTTGAGTATCCAGGACTTTGAACAGGGAGGAACCCTTTTTGACGAAACCGGTATCGCCTAACTGTCCTCCTCCTTCGGGATAAAAAGGAGTGGCTCGGAACGTCAGAACTCCGGATTGACCTTCACGCAAGGAATCCACGGATTTATTTTCGAAAAATGCGAAAGTGATCGGCGCTTCCGCTTCCAAGCGGGAATACCCTAAAAACTCGGTTTTATCCGTCTTCGTTCCGGTAAAGAGACTCGAGCGGTTCGCCTTCCAGGTCTCTCGGGAAGTCTGCCGGTCTTTTTCCAGCTCCTCGGAAAAGCCTTCCTTGTCGAAGGACAGTCCGTGTTCGGCGACGATTTCTTCCGTCATTTCAGCGGGAAAACCGTACGTCCCGTAGAGAAGGAAACTGTCCTTACCGGAAAATATTTTCGAGCCGGAGGCGACGGTTTTGGCTACCAAAGCTTCGATTTTCTCCAGACCGATCTCCAGCGTTTTCAAGAATAGTTCCTCTTCCGCAAGAAGGGTCCTTTCTACGCTAGCCGCATGGTTTTCTAATTCCGGATAACGCTCCTTGTAAATCGAAACGACGGGAGCTACCAATTTATAGAGAAAAGGCTCCCTCAATTCCAGTTTCCGCGCAAAGAGTACGGCTCTGCGGATCAAGCGACGGATCACGTAACCCCTTCCCGTACGATCGGGAAAAATTCCGTCCCCGACGGAAAATAAAACGGATCGAATGTGATCCGTGATCACGCGGAAGGGCACCTTCGTCTCTTCTACATACTTCTTTCCGGAAACTTTCTCCACTTCGGAGATGATTCCCCGGAGTTCGTCCGTATCGTAAACGGAATCCACTTCCTGAAGGAGAAGCGCTACCCGTTCCAATCCTGATCCGGTGTCTATGCCGGTCTGTTTCAGGGGATGAAGGTTTCCCTCCGTATCCTGATTGAACTGATTGAATACTATATTCCAAAATTCTAAAAAACGATCGCAGTCGCAGCCCGGTTTGCATTCCTTTTTAGTACCGCATTCCGGAAAACCCCTCTCCGGTCCACGATCCAAATACAATTCCGAACAAGGACCGCAGGCCCCGCTATCTCCCGCCGGTCCCCAAAAGTTGTCCTTTTTGCCGAGACGGGTGATCCTTTCCGGAGGAATTCCTTTGGAAATCCAGATTCTTTCCGCCTCATCATCGTTCTCGAAGACGGTAATCCAGATTTTTTCCTTAGAGAAACCCAGGTAGTTTACGGAGCAATCCAGAGAGAACTCGATCGCTTCCTCTTTGAAATAATCCCCGAAGCTGAAGTTACCGAGCATTTCGAAAAACGTACAATGTCTTTCCGTTTTACCTACGTTTTCCAAATCGGTGGTGCGGAGGCACTTTTGAGCGGAAGTCGCTTTCGTATAAGGCAGTTCGACCGCTCCCGTAAAATACGGTTTGAACTGAACCATTCCTGCGGTGGTGAATAGTAATGTTGGGTCCCCCGCAGGTAAAAGGGAAGAGGAAGGAACCACGGTGTGTCCCTTTTCCTTAAAGTAGTTCAGGAAGATATTTCGAATCTCGGCGACTTTCTTGTACTTCATTGTGTCCTCTAAAAACAAAAAATGCCCGAGGTCTTGCATTCAAGAACTTCAGGCATTTCGAGAAACGGTTCGAAAAACGAAAGATTAACGTTTAGAGAACTGGGTTCCTCTACGAGCTTTATGTAGACCGTATTTTTTACGCTCTACCATTCTCGGGTCACGAGTCAGTAAACCCTCTTTCTTGACGGTCGGTCTGAATTCAGGATTATAACGACAGATCACCCGTGCAAGCGCATGGCGAATCGCTCCTACTTGACCAATGATTCCTCCGCCGGAAACGTTCAATTTCAGGTCGAATTTGTCGTTCAAATTCAATAAAGCGAGAGGACTCAGAGCCTCTTTCAAATTGGAACGACTATTGTGGAGATAATCCTTGATATCCTTGTCGTTTACGAGGATTTTTCCGGAGCCTTCTTTTAACTTCACACGAGCGATCGCGTTCTTTCTACGACCTACGGCCCAAATTTCCTTGGCAGTTGCCATTTAATCGATTCTCCTAAAGTTCCAGTTTCACGGGCTTTTGGGCACCGAGGTTGTGTTCGGCTCCCGGAAAAATCCGGAAGTGGGTCAGCATTTCCGCGCCGAGCTTGCTTTTGGGAAGCATGCCTTTTACCGCTTCGTACAAAATTCTCTCGGGATGTTTTTTTCTCATTTCCTGTAAAGGAGTAACGGTCATCCCGCCCGGATAACGTGAATGGTGAAAATATTCCTTTTGGCTCTCTTTGCTTCCGGTAACGGCAATTTTGGCCGCATTGACCACAATGATATTGTCACCGCAGTCTACGTTGGGGGTAAACGTAGGTTTGTGCTTCCCCCTGAGTCTATGGGCGATTTCCGAAGCCAGGCGGCCAAGGGTTTTTCCTTCGGCATCCACGACGTACCAAGCCTTCTGGGCTTGTTCCTTTTTCAAGGAAGGAGTTCTATGCTGTTTAGATATGATTGGCATGGGGAAAAAACGTCCTGTATTGGCCAATTTCGCGTACCGACTATTGGGGTCAAGGATTTTTAGGGGTTGGGTTTCGGGTCCCCACCCTGCTCTGGGTGGGGGCCGGTGCGGTGGTACCCCTGCGGTCTCGCGCGACCTTCGATCGCTTATCAGAATTTTCTCATTTCGGCAAGAACGTTTTTTAGCGAATTCTTGTAGGAGGTCCTACAAGAAAAATTGGGAAAAAAGAAGTTGTAGAAAGGGCGTTTTTATGATCTGGAGGCGAACGGCACTCCCGTGAACCCACGCCTCTGCCCGAACCAGGGGGATCCCATGAAAAACTCCCTGCTAGTAACTTATAGTCCGAACCAACACGTTTTCTAATCGCATTTGGTCAGATAGACGCTAGTAATCGACACGTCCACTTCCGGCCAAAGGACGGACTTTCCATCCTTTCCGGTATGCAAATCTTTGCAGACTTGATTCAAAGCGGATACGGCGTGTTCGGCTTTCCATTCCTTCAAAAGAATCGTGCCCTTCGCCTTCAGTAAATCGCCATTTTCTAATGTAAAATTCAGATGCACGTCCCGACTGATCCCGTTCATCGTCAATTTGACTACTCCAGTGCCGGCATTTCCGCTTGCGTCAAACTTTACCGAAACAAAATGCCCGGAGATCTTGCCGTCATCCTTGAGAGCTCCGAAAAAAGCCCCTTTGATCTTGGCGTCGCGTTCCGGATTTGCGCTGTCTAAGTCGATCGGCTCCAAGGAGAATTTGAACCCTCTCAAAGCCTCCTCAGGCGATTTTCCGGTTTTAAATCCCGTGATCCGGATTTTCGTAAATTTTCCGCCTACGCCTGTTTTTTCGGTGAACTTAAAGGCCTTCCACTCCACGCTCGTTTTTTCAGGATCGAGCGTAAATTTACAGATTCCCGCCTGAGGTGCGGCTTCCGTTTTGGATTGCCAATCGAGCAGCACGATAGAGGATAAGATGAGTCCGAAGAAAACAAAACGTATTCCGGCAGACAGATTGGATTTTGCAGTTCTTAGTTTCATGTGTTTAAACTGAGACCGAACAAAAACGAAGTCAAGGTTTTTCGAAAGGATTCCAGGAAAACGATTTGAACGAAGAAGAACTCATCTCCTCCCTTTATCCGGCCGGACAAGAACAGAATAGTGACTGTTATGTGGGCCGGAACGGTTTCCTGGTCACAACGGATACGATCGTAGAAGGGACTCATTTCCGATTGGATTGGAGTAGCCCAGCCGACATTGCCGCCAAATTGGTGGAAGTGAACGTTTCCGATATAGCCGCCGCGAACGGAATTCCGGAAAAGGCCTTTTTTAATTTCGGCCTTCCGGAAACCTCAAACCGAAAGGAATTCCTGCTTCCGTTCGTAAATAAATTTAGAGAAACATTATATTCTTACGGAATAGAACTCTGCGGAGGAGACACTTACCGATCCGGAGAGTTAAACCTTACGTTGACATTAATCGGAAGTTCCAAAGCGCCTTCAACAAGAAAAGGAGGTAGGGCCGGTGATCGGATCTATCTTACCGGAAATATCGGTTGTTCGTTATTGGGATACCGGATATTGGAGGGAACCTCGGGTTCCGCATCGGCGGAACTCCGAAAAGCGGCATTAGATCGCCATTTAAGACCGGTTTCGAATCTATCCATTAGTAGATCTCTACATTCTAATTTTAAAATTCACGCATGTATGGATCTTACCGACGGATTAGCCCAAGATTTAAAAAAACTTGCACACGCTTCGGATTTGATAATGGAAGTGGAATTGAATCGAATTCCGATCCTTCCCGGGATCGAAGACACGATCGGATTGGATGGAGTCGTCTCCTCGGGAGAAGAACTGGAACTGATATTTCTTTCCCCGGAATTAATTCCATCTGAATGGCAGTCGGTTCCCGTCACTCCCATAGGTTCCGTGCGCTCTACAAAAGATGGCGAATCGCCTCGCGTGGAATTTTTGTACAATGGAAACGTAGTTCATCCGAAGGAAAAAGGTTTTCGACATTTCAGTTGATTTCAAAAAGGACAGCCGAATAGAGATATGCAAACACAAAGGATAGGCTTTCTAGATTTTCTACGAGGTTTTGCCTTATTCGGAATCTTAGCGGTCAACCTGCCTTACTTCGCTAAGCCCATGGTTGTGGTCGGTTCCCTCGGAGAAAACCAGATCTTCTTGGACGAAATCGCTTCCTGGATCGTAGCATTCTTTTTCGAATCCAAATTTTATGTAATGTTCTCCTTTTTGTTCGGATATGGTGTCGCTCTTCAAACCCGGGAGTGGAAGGATTCGTCCGCCTCAGGCAGATATTTTAGAAGAATGTTCGGGCTCCTGCTTCTCGGAATTTTGCATAGTGCCTTTCTCTTTTTGGGGGATATACTGGTTTCGTATGCGATTTTGGGCTCGCTGTCCTGGCTGTTCCGGAACAAAAGCAGATCCTGGTTGTATAAGTTCTCCCTTCTTTGTCTATTCGTCGGTATTTTATTTCGAATGATTCTCGCATACGGCCAAGACGAATTCCATGCGAGGATTGCCGAATCCCTTCCCGAAATCATAGCAAAATCCAAGGCAGGATATTTGGGAACATTTTGGGATTCCGTAAAACAGAGAACGGAAGATACTCTACTTTCCTATCCTTTTACGATCCTATTCCAATGGCCTTCGATTCTTGCGATGTTTTCCGTCGGTATGGCGGCGGCAAAATCCTCTTTGCTTCAGAATTGGGAATCCTCACGTACAGGACTCCGAAAACTGTTCTTCTGGTTTCTCCCGTTTGGAATCCTAGGCAACTTCGTTTATCTTGCAGATTCCCGGCATCTATTTATTTCCAACTTCCCTTTACAATGGAAGATCTGGTCCGCTGTAGCGGAAACGCTGAGCGCCCCGGCACTTTGTTTCTGCTATCTTTACTTGTTAGGCTTATTTTATCATTCCCCGAAAAGCGTGGGTGATCGCATTTGGTTCGAATCCGGAGGAAACTTTTCCCTTTCGAATTATCTGGGAGAATCGATGATTTGTTCCTGTCTTTTTTGCGGTTGGGGATTCGGATTCTACGACCGAATCGGAAATTTTGTCCTACTGCTTTTGGTTCCTCCGATTTGGGGAGCCTGCCTCCTCTTTTCTTACGTATGGAGAAAATTCTCGTTTTTCGGACCAGCGGAAATTCTCCTCCGAATTCTAACCTATGGGAAACGGATAAAAATCCTCCGTTCCTAATCTCTTCCGGTTATATCCAAGAGAGAAAAATATTGACAAAATCGGGAGCGTACGGTCAAATCCGGAACTCATCGGATTATCCTTTAGGTTTAGGAATTACTTCCTTTTTATTTGCATATTTTATGATATTCTTTTAAGAATTATCTGATTTGGAGCGGTATTCCGTTATGTCTCGCGAAATTCATACTACGACAGGAATATCCAACTATAAAACTGCGTTAAGGCAGAAGTGGTTTTCCTGGAAGGACGTTTCGTCGTTTTTCGAGCAGGTTTGCAATTTAGCCTTAGAACAGGGCGGATTTTTTTGCGCATTCATTCTCGAATGGGAGGCGGGGGAAGGAAAATGGAAGAAATTAGTCGGCGCTCCTCAGGGTTCTGCGGAAACTCTCGGAGACTTCTTAAAGCATCTCCCCGAACCCACGAAAAAGAACATTTCTCCCGAGCCTAAGAATTTAATTCTATCGCAGTCTTCCGGAAAAATCATTTCTCTCTCGAAATCCGCGCAAAAAGGAACCTACTCCGCAATGTTGGTTCCGATCCTGAACTTGGAAATCGAGTCTAAAATTTTTCTTTTCTTGGTTTCAGACGATGAATCCGAATTCAACGAAGTCGAAAACGAACTTTTGGCGGACGTCTCCTACCATCTCTCCTACGCGTATTCCCATCTGATCGAACAGAATCGGAGATTATCAGCTCAAAAAGCGATGGCAACGAGTGAAAAGAAATTTTTAGCCATCTTCGAAACGGTGGTGGACGCGATCATTCTGATAACGGAAGGCGCAGAAATCATCATGTTCAATCCTGCTGCGGAAAAAATGTTCGGATTTTCCTCCGACGAAGTCACGGGAAAGAACGTAAAGGTATTGATGCCGGATCCGTTTTATTCCGAGCACGATTCGTATATAGAACGGTACATTCACACTTCCGAAAAAAGAATCATAGGAATCGGTAGGGAGGTATTGGCGATCAAACAGGACGGAACCATATTCCCGATCGAACTCGCAGTCTCGGAAGTTCATCTCGACGGACATCGATATTTCGTCGGAGTGATTCGAGACATTACGAGAAGGAAGAATGCCGAGGACAGCTTGGTCGCAAAAAACGAGGAGCTAGAGCTTTTAAATAAAAGTCTGGAAGCCAGGATAGACCATGAAATGAGCCTTCGTCGGGAAAGAGAAAGGACACTGGAAGCACAATCCAGAATGGCCGCAATGGGAGAGATGATCGGAAATATCGCCCACCAATGGAGACAGCCTCTGAATGCAATCTCCATTTTGATTCAGGAGATGGAATTCGCTTATACCGAACAAGAATCCGACGAGAAATACGTCCAGGACACCACCGCCCGCATTCTGGATTTACTTCAATCCATGTCCCAAACGATAGACGATTTTCGTAACTTCTATAAGCCGAATAAGGAAAAGGAGACCTTCAGCCTGCGGAATACCGTCGAGAAAAGTCTATCACTCGTCGCCGCAAGTATGAAGAACCAAAATATAAAAATCGAGACCCATTTTTCGGGAAACGACACGGCTTATGGATATCCCAACGAACTCGCACAGGTATTGCTGAACATTCTGTCCAATGCGAAGGATGCGCTCTTACAACACAAACCGGAAATTCCGAGTATCCTTGTTCGCATTTTTTCCGAGGAAGACAGAAAGATCGTCGTCGTAAAAGATAACGGAGGAGGCTTCGATTCCTCCGTCGGAGACAAGATTTTTCTGCCATATTTTTCCACTAAAGAACAGGGTGCGGGCGTAGGACTAGGTCTTTATATGTCAAAAGCGATCGTCGAAAAGAATATGGGGGGAAAATTGACGGCCAGCTCCGACGGAGTTGGAGCGGAGTTCCGAATCGAATTACCATGAGCAAGAAACCGATCAAAATCCTGTTCGTAGAGGACGAGCTCATCGTATCCATTTCCCTTTCCAGAATCTTATCAGGAACCTTTGCCGAAGTGATCACTGCGGAGGACGGACTGAAAGGCTTGGAAGCGTTCCGAAAAACGAGCCCGAATATTGTTTTGACAGACATCCGAATGCCCAAAATGGACGGACTGGAGCTTTCCAAAAGAATCAGGGAATTGGATCCGAAAGTTCCGATCATAGGGATTACCGCTTCCAACGAGGAAGAAACGCTTTTGGCATGTAAGGCTGTGGGCATGGTGGACATCGTCATCAAACCCTTAAACGCCACCCTATTAATTAAGAAAATTCTAATGTTCCTTCCCGAATAGAAGACGCGAAATTCGGAAATTCAGAAGTAACGGATATCCTTATCCGGAGGGAATAGAGGATTCCTTTTGTAATATTTCCAGATGCTCCCTGTTCAGGATCCAAAGGGCGCTTACGGGATCGATCACCACTCCGGAAACTTCCTCGTTTTGGAGTCCTGCCCACCAAAGATCGACTGCTTCGAGTCGGATCGTCCGGGTTTCCGACCCGAAATAACGCACCACCTCCTGGGAGTGGGAAAATGCCGGAAGAAATATCCGACCGTTCTCGTCCTTTACGTACAAAAAAACGATCTTATCGTCCGAAGGTTTTCTTTTTTTCCCGGAGACTTTTTTCTTTTTCGCTCTTGTCTTCTTTTTAGGAGAAACTTTCGAGGCCTCGAACATAGGCACCAGAAAATTCGCCCGAGTCAATTCCGAGGAAAGTCGATCTAGATTCTTCGCATTCTTCCTTTTGCCGTAGCAAAGCATTGCGGTACGAAGGGCCGGGTTTTCCCCGCTTTCGACCTGTTCCGAACCGGCCGTAAGATCCGCGATGCGGGAAAGGATTCTTTTAAAGAAAGACATACCTATTTTCGGAGGGATTCCGCTCTAGGCTGTAGAGTGAGATTCACGAGGTTTTTAGGCTGCAGAAAATACCAACCTGCCAACACGAACAGTAGGCTGAGACCGGAAACGAAAGCGACTCCGTAACTCGAAACCGGATTCTCCTGCTTGGAGATCTCCCCTTCCTCGGAACTCATATACGCGGAGATACCGATCTTCGCATAATAATACAAAGCCAGGGCGGAATTCGCGATTCCTCCGAGCAACAGGAGTCTAGCGAGTTCGCCTTCCTGCTCGGCTATTTTCTGAAACAAAAACAACTTCGACCAGAATCCTCCTAAGGGAGGAATTCCGGCGAGAGAGAGGAAAAATAAGAACAAGGCGAACGCCGTTTTCGGATAAGAGGAAGCCAAAGATTGTATGGAAGCGAAAGTAACCTGTCTCCGTCCCTGTTCCAAATAGGAAAGGAGCGCAAAGGCGCCCAAACTCATGAAGGAATATACGATGAGATAAAAAACGGCTTCTTCTCTTGCACCTAGACTGATTCCGACAACGACATAGCCAGCATGAGCAATGGAGGAATACGCCAACAAACGCTTTAAATTTTCCTGTTTTAATGCCAGGAAATTTCCGTAGGTCATGGATAAGAGAGCGAGTATTCCCATCACCCAAGCCCATTCGCTGGAAAATACCGGAATCGGAAGGTGACCGAATACCACGCACAAGAGTCCCATAGAGGCCGATTTAGAGGCAGTCGCCATAAATCCGGTGACGGGAGTCAAAGCTCCTTCGTAAGCGTCGGGAGTCCAGGAATGGTACGGAAACAAAGCGATCTTAAATGCGATTCCCGTCAAAAGTAGGAGTAACCCTATTTTCGTAAAATTCGCGTCGAAGCCGGGATTTACCAGAGGCTTCAATGCTTCCGACAGATCCGTGCTTCCGGACCCGCCGAAAAGAAAGGCCATGCCCATCAAAAAAAATCCGCTGGAAAAACTTCCAAGTAGAAAGTATTTCAGGCTCGCTTCCAGAGAGAATTCGTCGCTCTTCGCCATGCCGACCAAAACGTATAAGGAAATACTCATCAATTCCAGTCCGACGAAAATCGTCACCATGTCCCGACTACTCGTCATCAGAAACATTCCCGCGGTCGAAAACAGAACTAAAGGGTAGAATTCGGGAAACTCCATCTTATGCAGTTCGAGGGAGCGCGGAGAAGAAAGTACCGTTCCGAAAGCCATGACTAAATACAAAGCGCTCAACCAAAAACTTAGAAAACCCAACTCGATCTGATTTCCGAAATACGTTCCCGGCCCGGGGATCTTGAATTGCGAATACAGAGTTCCCAAAAACGCGGCTACCAGCAGGATTCCGCAGGTAAAGCGAACCACACGAAACTCGGAACCGTGGAATACGAATTGCAAAAGAAGCAGCAAAACCCCGCCTCCGGAAAGGATCAGTACGGGAAGCAGCGCAAGCATGTCGTTTATGTTCGGAAGAAAATTCATTCCGTTTTCTCCTTAACGGGGCGTCTTAATCCCGGAATTCCCGTCCCCTTTGTGACCGGAATCCTTTCCTCGTAACTCGAAACGGAGGCTCCGAGAGATCTATAATTCTGATACTTGCGGTCCACTTGCCTTAAGGAACCTTCCTTTTCGGAAAAGGCCCTTTCCTTCAACGCTTCTTCGGAAGTGCTATTCAAAACGACCCGAGCGCTAGGAGTCACGAAGTTTAGGAAAGGCCCCGGAAACACTCCCATCACTAAAATCAATCCGCCTGTCACGACCAAGATACACTTTTCCCGGATGGTCAAAGCCGACATGGAGGAAGCCGGCTCGTTCGGCTCTCCGAATAACAAAGCCTTTGCGAACCGAAGCATATACCCCGCGGAGAAAATGATCGCGGTTCCCGCCAGGATCCCGAATAAAATATGATATTTGAATGTTCCGATCAGAATCAGGAATTCCCCTACGAATCCGTTCGTGCCGGGTAGACCGGCGCCGGCAAAAGCCGCTAATCCGACAAAAACTGCCAGGAAAGGAGCAGACTTAGCAAGACCGGAGACATGAGTCAGATCGTTGGATCCGGTTCTTTCATGCAGCATTCCTAATAAAAAGAACAATAATCCGGAAGTAAATCCGTGGTTCACCATCTGGATCATTCCGCCTGCCACTCCTTCTTCCGTTAAAGATAAGATACCCAAAATGCAGAACCCCATATGGGAAAGGGAAGAGAAGGCCACCAAGCGCTTGGTGTTTTTTTGGGTGAGAGCCACTACTGCTCCGTACAAGATCCCCGCCACAGCCAGACCGGAAAAGAAATCCCTGTAATCCAGGAACACCTGGGGAAAGAGCGGGATCGCGATTCTGACATACGCGAATAATCCGATCTTTAATAAGATTCCGGCCAGATCCACGGAACCTACCGTGGGAGCTTCCTCATGAACGTCCGGCATCCAGGTATGCAGCGGAAACAAAGGTACCTTGATGGCGAACGCGAAGCTGAATCCGATAAAGAGCCAGAATCTGAGGTCCGGAGGAATATTAGACAAGGGTAATACGGCGAGTTCTTCAAGATCGAGAGTCGAGGAATAATGGTAGAGTACCAGGATACTCGCCAACATGAACACCGATCCGGTAAAGGAAAATAGCAGGTATTTCATGGCCGCGCGAACACGACCCGATTCTCCCCAGATTCCGACCATCATTGAGAAAGGCAGAACCATCCATTCCCAAAATACGTAAAACTGCACTAGGTTGAAGGAAAGAAAAACTCCGATCACTCCAGTTTCTACAAGGAGCAAAAGGATGAAAAATTCACGTATCCTGTATTTTACTCCGGAAAAAGCGGACAAACAGGATAGGAAAAACAGGATCGCGGACATGGCGATTAAAAGCAGGGAAAAACCGTCGACTGCGACGTAATAATCCAGCCCACCGGATCCCAAATCGATGAAGTTATGGATACGATGGGAAAATTGAGGCCCACTGTCGCCTTGCACGAATTCCCAAAAGAGTGGAAGGGTCATCCCGAATACAGCTAACGTGATTAGGGAAGAAACGGAACGGATCCACCCCGGACGTCCGGAAAGAAAAAGCAAGGGGATCCCCAGTACGGGTAAAAAAAGAAGGAGCGTTAAGTAAAACTGGGGCACTTACAATCCCCTCCAGAGGAATAAAGATAGAATGAGAATCGTTCCGAGGACGATCATAAAAGCATAATCTACGATCGTTCCGGTCTGTAGGCGGCGAAGGAGTACGGATATTCCGGAAGAGATCCTACCGGTATTGACTAGAATCTTATCCAAGAACTGTTTTTCCACCACGGAAGAGAAGAATTCGGAAAAAAACAGGATCGGCTGGACGACCCAAGCGGAAAATATCTCGTCGATATAATATTTCCTTACGACGAGCTTTCTCCAGCCCGCATAATCCTGCTCTGCAGGAGGAATTTCTTTTTTCTTTACGTAGAAACTCCAAGAAAGAGTCAAACCGACGGCGACGGCCCCCAACGAAAGCAAGGCTAACGTTAATTCCGCACTCGGAGTAAGATGATGGTCGGTGGAATGTCCGGACCGAAGGAATCTACGGGAATATTCTTCTCCCATAGAAAACACCGGCTTAAAGTACCGTTCCAGCAAATCGATTCCTCCTAGAGAATCGGGCACCAACAAAAATCCGCTAAAGGCGGCTCCGAGGGCTAATACGATTAACGGAACCGTGATGGTCCAGGAAGATTCGTGGGGATGGACGTCGGGGGATACCCTGGAGGTTCCGGTAAAAGTTAGAAACGTTAGACGAAACATGTAAAAGGTCGTCAATAAGGCTGTGACTACGCCCAAAGCAAAAAAGAGCGGACTATAAAAATACGCTTTTTCCAGAATCAAATCCTTGGAAAAGAAACCGCTAAAAGGAGGAATTCCCGAGATCGCCAGAGTACCTAAGAGAAACGTAAACCAAGTAATCTTCATTTGGGATTTCAATCCGCCCATTCTACGTAGATCCTGCTCGTCGTGTAAAGAATGGATGACGGAACCGGAACCTAGGAACAGTAGGGCCTTAAAGAAAGCGTGGGTCAAAAGATGGAAAAGGCCTGCAACATAAGCTCCCGTTCCCATCGCCACGAACATATAACCGAGCTGGGAAACCGTGGAATAAGCGAGAACCTTTTTGATGTCGTTTTGGAAAATCCCTATGGTCGCGGCGAAGAACGCGGTAAACGTACCGATCGCTACGATCCAGACGCCGACCTGAGGAGTTAGAACGAATAGGAAATTGAGCCTCGCAATGAGAAAGATCCCCGCAGTTACCATCGTCGCCGCATGGATCAAAGCGGAAACGGGAGTGGGTCCGGCCATAGCGTCCGGCAGCCAGATGTGAAAAGGAAACTGAGCCGATTTCCCCATGGCTCCGATAAAGTAACAACCGGTCACCACGGGTAAAACATGCTGGAACCCTTTCATTTCGGGCAGGACCGAAGCGATCTGAGTAAAGGAAACCGAACCGGAATACCAGTATGTCAGAGCGATCGCGATCACCATAGCCAAGTCCGCGACCCGATTCGTAAGAAACGCCTTAATGCCTGCGTTTGCGGCGGTTTCTTTATGGGTATCGAAACCGATGAGCAGATAAGAGCAAAGACCCACGCCTTCCCAACCGAAGAACAGGACCACTAGATTTTCCGCGAGAACCAGATGTAACATGGAGAAAAGAAACAGATTCAGATAGGAAAAGAACCGTGCGATCCCTGGATTGCCCTTCATATATCCGATCGAATACAGATGAATCAGACTTCCGATCCCAGTAATAATCAGGACCATAAAAAGGGAAAGCTGATCCAATTGATAAGCGACTTCTATGTTAAAACCGCCCACCTCCAACCAACGGAAAAAAGGAACGATCTCCGGAACGGTTCTCTCCATGGGCCTATAGTTCAAAAAAGCGAATACCCCGAAGCCGAAGGAAAGGAAGGAGAAGAAGGTACCTACGATTCCCGACCAACTCCCTTTTAGAATCCTGCCGAATAGGGCGTTGATTCCCGCTCCGACCAGGGGCAAAAGAACGATCAGAGGTATCAATACGTTCCAAGTCATATTTTCACCACTTCATCAGATTCATTTCGTCGACGAAGCTGGTCTTCTTCCTGCGCTGGATCGCGACGACTAACGCCAATCCGATCGCCGCTTCCGCAGCGGCTATGGCCATCACGAAGAAGACTATCACCTCTCCTTGGACCTGCTGCAACGCTTTGGAAAAGGTCACGAATACCAAATTCACGGAATTCAGGATCAGCTCCACGGACATGAAGATCACAACCGCACTCCGACGAAAAAGTACGCCGGCAACCCCGATGGTAAATACGATACATGCTAAAATCAGAATATACTCTACCGGAATACCCGAAATGGTCGGATTCAACACGGACGGATTCATAGATCGCCCTCCCCGGGTTTTTTCCCGAGATTTTTCTTTCCTAAAATTACCGCTCCGAGCACGGCCGCTAATAACAGGACGGACAATACCTCGAAAGGAAGAAGATAGTCCAAAAACATCGAAGCTCCTACTACTGCGGTATTTCCGCGTACCGTTTTCGGCTTGGAGAGGCCCCCGTTTTCCGCCGCGATGGAATACTCGTATTCTCCGGACGAAGAATAGCCGTGCGCAGGAGATTGCGAATTCGGAACTCCTTCCCGAACCGCATTGGTCAGGACGATTCCCAAGATAGCCACGAAAAAGAGGAGAAAGAACTTTTTAGCGGGATGCTTCCACAACTTAGAAATTCCGTCGTCATGAAGGGATAAGAGCATCAATACGAATACGACCAAAACCATGATCGCTCCCGCATATACAAGCACTTGCATGGTCGCGACAAAAACGGATCCCAGCACCGCATAGATACCCGCTAAGGCAAAAAAAGCCAACACGAGTAGGACCGCGGAACTGATCGGGTTCGGATGAAACACCACTCCCAAGGCTCCGGCGATTAACACTCCGGAAAAAACGAAGAAGAGCAGTAATTGAGGATGATCGAAAATACCTACCATTTCCAAAACCCGTCCATACCGATGTAAACGCTTGCGATGACGATATTCGCCACAGCCCAAGGAATCATTTTTTTCCAACCGATGGTCATCAGTTGATCGTAACGGAATCGTGGAAGAGTCCAACGAACCCACATGAACAGGAATGCAAAGAAAAGCACTTTACCGGTAAAGAAGAGCAGTCCGAAAATCGCGCGGAATTGTGAACCTTCCAGAATTCCGAAAGGCACGTTATAACCTCCGAAAAAAAGCAGGGAGACGACACAACTCATGGTCACCATGTTCATGTATTCCGCGATAAAAAAGAGTGCGAATTTAAACGCTCCGTATTCGGTATGAAATCCTACGACCAATTCCGATTCCGCCTCGGCCAAATCGAAAGGTAGACGATTCGTCTCCGCGAACATAGCGACCACAAAAACCAAAAACGCGATCAAGCCGGGAAGTTTAAAAACGTTCCAAAGTCCTACCTGAGCATCGTTGATATCGGTTAATCTTAAGGAACCAGTTAAGATCACGATCGCCGCCACGGACATCCCGAGAGGGAGTTCGTAACTGATCATCTGAGCGGTGGAACGGATCCCTCCGATTAAGGAATATTTATTATTACTAGACCAACCTGCCAGAATGATCCCGTAAACCGCAAGGCTCGAAATCGCGAACAAAAAAAGAATCCCGGTATCCGGATTCGCGATCTGCAAATCCAGCGATGCCAATCCCGTCTTTCGGGAAATCCACTCCGGAAGAGGCAGAACACCGCCGAGAGGAACCACAGCCCAAGCCATGATGGCACAGGTCATGGAAATTCCGGGAGCGATCAGATACATGACCTTATTTACGTTCTTCGGAAAAATCTCTTCTTTCGTTAAAAATTTGATCCCGTCCGCCAAAGGCTGAAAAAGACCGAACGGCCCGGCTCGGTTCGGACCTTTGCGATCCTGGATATAACCCGCAACCTTTCGTTCGGCTAACGTGTAATAAGCGCAGGCAGTGATGAATACTAGGAAAAAAAGAACGCTCTTCAGCAGCCAAAAGAGAATCTGGTTCCAATCCATTTCGTTTTAAACTCCTGAGGCGACGGGAGAAGGGGCTTTTGCACGGTCCTTCAGCTTTGCTTCGAACTCATGCCGAAACTTTTGGATTGTCGGTCGTACGGCCCCTACGCAGGCGTCGGAAAGCGGGCAAATTGTAGTTCCGCCTTCCATGTTCCTGGAAAGGGAAAGAATCAATTCCAAATCCTCCGAGGTTCCTTCTCCCTCCCGGATTTTATGAAGCAAATCTCGGACCCAATGAGTTCCTTCGCGACAAGGAGTGCACTGCCCGCAGGATTCGTGCGCGTAAAAACGGGCGAATCGATAGGTGGTTTCGACCAGGTCCGTCCCCTCTCCGATCACGATCACTGCGCCCGAACCTAGCATGGTCTTGTGGGCGGCCATGGACTCGAAATCCATATTCGCAGTCTTGCATTCCTCCGCAGTCAGGATAGGCACCGAAGATCCTCCCGGAATCACCGCCTTCAGAGGCACGTCATCCAGCATTCCCCCACAAAGATCGTTGATGAGTTCCATGAGAGGAGTTCCCAAAACGATTTCGTAAACGCCCGGCCTTTTTACGTGCCCGGATACGGAAAACAATCTGGTGCCCGGTGATTTCTCGGTCCCGATCTTGGAATACCAATCGGCGCCTTTGTCCAAAATATGCGGAACCGTAGAAAAAGTCTCCACGTTGTTTACCACAGTCGGACAACGGTACAGACCGGACACGGCGGGGAACGGAGGCTTGAGTCTAGGGTGTCCTCTCCTTCCTTCCAAGGAGTTGATGAGAGCGGTCTCTTCTCCGCAGATATAAGCTCCGGCTCCGGCATAAAGAACCAGATCGAAATCGAAACCGCTTCCTTGGATGTCTTTTCCGAGATATCCTTTCGCATAGGCCTCGTCGATGGCCTTTTGCATGGAATCGATTCCTTTATTGAATTCCCCTCGGATATAAAAAAATCCCTTATTGGCGCCGATCGCCCGAGCGCCGATGACCATACCCTCGATGATCTGGTGCGGAAGTTTTTCGATCAACTTGCGGTCCTTAAAAGTTCCGGGCTCCCCTTCGTCCGCATTGCAGATGATGTATTTCGGTTTCGGTATGTCCTTGGGGATAAAGGACCATTTCATTCCCGTAGGAAAACCGGCCCCGCCTCTCCCCCTGAGCCCGGATTTTTTGACTATGTCCACGATCTCTTCCGGTTTCAATTGAAGGGCTTTCTTCATCCCGTCGTATCCGTGTACGGATTCGTAGAATTCCAATTCGTTGGATCTGGGGTCGTCGATGTATTTGGTAAGAATTTTCATTTCCGCCATGGCGATCCTCCTAATCCAGACTCCGAAGAAGTTCGTCCACTTTTTCATTCGTTAGATTTTCATAATATGCGTCGTTAATCTGCACCATAGGAGCGTATCCGCAGGCGCCCAAACATTCCACTTCTTCTACCGTAAACTTTCCGTCTTTGGTAGTCTGTCCGGTCTTGATCCCCAACTCGGAGCAGATATGCTCTTCGATCTTATCGCTGCCTCTCATATAACAACTGGAAGTTCCGCAGATCTGGATGTGGTATTTTCCCACCGGTTTTTTGTTGTACAAGGTATAGAAAGTAGCGACCCCGTATACTTGAGCGAGGGAGATGGGTGGGCCGATTTTTTCGGCGAGGTAAGCCATTCCCTCCCGATCCACGTAGCCTTTCTCTTTTTGCAAGAGATACAGACCGGGAAGAATAACACTTCTCTTATCGGGAAACATCTCCATCAGCTTGGAGAATCTCTTTTCGGAATCCGGATTGAATCGGTAGGACATCAGCAATCCAACTCCCCTGCGATAACGTTCAGGGAACTCATCGTGGCGATCGTATCCGCGAGCAATCCCCCCTTGACCAGATCGGGAAAAGATTGGTAAAACCAAAAACAAGGTCTTCGGACATGAACTCTCCAAGGGGATTTTTCCCCTTCGGACACGATATAAAAGCCGAGCTCTCCGTTTGCCGCTTCCGTGGCCTGGTAATATTCTCCCGGAGGGACCTTGACTCCGTGCATGATGATTTTGAAATGGTAGATCAATTCTTCCATGTTTTTATAAACTTTGCCTTTTTCCGGCAGATACGCGTGAGGCAGGTCCGCGTGATGGGGACCGGGAGGAATTCCCTCCACCAATTGTTCTATAATACGGATGGACTGTCGCATCTCTTCCATCCGCACTAGAGTTCGGTGCAGCACGGAACCGTCCTCCCCGATCGGAACGTCGAAATCCACTTTATCGTAAAACATGTACGGCTCATCCTTACGGACATCCCAGGGAACGCCCGCGGCCCTGAGATTCGGACCGGAATATCCGTATGAGATCGCATCCTCGGCGGAAATTCCGCCGATTCCTTTCGTACGATCCATAAAGATTCTATTATTTACCAAAAGGCTTTGGAATTCTTCGATCGCAGGCTTTAGTCCTTTGCAGATCGTACGCACTTCGTCGGCAAATTCGGGATAGATATCCTTTTCTAATCCACCTATCCTGCAGAACGTGGTAGTCAAACGGGCGCCTGTCAATTTCTCCAGGACCTGATAGATATTCTCGCGATGATGAAACAGGTGCAACATCCCGGAAAAGGCGCCTAGATCCACTCCCAGAATTCCGTTGCAGATGATATGGTCCATAATCCGAGACAATTCCGACACGATCATTCTTACATAAACGACCTTGTCCGGAACTTGGATCTCCATCATTTTTTCCACGGTGAGGATCCAGCCTATATTATTCAGAGGAGTGGAAACGTAATTCATCCGATCCGTGCAGACCAGAAATTGGTTGTAGGTATATTTCTCCCCTAGCTTTTCGAAACTGCGGTGCACGTATCCGATGACCGATTCCGCTTCGACCACTCTTTCTCCGTCCAATTGGATGACGTTCTGCAGAATTCCGTGGGTGGCCGGATGGGACGGGCCTAAGTTCACGAGAAGATGGCCTTCCGGCAAATGCCGGAATTTCGAACCGAAATGCTCGGCCGTTTTTTCGTACATGATCGTCATTCCGCCCCCATATCTTCCTTAACATGGATCGTCAAAAGGTCCTCGATCAGGTAATCCTGTCCGAATCCTTCCAAAGGATAATCCTTCCGGAGAGGGTGCCCCTGAAAATTGTCGGGCATGATCAGCCTTTCCAGCTGAGGATGGTCGCGGAAAGGAATTCCGAAAAGATCGAACACTTCCCGTTCCGGCCAGTTGGCTCCCTTAAAGAGGCTTACGATACTGGGAACCGCTTCCCCTTCTTCCACAGGAACCTTGAATTGCACCCTGGTGGTGGATTTATTTCCGGAACGCAATAGATAGCAGACTTCGAATCTAGGATTCTTTTTTCCCAGCCAATCCACTGCGGTGAGATCGTTCAGATAATTCAATTCGATTCCCGGAGAAGTTTTTAGGGCGGAGAATACCTGCAGTAGCCCTTCGGCTTTCAGGAAGAATACGGGGAGGTTGGAGAGCACCTCTTCTTCCTTATAGACGTATTGCGGAAATTTGTCTTTGAGGAAGCGATCTATGGTTTCTTTCATCGGACGACCAAAGGTTTATTTCTTTCATTGATCTCCCGAATTTTACTCATCACTTCCTGCCGTCTCGCTTCCAGGCCCTGGGTCTTGACCTTTTCTTGGAGTTTTATGACTGCGTCGAGAAGGGCCTCCGGACGGGGCGGACATCCGGGAACATACAGATCCACGGGAAGAATTCGATCAATCCCTTGGAGAACGGAATAAGCGTGAAACATCCCGCCGGAAGACGCACAGGCTCCGTAACTGATCACGAACTTCGGCTCGGAAAGCTGGTCATAGATTTCCCTGAGTACGGGAGCCATTTTATAGGTAATGGTACCCAAAACCAAAATCATATCCGCTTGCCTGGGAGAAAAAGAAGGACGTTCCGCTCCGAACCTAGCGATATCGTAATCGGAACAGGAAGCGCTCATATACTCGATTCCGCAACAAGCGGTCGCGAACGGATAAGGCCAAAGGGAGTAACTTCTTCCCCAATTGATGACGGAGTCCACACTGGCCACTTGGACCATATCTCCGTACATCTGACCGGGCTGGCTGAGTTGGTCGTTCAATCCCATTCGAGTGCCCCCTTTTTACGGATATAGATCAAACCTACAACGAGTACCAGAATAAATACAAGCATCTCCACTAGGAGAAAGTTCCCGAGCCCGGCTTCCTTAAAGGACTTCAGATTTACTGCATACGGAAAGAGAAACACCGCTTCTATATCGAATAAAATGAACAGTACAGCGACTAAATAAAACTTAATATTGAACAAACCCTTCGCGTCCCCGTAATATGGAACCCCGCATTCGAAGGTGTCATGGGGCTTGGACTTTTTCTTCGGATTCAGGAGGAATGCGAGTGCTAGGATAAGGGAGGAGAATCCTATCCCGAGGAGGAATTGTATCAGGAGGGGGCCTAGGTGTTCGGGCGAGCTTCCCATATCTATCCTTCTTCTATGGGAACCCGCGCAGGGGCAACTGTCAATCCTTTTGAAACATAAACCGGAAAAACCTCCTCCAAGATTCGGACAAACGGACGTTAACGCGCGTTTCTCTCTTGTTGAGATTTAATCTCCAAAAATGGCCTTCTCTTTCTTTGCGGGGTCCCGTACGAAGGAGAATGACCGTCGGTCTGGAGATAATTTTTTTCCCAATTTGTTTCCGATTCTTCATCGGATCGAAACGGAAAAAACCGAGGATTCGGTATGGAGAAGAGAGTCTATGGAATATATTTTTAGGCCGGACATTCTTGTAACTGAGGGAATGATCTGTGTTTGTTTTTATCTCATCCATAAAATACAATCCGGACAGCGCTCTAAACCGAAAACGGGAAAGTAATCGGCATAACGGTCGTTCTGTTTTTACTCTAAAAAGTTGGTGACAAAACTATCTCTTCCGGTAATTTCTTAAGAAAACTCTCCGAAAAGAGGAAGCGCCAAAATGGCTAAGTTGGTTTTATCTAGTTTTGCGGAACTCGAAGCATACGTAGGAAAAGAACTGGGAACGTCCGAACCCCACGAGATCACCCAAGCCCAGATCGACAAATTTGCGGAGGCCACTCTGGACCACCAATGGATCCATACGGATCCGGCCCGCGCAGCCAAAGAATCTCCGTTCGGCACTACGATCGCCCACGGATACCTGACTCTTTCCATGGCCCCCTATCTTCTCGCCCAGATTCTGGAACTGAAAAACATCAAAATGGGGATCAATTACGGGATGGAAAAACTCCGATTTATGGATCCAGTCAAGGTCGGGTCAAAGCTGAAACTGCGCGCAGAACTGATCGAATTGAAGGACCTGCGCGGAACGGCCAGGATGACCCTCAAGCTCAGCTTCGAAGTGGAAGGAGCTCCCAAACCGGCGGCAGTCGGCGAAGTGATTTACCTCTACCAGTTCGGTTGATCCCGGAACCACACTGACGCGTTCGCATGAATCCCCGTACGATTATTTATCTGATCTCCCGCATTCGGGACGAATTCCATAGACACTTGAACCGAGAGCTCAAGGAAAAAGGGCTCGGACAGCTTTCCACCACCCACGCGGACATACTGTTCGCCCTCGCGATGTCCAAAAAAGTTCCGATGCAGGAAATCGCCAAAATGATCGATCGAGACAAATCCACCCTGACAGCCTTGGTGGATAAGTTGGAGGATCTAGGGTATGTGGAACGGGTACGGGACGACGAGGACCAGAGGGTAGTGAACCTGCAATTGACCCGCAAGGCGTATTCCATACGACCGATCATGCTCGGAATTTCCAGGTCCCTACTTTCGGGTCTGTACAAAGGGTTTTCGGAATCCGAAAAAAAGGAGTTGGTCCGCCTCCTCGATAAACTTTATAAAAACATGAAATAATTCGGTTATAGAAAGAATTCCTGGATGGACACCAGGATCTGTTTTTCCTCGGGATTCCGGCCTACGATCTGTTCCGGCTTTCTACGGCGCCCCGGAGTCCACGGATTCAGTAAATTTCTGTACTTACCGAGAAGAGAGCTGATTTTTTCCTTTTCCATCTCCTTTACTTTTCTCAGATCCGGCACGATCAGGGAATTCAGATCCCCCGGTTCCACTTTTCTGAGACCTTGGGCATATTCCCTAGTCCTGGACTCCAATTCCTTATGAGCGTGAGGAGTGATCAGATAGGCGAAGAGCAATTCTTCCATCCCGGCGTATTCCGGCTTTGCGGTGAATCCGTGAAAACAGGTGAGATTGACGGCGGGGCTGGAGTTCAAAACGAATCGGATATCCTGCCGATGAAAGGAAGTGGCAAGAATTCTGGAAGGCTCCCTACTTTCTTGGGAATGCCAAGGTCTCCTTTTGGAAGGCAGAAACCGGTTCGGCACTCCCCTGCGGATCCCTTCCTCCAGGTACCTACGGATTCCGGTGTGGTCCTCCACATTTAGGATCTCTTTCGCGTCCAAAAGCCATACCTTGGCTCCGCCGGAACGCAATACATCCCAATCGTCTCCGGTAAAGAATGGAGAAAGGGCGTACTGCGCCTTAGGAATGGAACTGCGCAAAAACTCCGAAGGGATTTTCAGACTCGAAGCTTCCTTTTCCGACAAAAGGAAAAATCCGTTGTCTCCTGTAGCGATCCCTCTACGGAATTTCCCGAATTCCAGGATGGATACCCAGTCGTATTGACCTCCTTTGGACATACTCACATAATTATTGTTATACGGTATTTTCGCATCACTTTTTATTCTGGAAAGTGTTTCCCTGCCTTCCCGAAAAGAGTGAGTCCACTTGTGCTCCGCCTTTAGACTGGCGCTGCGCCATTGCAGATTTTCCCCGCCGATCCCTTCGGAGATAAGGGAAGAAGAAATCCTGGACCATAAAAAACCGGGAACTTCCGGTTTTCCGTTTTCCAAAAATAAGATGCAAGAGGAGGTGACCGCTCCCGAAAACAAAGGCCAAGGGGAATCCAAGAGAAGGATCCTCCTCAAAGTTCCGGATTCCAAAAGCGTCTTCTTGACCGGGATTCCGTATCCTGCATTCAGAAATTCGTATGGAAGGAGCACAGCGGCCCGGCCCTTCTCCTTTAGAAGCGAAAGGATTTTCAGTAGAAAGAACACGTAAAGATTCGCGGTTCCCGGAATGGCTACACCGGTCTTCTCTTTAAAGGATTTTAGAAGATCGTTCCCTAACTTGGAGTGGCTCAGTCTCTTGTAGGGCGGATTGCATAGGATCGCGTCGAAAGAAGTCTTTACTTCCGCGCTCAAAAAATCTCCTAGATTCAAAAACCTCGCACTCGGGGGAATTTCCTCTTCTTCCAGATTCCTTTCGCATTCCTGAAATAAGACCGGATCTATTTCCCAACCGTGAAATTCGATGGGCAGATAAAGCTCCGTCTTCGTCCTGTTAAAGACGGAAAAGAAAATTCCTTTGCCAGCCGCAGGATCCAGGATCCGAAACGGAGCCTCCTTTTTCCTCGCAGTCTCCGAATCTCGGACCCATTCAACCATGATCTTGGCCAAGGTGGGCGGAGTAAAAAATTGTCCCAATGCCTTTGAGGAGGAGATCAATGTATGTAAAGAAATATTTTCCGTTGGTTGAATGAACATTTATCTCAGAAAACCGTCCGCCTATTTAGCGTTAATACGACGGATCCGTATTAGAAGATGCTCACAAGCCAAATTGGAGAAACAAAAAAAAGGGAAAATTTCCGAAGAAAACTCTTTAGTATACGCTTAGTATACAAATAGATTTGTAAAAAGTACGTCTACGGAACCTTAGGTGAAAGTTTTTCACCAATTAATCGCGCTACGGATTCCAGTTGCACTTCTTTTGCCAAGTCGAGTGCAGTTTTGCCTTGGATGTCTGTAAGGGCCACATCCGCTCCTAAACCTAGGAGTTTTTCCGCAGCCCCGACGTTCTTTCTGGAAATTGCCTCCATCAAAGGAGTACTGCCTTGGGCGTCCCGTTGGTTGATATTCGTTCCCGCCTTCGACAATAGGTCGAAAATTTTCGGATCCGAGCCAAGAGTTTCTGTGGCATAATGGAATGCGTTGCGAGCTCCGATTTGTCTGACTCCTTCGACCGTCCGAATTTCTTTCAACCTACTGGTAAAGACGGGCTTTGCTCCGTTATTCAGTAAAAATTCGGTGATCGCAAGATCCGGAGGAGAAGAGGCTCCCCCTACTGCCAGAAAAAGAGGGTATTCCTCGGGACCGCCGGGATCGTGATTGGGATTGGCGCCGTTCTCCACCAAAAACTTTGTCAGGATCAAATTCTTATTTCGAATGGCGATGTTCAGGAGAGAAACCGGATGTTGTTCTTCCCCTTTTCGAGCTGCGTATTCCACCTGTGCTCCCGATTCGATCAGTCGTTTTGCCTCGGCCAGATCGTCCATGTCCGGAACCTTCACTTTTAACAGGGGTTGGAGTCTATAAAATAGGACAGAATTCCCTTCCTGGTCCTGCGCGTTCAGATTTGCGCCGTTTTTGATCAGAAATTCGACCACTTCTTCCCCGCTCGCTAGCATCAGTGCGGTGCGGCCGTTCCCGTCTTTTGCATCGATCTTAGCGCCTTGGCTCAGAAAACTTTCCACTTTTTTGAGAGCGCCCTCTTTGGCCGCTAATAGAAATTCCGAATCCAACTCCGGAGAAGCTAAGACAGGGAGGGAGAAGACTAGAATCCCAAGGATCCAGCATTTCCAGGGTGTTTTTTGATGCGCTTTTCGTACCATAAATTCCCTTTTCTTGTCCCTCGGCCTATATTGAAAAAACCCTCGATTCGGAAAATGAAAATTCCTCTCATCCAGGGAATTGCCTTGACCTCTTCCCCTTCTGCCGAATGCTTCTCCCCTTTAGAAAGCTCTTTTACCCGTTTAGTTCGCGTTTTTTACTTCGAAGCGAACGATCGGGGCATGAGAAGGTTGGTTATGGGAAAGGAAAAGTTGGATTTCGATCGTTATGACGCCTTAGGACTCTCGGAACTGGTTCGAAAGAAAAAGGCTCATCCGAAAGAACTACTGGAATATTCGACGAAAAAGATCGAATCCCTAAACCCGAAATTAAACGCTGTGGTGCAGCTCACCATCGAGCAGGCCAAAAGCAGACTTTCGACCGGTAAAATTCCGAAGGGTCCTTTTTTCGGAGTGCCGATTCTGATCAAGGACATGATCCATTGTGTAAAAGGGGAACGGATGACCTCCGGCTCCAAAGCATACGACAAGTATCTGGCGCCGGATGATTCCGAATTCGTGTCCCGTCTGAGAAAAGCCGGTTTCGTTTTTTTAGGTACGACCAACGTGCCCGAATTCGCGTTGATGGGAATTACGGAACCTAAGTTGCATGGTCCGACACGGAACCCTTGGGATCCGGAAAGAACTCCGGGAGGTTCCAGTGGAGGTTCCGCAGCCGCCGTCGCATCCGGGATGGTATCTTTAGCGACAGGCTCGGACGGAGGCGGTTCCATTCGGATTCCGGCGGCGTATTGCGGATTGTTCGGGTTAAAACCTTCTCGGGGCCGTGTTCCCGTTTATCCTTTGGGCAGAATCTGGCAGGGAGCTTCCGCGGACCATGTGATCACTAAGTCCGTACGAGATAGCGCGGCAGTGCTCGATTTGGTTTCCGGTTTGTCTCATCCGGAAGCGTTCGAGTTGGAAAAACCGAGAACTCCGTATTTGGCGGAAACGAAAAAGCATCCCGGTAAATTAAGAATCGCTTATTCGATCGAGTCTCCGATCGGAACCGGAGTGAACGAGGATCATTCCGGCGCGGTCCTCGATACGGTACAATTACTGAAATCCTTAGGTCATAAAGTGACGGAAGCGAAGCCGGAGATCGACGGGAAAAAATTGGCCGCCTCCTTCCTCATGATGTATTTCGGGGAAGTCGCCTCCGAATTACAGATCGCGAAGGCATTTTTAGGCAGAAAAGCCTCCATGAGAGACGTGGAGTCTACGACTTGGATCTTAGGGCTCTTAGGCTTTTCGGTTTCCGCAGGAGAGTTCGTTTCCCAGATGAAGTATTGGGACCAGGCTTCGTATCGGATGGGAGAATTTCATAAGAACTACGATCTATATCTCACGCCCACCACTGCGGAACCCCCGGCAAAGATCGGAGAATTGGCTCCGAAATTCTATGAGGAAATCGCGATGCAGATCGTGGGTCGACTGGGATTGGGCAAGTTGTTGCTCGCTACCGGACTCGTGGACCAACTCGTGGAGAAAAACCTTTCCAGAACTCCCTTTACCCAATTGGCAAATCTGACGGGCCAACCTTCTGTTTCGATTCCCCTTTCCCGAACTCGACTGGGACTCCCGATCGGATTGATGTTCACGGCGGCGAGAGGGCGGGAGGATATTTTGATCCGTTTGGCTTCTCAACTGGAAAAAGCTCGGCCTTGGGCGGATCTGGCCAAAAGTTAACGAAAAAGCCGGACGCAAAAAGGATCGCTTTCACTTCCCACTTTACAAATCCAAATTGATCGCATTAGGTATCCGTATGTCCTTAAGCCACGACGAATTCAAAAACGCACTTTCTCATTTCGCGTCCGGAGTGACGATTGTAACGTTCACGGATATGACCCGCACGGGCGGATTGACGGTGAGTAGTTTTAGTTCTCTTTCCTTGGACCCTCCTTTGGTACTATTCAACCTACAGAAGAATATCTCCAGCCATGATCCTCTTCTCTCTTCCGGCAAATTCACGATCAACATCCTCGCTTCCGGACAAGAAGAACTCTCCAACCAATTCGCGTCCGGAAAAATCGATAAGCACGAATTGATCCAAAAATTAGCCTGCGATCTAGGACACAACGGGGTCCCATTCCTTTCCGAAACACTTGCAAGAATCGAATGTGATTTGGAAAAAGAGATCGATGGAGGGGATCATACGATCGTAGTGGGGCGGGTTCTTTTCGCTTCTTCCGACGACTCCAAGCGTCCGCTTTTGTATTATCGAAGGAGATACAGAGAGTTCGCCGATTAAGTAGATTCTATTATTCGAATGTAAGTTTTTGGAGGTCCGCTTTCCGAATGGACTTACGTTCCGTAATCAGAAGGGGAACTCGGAACTCCGTCCTTTGGAGTTTGTCCTTTGCAACAAACTTGACTCCGTCGGATTTCGTTTCTATTTCGACTTCATGATCGTTTTGGGCAAAGACCTTACCCTCCACCGTACTGCCGTCCTTTAAATGCAATCGGTCCACAGTCCCGCCATCCGGGTCGGAGAACTGCCTTTCTATCGTGATGTTTTCCGCGTCGAAGCCTAGGATCTTACTCGAAAACGTTTCTCCGGAAACCAAATGAACGGTGACTTTTCCGGACATGGCCATCCGGTACAATTGCTGCTCTACCGTTTCGCTTTGTTGATCCCAGTGATTCGCATACATACCCTCTTCACAAAACTCGACGATAAAGGTCCGTTTGGTGATCGTGAAGAGCCAACCTAAAAGAATCGTGACGGTATAATCGTGCCATTTTGCCGTTTCGGTCGTACGGATCGTCTTTCCCGGCGGCGGTTCCGGTAAGGGAGAATTCAAAGGAGGAATCAAGCCGAAAAAGACGGAAGACTTCCATGCCGGAATGAGACCTCCGAGAAAGGACCAACGGGATTGGACGGATTCGATCTTACAGGAAGCGGAAGATTCGGCGGCGAGAATCATACGATTTTCAGGATTCGTACTGATTCGCTTTTCGAGCGTACAGAAGTTCAGCAATACCGGAACTGCTAGAAAAGCACATGAAAGGAATTTATTTCGCTTAACGATGCTTTGCTTCATTTTTCTCGATCCGATCCGAACCAAACGGGAACCCTTTTTTTGTCGAAAGTATTCTTACTGCAAAGGCCGCACAAGTAAAATTAGGGGTTAGAACAAGATCGTTCCAAAGCAGAATATCGTAGCGGAAAAAATCGAGAGACTTCCTAGGGAAACGAAACATGTACTCCTACGCAAACGTCTCTTCCCATCCGTCGATGGATACGACAGTTCGGCCAACCCCCGTTACAACCGCCAAAACTCCTAATTCTAGTTTCCCTGGGACGTTGAGCGGGAAAAGCTGGTCCCTGTAATGGAAAAAGAAGCCGTTTCCCTCGAAGATGCCCTAGAGCACGGACTCACTGCGGATGAATTCGCCAAGATACAAGAAATATTGGGAAGAGTTCCCAATTCCACAGAACTGGGAATCTTCTCGGCCATGTGGTCCGAGCATTGTTCGTATAAAAATTCCATTCTGCAATTAAAAACCCTACCTACCAAATCGGACAAACTCTTGGCCCAAGCGGGAGAGGAAAACGCGGGCGCAATGGATATAGGGGACGGATTAGCGGTGGTATTCAAGATAGAAAGCCACAACCACCCCACGGCAGTAGAGCCTTACCAAGGTGCGGCCACGGGAGTAGGCGGGATCATGAGGGACATCTTTACGATGGGAGCCAGGCCCATCGTCTCTTTGAACTCTTTACGATTCGGAAACCCGGACCAACCCAGAAATAAATATCTTCTCTCCCGTGCGGTCAAAGGAATCGGCGATTACGGAAACTCTCTCGGCATTGCAGTTTCGGGTGGAGAGCTTTTCATAGACGAATGTTTTTCCAAAAATCCTCTCGTAAACGCCATGACCGTGGGAATCGTCCGTCACGACCAAATGGCGAGCGCCACTACCGGAGGAAAGGTAGGCAATGCCGTATTCATCGTAGGTTCCACGACCGGACGGGACGGGATCCACGGAGCTTCCTTCGCCTCCAAGGACCTGACCAAGGAATCCGAATCCAAAAGATCCGCGGTCCAAGTCGGAGATCCTTTCATGGAAAAGCTGTTGATGGAAGCATCTCTGGAAACGATCCAAAAGAAACTCCTCGTAGGAATCCAAGACATGGGAGCGGCGGGAATCTCCTGCGCTACCTCCGAAATGAGCGCAAAAGGCAAGACCGGGATGAGAATCAACTTGGATCTTGTCCCGTTCCGAGAAACCGGAATGAACGCGTACGAAGCCATGCTCTCCGAAAGCCAGGAAAGGATGCTCGTGATCCCGATCAAAGGGAAAGAAGAAGAGCTGATTTCTATATTCAAAAAATGGAATTTAAATGCCGTTCAAATCGGAGAAGTCACCGACTCCGGTCTTCTCGAAGTTTATAAGGACGGAAAGCTGAAGGCCAAAATTCCAGCGGAATCACTCGTGCTGGGCGGAGGAGCTCCTCGTTACGTTAGGGAAACGAAACGCCCGGAATATTTAGACAAAGTATCGACTTGGGCTCCGGAATCCTCTCAGGATCTGAAAGCCGGAGCGGAAATTTCAGGTGCGTTGAAAAAGCTGATCGGAAGCTGGAATCTATCCTCTAGACGACCGATCATCGAGCAATACGATACGGAAGTGGGATTAGTCAAACTGATCGGGCCCGGATTCGACGGAGGGCTCTCCGCGATCTCCGATACGAATCGCGCTCTTGCGACCGCGACGGATTGCAATTCCAGATACACGTATCTCGACCCTTACAAGGGAGCCATGTTCGCGGTCTGCGAATCCGCAAGAAACGTAGCGGTGACGGGCGCTTCTCCCTTCGGAGTTACGAACAATCTGAATTTCGCGAACCCTTATATTCCGGAAAATTACTATATGTTTTCTGAATGTATTCGCGGAATGGGGGACGCTTGTCGCTTTCTAGAAGTTCCCGTAACCGGAGGAAATGTTTCCTTTTATAACGAATCCCCCGAAGGTCCCATTTTTCCGACTCCTACGATCGGTATGGTGGGAATTCTGGAGGATAAACGAAAAGGCATCCGGAATTATCCGGTAAAATCCGGAACCCGACTGGCATTGGTCGGAAGGTTTCGCCCTTCTCTCGGAGGAAGCGAATTCCAAAAGGTTTTCCTAAAAAAGGTGGAAGGCAAGATGCCCGAATTGGATCTCTCCGACGAAAAATCCCTGATCGCCCTTCTCGTTTCGTTCGCCAAAAACTCCCGAGTGACTTCGGCTCGGGACCTGTCTCTCGGAGGAATCGCGGTGGCCCTGGCCAAGACCGCCATCTTCTCCGGATTGGGAATTCGGGCGAATTTAGGCGCCCTGAAGAAAAATAGAACGGACCTGACTCTCTTCGGAGAAACTGCCGCATCCGTACTGATCGGATACGAAATCGGCTCGGAGACGGAAATCTCCCGGGAAGTTTCGGCTAGCGGTCTCGAATTCCATAAAATCGGCGAAACCGTCTCGGAGGGGAAACTTGTGATCGAAGACGTTCATCTGGAAATTCCTCTGTCGGAACTTTCTTCCGAATACGAATCCGGCCTAGTGGAGGTCTTCCGATGAAAAAAGCGGGACTTCTCCTTTTCCATGCTTTCTTAGCGCTCTCGTTTTTTCTCTCCGGTGCTTGTAAGAAATCCGCGGAAGAACTTTTAGTGAGTGCAGCGAAACATCCGGAAACCGTGGAAAAACTGGATTTAGGGCTCGGAAAATTAGGAGTCGTTCCCGATGTTCTCTTCCGCTTCCCGAATCTGAAATGGCTGGACCTCCGACTGAACCTTCTTAAGAGCCTGCCCGATAATTCGGGAGATTGGAACAAACTGGAATATCTGAACGTATATGGGAACGATCTGAATCTTCTGCCGCCCTCCTTCCGAAACCTCTCCGCGCTCCGGATTTTTCTGGCGGGAAACAACGACTTCGAAAGAATTCCGGAAGAACTAACGGATCTTCCTTTAGAGGCGCTGTACCTGGATCAAAATAAATTAAAATGGGGGGAAGAGGATGTTGCGATCATCGGTCGCTTGCACCGCTTGGAAATCCTGGATATTTCCAAGAATCTAAAAATCGTTTCCCTCCCGAAAAACATCGGCGCTTTGGCGGATCATCCCAAGCTCAGGGTTTTAATCCTGAAGGATACGGGACTTAGGACCGCCGACGTCGAAATCGCCCGCAAAACGTTACCGAAAATACGAATCGAATTTTAAGAATCCATGAAAGAAGAAGAGAAGAAAAATCCCTACTCCGATACAGTCATCCTTCCCCAAACCGATTTTCCGATGAAAGCCGGACTCTCCACTCGCGAGCCGGAACAGATCAAAAAATGGGAAGAAGGAAAAATCTTTCACAGAATGAAGGAGAAAAGGAAGAACGATCCGCAATTCGTGCTACACGACGGTCCTCCTTACGCGAACGGAAATTTTCATACGGGCCATGCTCTGAACAAGATCCTAAAGGATATGATCGTAAAGTCCAAGGCTATGTCGGGATTCTGCACGGACATGATACCGGGCTGGGACTGCCACGGTCTGCCCATAGAGGTTCAGGTTCTGAAAAATCTAGGGAAAAAGGCGAAAGAAACCGGGCCGGAAGAACTCAGAAAACTTTGCCGTCAATATGCGGAGGAATTCGTAGTCAAACAAGGCCAGGATTTATCCCGCTTTTTATGTTTTTGGGAACAAGGCCGCATCTATAAAACCATGAGTCCCGAATTCGAAGCCAAGATCGTGGAAGTCTTCGGCTCCTTATTCGAAAAAGGCTATGTATACCGCGGAAAAAAACCGGTCTACTGGTGTATCGAACTCGCCACTGCACACGCCGAAGCCGAGATCGAATATCATCCGCATGTCTCTCCATCCATTTATGTGAAATTTCCGGTACAGGGAAAACAAGGCTCCTACTCCTTAATCTGGACCACCACACCCTGGACCCTTCCCGCGAATTTAGCCATCAGCTTTAACCCCAGATTCTCATATTCATTCTACAAAACGCAAGAAGGAGAATCTTTGCTGATCGCGGACGGATTAAAGGAAGCGGTCGAAAAAGCCACGGGCGTAAAACTGGAAAAGTCCGAGCCTGTCAGTCTCCAGGAGCTGGAATCGATGAAATTCCAGCACCCTTTCCTGGACCGGGAATCCATTCCGCTCTTCGGCGAACATGTCACCTTGGACGCGGGAACCGGAGCGGTGCATACTGCTCCCGGACACGGGCAGGACGACTACAGAGTCGGTTTGGCCGCGGGACTAGAACCTTATTCGCCCGTAGACGACTACGGAAAATATACGGACGAATTTCCGATGATGAAAGGAACCAAGGTTTGGGATGCAAATCCGAAAATCGTGGAGCTCCTGAAAGAGAAAGGCTATCTCCTACATTATTCCGAATTCGAACATAGCTATCCTCATAGCTGGAGGAGTAAGAAGCCCCTCATCTTCCGCGCGACTCCACAATGGTTTTTTAAAATAGATACCAAAGAACTTCGGGAAAAATCCCTCGATGCCATCGACAAAGTCCAGTGGATTCCGAACTGGGGAATCAGCCGAATCCGCTCCATGGTGGAGACCAGGCCGGATTGGTGCCTATCCCGCCAACGGAATTGGGGAGTTCCTATTCCGGCCTTTACCTGCGAATCCTGCGGAGAGACGCACTTGACCCCGGATTCCGTCCGCTTTTTTACGGATTTAGTACGCAAAAGAGGGATAGAAATATGGTACACGGAACCCGCCGCCTCTCTCCTACCTTCCGGAAGCAAATGCGAAAAATGCGGTTCTTCCTCGTTTAAAAAAGGAGGAGATATTTTGGACGTCTGGTTCGATTCCGGTGTGTCTAACTTTGCAGTATTAAGCGAAAGAGACTCCGAGCCCCCCGCTGATCTGTATTTGGAAGGATCCGACCAACACCGAGGATGGTTCCAGTCCAGCCTTTGGCCTTCGATGGCCCTTAGAGGAATTCCTCCTTACAAATCCGTACTTACTCACGGATACGTTTTGGACGATCAGGGCCGTGCCATGTCCAAATCACTGGGCAACGGAATCGATCCGACCAAGGATATCATAAACGTATACGGCGCCGACATACTCAGACTCTGGGTGAGTTCCCAGGATTTCAGGGACGATGTTCGGGTAGGAAAAGAAGGCCTTAAAACCATCGCGGACAATTATCGAAAAATCAGAAATACCTTCCGTTACCTTTTGGGAAATCTCGCGGGCCATACCCGAGAACAAAATCTTCCGATCTCGGACCTGGAAGAAGTGGACGCATATTACCTGTCCAAATTGGCGGACCTGGCCGAGGAACTCAAATCCCATTACGAGTCCTACCAATTCCACCAAGTATATCAAAAACTTCTTTTGTTCTGTACGGTTTCCCTTTCCCAGGATTATTTCGAAATGATCCGGGACCGTATGTATTGCGATCGTCGGGATTCCCGTTCCAGACGATCCTCCTGTACCGTTCTGCAGATGATTCTGGAGACCCTTTGCATCTACTCCGCACCGATCTTGAGCTTCACTTCCGAAGAAGTATGGAAGGAAAACGGAAAAACTGATTCCGTCTTTTTGGAGAATTTTCCGAATGTTACTGCCTGGAAAAATCCGGAATTGGAGTCCAAGTTTACCCGAACCTTGGAAGCGAGGGAGAGCGTGCACAAAGCTCTGGAGATGGCGCGCCAAGCGGGCAAATTAGGAAAATCTCTGGAAGGCGCGGTAGAGCTTGCCGGATCCGAAATCGGAGAATTGAAAAATCGGTTTTCCCCGGCGGATCTAGAACTGATCTTTACGGTTTCCCAGGTTCGTTTCGATTCCACGAATCGGGAAGTTCTGGCGGAACACGACAACTCAGGCTTCCAAGTCAGGATCGTCAAACCTACGGAAGGCGAATGTCCTCGTTGCTGGAGACGCCCGGCAGAACCGCGGCAGGACGGACTTTGTGTCCGCTGCTCCGAGGCGATCCGCACTTAAATCATTTCGAAGAGAAAAGGAGAATTTTCTCTTTTACGAATGTAAAAAAGGCGGATCCGAAATCAGGGTCTGTCGTTTTCGTCGGTTAGTTTGACCGGGCCGTATTGTTTTCTGGGCTGGAACTTGTATTTGGTCGGATTCTTCAGATCGAACATCACCCATTTGCGCTGCGGAACCCCACCGACAAGACCGAAATCGAAATTCTCCCCTTCCACGATCTCCGTTCCGTCCGTGGATTGAGACAATTGTATCTCTTCGATCCGAGTCCAGCGATTGAATTCCAAAGTCTGGTCCTTGTCCACGAGTTCCCGTTTGATTCGGCCAAAAAGAACGTTGAGTCTGGAATCCGCCGCCCATAGAATGCAAGTGGTCAGCTCGTCGTAAGAAATCACGGATTGAGTGTCATCGTATTTGGAAACCAACACAAGCAGTCTATCTTTGGGAAGCGCTTTCAGGGCGAACGGAAGGTCTCGGGAAAGAAGGTCCAGTTCATGGTCGGAAAAAACAAAATCGGAAAAATATCCGATGGCCGTCCGCTTAGAGTATCTCAGGTTTCCGAAATAATCCTTCACCTTGGTCTGGTCCAATAGAATAGGGTGTTCCAAGGAGGAGATCTTAGTGAACTTATAAAAGTCGCTCAGTTCCTTGGATTCAATTTTAAATAAGGCGATTCCTTCGGAGCGAAACACGACTTCCCGACTGGAATACGGATAACATCCCGAAATCCCGACAATCGCAGCCGCCAAAAATACAAGGGAAAGAAGCCGGACCTTCGACCGGGAATATTGCAGGAAAGTTACGGGAAGTCTTTGTTTCATCTGTATATAGGAAAGAAGTGGAATCGGAAGAGTTTCAGTTCGTCTTGAGAAAATCCGAAAAGTTCGGATATTTTTCCAGAAATTCTTCCATTGTGTAAAGATTTACGATGCGATCCAGTCCGGAAAGCCGAAAAACGGAATGCAGCGACTTATTTAACCCGAAGATATTAACGACACCGTTTTTGTCCCGGATCTGGTTCCGGACTTTGATGATAATCCCTATACCGGAAGAGTCGATGAATTTTACTAATCCCAAATGAAAACTAATGATCTCAGGGTATCCGTTCCGAACGCTCTCCTCGAATTCCACATAAAAGTCCCGGGAATTATCCATAAGGATATCCTCCTGGACCGAAAGGACAAGGTGATTGTCCCGGACTAGACTTTTGAGAATCATGGAAAAATAACAGGCATCGGAAATCCAAGTATGTCAAGAAATAAGTATCTTAGTTGATTTATTTCCTAACGGCAGCCAGGATACTATTAAAGCGGTCCATCGGGAATCCAAATCATGTCCGAATTCGACAAAACCAAAAAAAGCATCGGTGTAAACAATCTGGACGACAAAGCCAGAAGGGAGATGTTCGATAAATTCCAATCGGCCGGCGGAAAAGTCGTATCGGAAAAGGACAAAAAAAGAGAAGAAGCCTCCAAAAAGCAGAGGGAGCAACCTCAAGTCAGACAAGGTGCAAGAAGCCAAGCCGGCGGGAGGGATTCGCGAGGACCCGCATCCAGACCTTCTCCGTCCGCGGCCTCTAAAGCGACCGCTAAACAGAATCCGATCCGGGACCGCAAAGCCATCGAAGCGGAAATGGGGAATTTCTTCAATCGAATGGCGGTCAAGTTCAAGTGCTGGATTTCCCGTGTAACTCCTTTTTCCTCCGGCGAACTTCTCCCGGGATTTCTGTCGGAACTGAATATGGCGGGCAAAAAAGCGATTCTGGAAATGAACTTCGTCGGGAACGATCTTTTGGGGAACCCGGCCTATGCTCCGAAAATCGCCAAGGAATTGGACTCCCAAAATCCGCTTTATATAGAACTTTTAGGTCGGATGCACAAGGTCTACGACAATGTGGAACTGAACCAGCTTCTAGACGCGCATAACGCGGCTCCGGATATGCCCTTGCCGATTTCTCGAGTGCAACAACCTCTGTATTCTTTGTTTAAAAAACTCTATTATATCTATCCGTTCCAAGGCTCTTACGTAAAGGCCGTGACGATGGGTTACCAAGCCCTCGAAAAATTGGAGGGTAAACCTTCCACCGTATACAATACGAAGCGGAAGCGAGCTCTTCAAGAATTCGATATCCTCTACGGAACTCTCTTCGATAAACTCTACTTGGCTGTTCTTCGCAACGAAAATAAGAATATCCCGTTGATCAGCTCCTTCATGGAAGATGTGCTCGGAATTTTGCCCGAAGAAAAATTAGGCCAAAGGCAGCCTGGAGAAGAATTGGACGAAATCTCCGGCGGAGCCCATGAGGAAGAGGAAGAACCGGAAGAAGCTCCTGTAGAAGAGATCCCGGATCCGGAAGATTCTCTGAGTAAGGAATTGAAATACGGTTTAAAGCTGATGAGATCCTTGACCTTGGATCAGTTGCGGAAAAAACACGATCCTCGCGGGGATTACGATCGGATCGCTTCCGCAGACAAGGCGTTTCTTTCCTGGCTATTCTTCCGGGAATTCGACGAGGAGTATTCGTTCGTAATGACCACCAAGAAGATCGATTTGAAGCCCACCATCGTAGGCGGAGCCAAAATGGATTTTCGTGAAAAACTGATCGATCTCTACGAAACCACCCGCGGTATCCAGGAACAGTTCCGAATTTACGACCAGTATCATAAAGAGCTGGATTCCCACCTGAAAAATCCCGGCGGAAATTACATCGAATCTTCCAAGAAAACCTCCGCCTTAGAAACGAAGAAAAGCCAGCAGTCTCGGAATGTTCGTGTGACGGTGAAGGAGTTCCTGCAGAAAGGCTCCGATCTTCTGGGAAAACTCATCGCCGACATGAAGGGGAAAAAGGAAGTCGTCACGAATATGGACGACTTGATGACCTTCGACCTCATGGAAGCCAAAAAACGTCTGAATAAAAAACCCATCAAGCAGTGCATTATGGAAGCTTACTGCTATGCCCTGGCCTTAGCCGAGCGTCTGGAAAACGGGGATCTCTTCGGCGGGGTTCCGGAAATGAACGCGGAAGAGATGGAAAAAGAATTCGGCATCAAAGCAAACAACGAGCAGGCGGAGACGGAATTGATGGATCCGAACGCAGGTTCGAAAGAAGCCGACGACAATTTCGGCGTAGATCCCTCCATACTCTCCGATTAAATTAGGATCACAGGTAACTCGTGGCTTCCGTTAAGATCACCCTATTTCAAAAAGAACTTTCCCAACCCATCTCTCCGGACCAACGTTCCAAACTTTCCAAGGAAAAATCGGATTTCCTGATTCTACCGATGTACTTCCCGGGAGGAGGAACCGCTTCTCCCGAATCCCTTTCCTCTCGTTCCAAAAGTTTCAGCGACGAATTGTTGGCCGTTTCCGAGGTCTATAAAGGAGCCATCCTAGGGGGATGTATGTTTCGAAAGGACGATTCCGGGAAATTGAGACTTTCCGTGCCGATCGTTCAGAACGTGGTACTGATCGATTGGTATGACGTCAAAATATTAAGCGAAGAGGATTCTCCCGCGCTACCCGGCGCCGGAGAAGAAGTATTGATTTTAGGGGGGTTCCGCTTCGGCGTCTTCGTCGGAAAGGAAATCGGCGACGCCCAAAGATTCGAACGCCTACAATCCGAGAACATCAACTTAGCCTTCCATCTGGATGCGGTTCCCGAAAACGGAATTTCGTATTCCGAAGATCTGAAGCGATATGCGGACCTGTCCTCCACATACGGATTGTATCTACTCAGATCTTCCGGCCACGGGATCCCGTTCGGTAAGAAAAAGATCGGTCGCAGTCTTTTGTCCACTCCCACCGGAGTCGCATGGAAGGTGGCCGAGTCAGAAAACGATAAGGAAATTATAAAAACCGTAAATATCAACGGGATCAACGGCCTGTTTTAAAAGCATTGTTCCGAACCCGACAAAGGTCTTTTTTTTCCAAGATTTCCGAGTATCTACTTCCCGGGTTCGTGGTTTGCATTCATGCAGTATTGGGATTTTTCGGATTTCCGATACTTACCATAGACGGCTATTGGCATATGCCTTCCAGAGATTGTTGGTACGATCGTCCTTTACAAGCCCTCGTAGACCTGCACGGGACTAGTCCCGTACTTCCGCTCCTGCATTCCTCTGCGGCCCATATCGGAGGAGGTGATCCTTATCAGGTATACGCTTGGACCCTTCCTCTACTGCATTCCGTCGCTTGTTTTCTTTTCCGGATTACTTTGCGCAGACTTCGGATTCCTTTTGCGACTGTATGGACCGGAATCTTTCTTTTGAATCCGCTGGTTTTCGCTTTCTTCCGATACCCCTTCTACTCCACGTATCTCTTCTTCTTGTCCATTATCCTATTGTATTGCCTCTGGGGGATGCGAAAAGAAAACCCTAGACTCCTCAGCACCTCCGCGATCATTTCCCTGGCTGCCGCGATCCGACCTTCGTGGCATCTAGGCTTGGCTTTCTTTTGGATCTGTTGGTTGGCTTGGCATTGCAGGAGGAAGGTTTCCCGTAAAACGGTACTTTTAGCGTTCTTTACGCTCTCTCTACCCGGAATTCTTTATCTGAAAAATCTGTATCTCTTCGATAACTTCTCCGCCTCCTCCTGGCTCGGTATGAATTTGGCCAGATCCAGGCAGATCCAGATAGAAGCATCCGAAGGAAGGCGAGTGGAGGCGTTCCAGCTCCCTCTTTCCGTTTATCACGGAGTGATATCCGAACCGGATCCCACTTTAGATCGGTATTCCGACAGGGTTTGTCTGAACGGACAAAACTATCACAATGCGGAATTTGTCCAAATTTCCAAAAAATTCATGGATCGGTTTCTGCAAACCTTCGACTTAGGAGAAAATCTGAATTCTCTCCGTTTAGGCTTCAAAATATATCTAAGTAGTCCATCGAATTATCCTTTTATAAAGCCTTTATCAGACGCATTACCGGAAGCGGTCCGAAAATATCCCGGACTGGATTGGTTTTCCTTTGGACCGACGGGAGGATTCGACAGAAATTTTTATCGATTCGTCTATCCTTTATTATTAATATTGAATTTATTCCGATTTTTCAGGGCCTCTTTCCGGTTCCGGATCGTTTTTTTGCAGATCGCAACATTGACTTTTCTGTATTCCTTTGTGGACCCGTTCGAAGCCAACCGAATGAGGTTCGAATTGGAACCTTTCTGGTATCTGTCTTTTTTGCTCGCTATAGGAGGCGCCAAAAGGTCGTTCGTCGGGACATACAAAAAGCTCCGAAAACCCCGAAGCTGATTCCGAATCTTCCTCGTTTTGTCCGGATTTTCCGACTTCCCTCTTTTTCTCCTTGCGGAGAAAGCAAGAATCTCTAGGATTCTCGATTGCTCTGACAGGGGGAAGGATGAAATTAAAACCTCATCAACTGATCGAATCTCCGGAATTCAAAAAACTGGTACGATCCAGATGGACAGTGAGCTTCATACTTTTGGCGTTCCTTTTCGTAAATTACTACGGCTTTATACTCGCCATCGCTTTTAAAAAGGCATGGTTGACGGAACGGATCGGAACGACCGCGAATTTCGGTCTTCTCGCCGGCGCTCTGGTCATCGTCATTTCCTGGTTCCTGACCTTAATCTACGTGTATTGGGGGAATGCCTTTTACGACAAAAGGATAGAAAGCCTTAAGAACACTCTGGAAAAAGAAGGGGAAAAATGATGGAATCCACATTAGGACAACCTAATTTTATATCGGTCGCATTCTTTCTCGTCTTCGTTCTTTTGACTTTAGGGATCACGTATTGGGCCGCGAGGAAAACCAAAACCTCCAGTGAATTTTATGCGGCGGGGAGGAGCATCACCGGATTCCAAAACGGATTGGCATTGTCCGGAGATTATATGTCCGCGGCTTCCTTTTTGGGAATCTCGGGTATGGTCGCATTAAAAGGTTATGACGGCATCATTTACGCTGTAGGTTGGCTGGTAGGATGGCCGGCGCTGATGTTTCTCATTGCGGAGCCGCTTCGGAACCTAGGTAAGTACACATTCGCAGACGTTTTGGCTTTTCGGCTCGGACAAAAGCCGATTCGAATCTCCGCCTCTATCGGAGGAATCCTGGTCACACTCACCTATTCCATCGCCCAAATCGTAGGTTCCGGAAAGCTCATCAACCTGATGTTCGGAATCTCCTATGAATCCGCGGTGGTTTTGGTCGGCGGAGTCATGCTACTGTACGTTCTGTTCGGAGGAATGATCGCCACTACTTGGGTACAGATCGTAAAAGCCGCATTGCTACTTTTCGGAGTGACCCTTTTGGCGTTGCTCGCTCTGGCTAAATTCGGATTCAGCGTCTCGGACCTGTACGGAGCGGTGGAAACTACCTACGGTCGATCCGCCCTGGAACCGGGAGGATTGGTTTCGAACCCTCTGGACGCCATCTCGCTAGGATTGGCACTTATGTTCGGATTATTAGGACTTCCGCATATTCTAATGCGTTTTTATACGGTTCCCGACGCGAAAGAAGCCCGAAAATCGGTGGCATACGCTACCACGTTCATCGGTTACTTTTACATCATCATTCCGATCGTGGGATTTGCCGCGGCGGTTCTAATAGGTAAGGACAAAATCGCCGCCGTGGATAAAGGAGGAAATATGGCTGCGGCGCTTTTAGCGGAACTTCTGGGGGGAACTCCCTTCCTAGGCTTCATCGCTGCGGTGGCTTTTGCGACCATATTGGCGGTAGTGGCCGGTCTAACTCTAGCCGCTGCTTCCACGATTTCCCACGATCTGCATTTCAACGTGTTCCGGGAAGGAAAAGCCACGGAGGAGGAGCAGGTTCGGGTGGCGCGTAGAGCTACCGTAGCCTTCGGGATTTTCGGGATCCTTTTAGGAATCCTCTTTAAGGATCAGAACGTGGCTTTCATGGTGGGCTTGGCCTTCGCGATCGCCGCTAGCGGAAATTTCCCGGCCCTATTCCTATCCATCCTTTGGAGGAACTTCAGCACGGCAGGCGGAGTGGCTTCCATCCTTTCCGGGTCCCTTTCCGCGAGCCTACTGATCATACTCAGTCCTACTGTTTGGGTGGAAGTTTTCGGATTCTCATCTCCGATCTTTCCTTATAAAAACCCGGCGATCTTTTCCATGACCCTTTCCTTTTTAGCGGCGTTCGTATTCTCCAAATGGTTCCCCGAAAAGAAAGCCCAGAACGCTTATGAATCGGAAAAAGTAAGGGTATATCTCGGAATCGGGGCGGAGTAGAAAATCCGCCCCAAAACTAGAGTAAATTGTGATCCTTCATGGATCTGTACAAGGTGGCGATCGTAACCTTTAGGATCGCCGCCAAAGGTACTGCGACTAGCATCCCGGCGATCCCGAGCAAGGTTCCGCCGACAGTCACTGCTCCGACTACGATGATCGGATGCAAGGATACAGCGTCGGAAATGATGACCGGTTGAACGAAAAAATTGTCCACCGCTTGGGCGATGAGGATCACGATCAGAATAGCCCCCATTAATTCGTACATTCCCATTCCGTGGGTAATCCAATTTTCGCCGTAAAAAACCCTAGAACCGTGAGCCATGGTCATGAATAGAGGAGGAATCGCACCGATGATCGGCCCTAGATAAGGAATCGAATTCGCGACTCCTACGAAAAGAGCGAAGATATAAAAGTATCCCAACCCGATCGTCGAAAAGCCAATCATCGAAACGACGGTAATGATGGCACTCTGGATCACCAGGCTTCTGAGATAATTCGTGATCTGTTCGTTGATATTCGCCGCAACCATAATGGTCATTTCGAAATAGCGGTTCGGAACTAGGCTTACTAGATTCTTGTAGACTCCGTTTCCGTTCAAAAGAAAAAGAAAAGCGAAGAGAGGAGTGATCACCAAATAACCGATCAGCGTAGGGATGGCGGACGCGAGCCCGGATACCTCCCTGTGCACGAAATCGGTGGCGCCTTGGATCAACTCTTCCGGTCGGATCGTTTCCTCCCATCCCGCAGGAAAATCGTTGAATTGGAGTTTGAAACCGATCACCAGATACTTGAACTTTGCGTCGTCCAGGTCCTGTTTCCAATTTTTGACCAAGGGTTCGAGGGTGGAAACGATGGGAGGTGCGACCTCGGTTGCGATCAGATAGATAGGAATACAGATCACGAGCATCAGTCCCGAGACACCGATCAATCTGGGAATCCCCAAACTTTCCAAGTAATTCACAGATCCGTTAAATATATAGAATAGGATGAGGGAAAGAGCGATCGGAACGATCAGAAGTTTGAGACCCAATACGAAAAACACGATCGCCGATCCGACCAGCAAAAAGAAGATCGTTCGGATAACGTAAGTCGATAAGGGTCTTGTCTCAGACATTTTTTTGTTTTCCCTTGTAGTAGGCCTTTTCCAAAAGTTGGTTCGTTTTTTGGAGTCTTTCTACAATGACGCTCGTCAGGCTTAAAAGAATCTCTATCCCCAATTTCGGCTTTGTCTCGATGATTTCCTTTAGATCGGGTTGAAAAAAACCGAGCAATGTGGAAGGCTCGGAAGCGATCGCCGTAGCGGTGCGTCTTTCCTCGGAAAATAGCGAAAGTTCCCCGAAAAAGGAATGTTGGTCCAAATGAGCCAGATCCAATTCGATTCCGTCGCGCACGGAGCGAATGGTCACCTTACCGTCAAAGATCAGATAAAATCCCGCTCCCGCTTCTCCTTGGCGGAAAATTTCCTCGCCTTCGACGTATTTCCTAACGTGCACCAACCTTGCGATTTCAGTCAAGGTTCTCCGTTTCATCTTTCCGAAGACGGAAGTTTCTCTCAAAAATCGGATAATCTCGGGATTTGAGGTCCCTTTCTTCTTTAGTAATTTCTTCCAAATCGGGAGCTGGAGAGGATTCACGATTACTTCTTATCCTCCTCGAGCTTCATGGTAAAAATGAGCAGCACCAACCCTACGCTTACGCAGGAATCCGCGAAATTAAACGCGGGCCAGCGTTCGTAGAGTAGCCAATTCGGCCAGTCGAAATCGAGGAAGTCCACCACTCCGATGAATCTTCCTAGGAACTGATTCTCGATAAATCCGAATTCCGCTCCGACTCCGATGATCTTTACGAAAAATTTATCTATAAAATTTCCGAAGGCTCCGGACATGACCAAGGCCCAACCTACCGGGTGACCGAGGTCCGGGTTCTTCCATCGATAGGCGATGAGAACTAGTATGGCGATCGCAGTCATCGCCAAGGAAGTCCGGGGATACCCTTGGAAAAAACCCATCACAAAACCTGTATTGAAGGTCAAAGTCAAACGGAAGAAATTTCCGAGCACTTCCACGGGCGAATGAGGACGAAGATAAAGAATGGCGACGTATTTAGTGACTAAGTCTATGATTGTTCCTAGAATAACGGAGACGATGAATATCGGCGGATATACTTCCAAGAATTTCTTTTCGAAAAATTTCACTGACGGTTCCTTTTTGAGCTGAATTTATTTTTCAGGAGCGAAAGGGCAAGGAGGATTCCGAAGAAAACGGAGCTACCGTAACCGATCATCGCGGAGAACTCGTCCCCTCGATCCATCCTCTCCGTTCCATAATGGATTCCGAATAGGATCGCGGCGGTGGCGATGGCTTGGTGGCCCAGAGAATACATTCTTTTGCTATGCGCTTCCAGGTCAGGAAGTCGATAGGCCTGCTTCCCCCGATTCAGATTCTTTACGGTTTGTAGAAGTTCGCCGGGAAGAGAAACTGCCTGTCCCCAAATGCCCCCTTCCTGAACGAGAACCTTCTGCCAATTGTTCTCACCTTGCAGGACAAGATTCTTAAAAGGTTTTTCTCCGTAGTCCAGAACGGTGCGGTACGGATCCAGAGTGGCAGTGATTCCGACCAAAAGACCCAACACCCTTTCCAAAGGAATCAAAGTCACGGGCAACTGGACCATCTTCAACAGACCCCTTAAACTGGAATTGATCTCCTTTAGAAATTTCAAATCCTCGGGGGTATGAATCTGCTCGAACTTCAGGTTCCGGAAAGAATCCGTGTCCGAAAGGAATTTGGATAATTTCTCCAAAGAATATCGGACGACTTCCTCCACCTTATCCCTGTCGGCTTTGCGAGAAAGAAGGCCCAATTCGTCGAGCCCTTCCACCACTCCTCCATAATCCTTGGACATGGCGCAAAGAAAAATTCTGCGTAGCACGAGCGCTTGGCTGGGAGGAATTTCTCCCACCGCACCGAAATCGATGAAGCATAGTTTTTCATCCGAGGTATAAATCATGTTTCCCGGATGAGGATCCGCATGATAAAAACGGAATTCGAACACCATAAGAATATAGGCTCGTATCAAAAGGTCCACCGGCCTGGATTTGGCCTGTCCTTTTTTCAAGGAAGCAACTTGAGTGATCCGGATCCCATCTATGAATTGCGCAGTCAAAACGCTCTTACCGCTCCATTCCTTATGGATCTTGGGAAATACGTAATCCGGTTCCTCCGAAAAATAACGGGACATTCTCTCCATGGACTCGGCTTCCAAACGCAAATCCGTTTCCCGTCCGACTAATTTCGCGATTTCCTTATGTACGATTTTGTAATCGAAGGAGACCAACAGGCGATTCACTCTTTTTAAAAACGTTCGGATCGCCTTCAGATCCTTGGTGATGATCTCCTCTATCCCCGGATAAAGGATCTTAACGGCTACCTTTTCCCCTTTATAGCTCGCCGAATGTACTTGGGCGATCGAAGCGGAGGCGAGAGGCGCTTCGGAAATATCCGGAAAAACCTCAGCAATATCCTTTCCGAATTCCTTTCTGAATCGTTCCTTAATTTCAGCGAACGGATGGGGCGGAACCCGATCCTGGAGATCCTGCAGGGGGTCGGTAAAACTCTCCGGGAAAAGATGGGAAAGACTAGCGAGATATTGCCCTAACTTTACATATACTCCTCCCATTTTCAGGAAGAATTCACGGCACTCCTCTCCTAGGTTCCGAAAAAATTCCGTTTCCTTTTCTCCCGTTCTATAGGAAGGAAATAAAAAACGTCCGAAGCGATAGTACCAAAAAAGGGAGAAGATCTTTTTCCATAAAAACCAACTTCCTCTATAATACCTTCCGCTCGCGGAGTATTTCGGAAGATTGGAACCGTTTTGAGTGGAGGAAGACTTAGACATAAATCCTATTCGGGCTCGGAAATCGTTCTAACATCCGCCTTGGTTTTGATCCGATCCAGGAGTTCCATGATTCCCAGATTTTCCCGAAGGCTCCCAGTAATGCGTTCCGATTTATTCGAAAGAACGGATCGGATTTCCGCATAGAGATTCTCGAAGGGATTCGATCCGAGGGAAGATTTTTCGGGAAACGAGACTTCCGTCAAACTATTAAATCCTTTGTATTTCGAGGAAGGCTTGGATTCGAACATCCGGAACCCGTCGTTGGAGAGAATGATCCTGGCCGATTCCGTCATAATATCCATTTCGAACTGAAAGTACTTCCTGCTCCCGCCAGCCTCCAAAAAAACCACAGGTCCCGATCCGTATTCGAGAAGAGCGACAGCTCTGTCTTCCGCCGGGATCCCCTTTCTCCTGCGAATTCCGGAGCGAACTCGATCCGGTTTTCCCAGATACCAGTAAATCAAATCCACCGCATGAGTTCCGTCATGGAACAGCGGTCCCGTCCTCCCTTTCCAAGCCCGGCCCGGCGCTGCGGAGGAAGTCAGTACAGACGCTCGGATCGTCCTGACTGCGCCGTATTTTTCGGAGTCCAAAACCTCTTTTGTCCAGGCGTATTTCGGATGGTATCTTCGTTCATGATTCACCCAGATTCTCGTCCCGTTTTTTCGAGCCAGCCGGTCCAACGACTTAGCCTGTAAAAACGTTTCGCAGACCGGCTTTTCCACCAGAAGGTTCTTTACACCCGAACGAATCGAGACGACGGAATCGAAAAAATGGGATTCAGTAGGAGTCGCAACGACGACCAGATCCGGAATCTTGCCTCGGGAAAAGAAGGTCTCCCAATCGGAAAACGCCAGGCGAGAAGGTACTTCCCATTGGCGCAGGAAGGAATTTCTTTTTTCCTCGTTCGGGTCGACGCAGCCGATCAGTTCGAAGTTTTTCTTTCCCCAAGAACTGAAAAGAACGCCTGCATGAGTGCACGGCTTCTGCCTCAGAGGATCCGTTTCGAGGGAACTCGCGATCCTTCCCAGTCCGATCAAAACCGTCTTCACCTTCGGCATCGAGGATACTGAAAGAGTTTTTTCGGGTTTCGCAACCCGATTTTTTTCCCAAAATCCGCTACCTAGCCCGGCGGTATTTCGGAAAGCTGTACTCTATGCGAGCCGATTTCAGATACGACCCGGAGACTGTCCGTAGGGTTCTTTCTTCCCCTTCTTCTTTTTCCTTTGTTCCAGAACCGGAGATCCTTTCCATTACCACCGCGTCCGGATCATGCGAGAAGGGATCCCTATTCGTTCCTCTCCTCGGCAATCGAGACGGACACGACTTCATAGCCGATGCCCTGGACTCCGGCGCCTCCTACTTTTTGTGCAAGCAAGACCACCCCATCCTGCAAAAACTCGCGGAATCCGACCGACAAAAAGCGATCCTCGTCAAGGAACCCTTGGTTGCTTTGGGAAAACTCGCGGCTTATCATCGCTCCAGATTTAATCCCGTGCTGATCGCCGTTACCGGATCCAGCGGAAAGACGACCACGAAGGAAATTTTAAGTTCCTGCCTGTCCCCTCTAGGAGAAGCGTTAGTCGTAACCGAGAAAAATTACAATAATGAAATCGGAGTTCCGTTCACTTTATTCCGAATAGGACCGAAGACGAGGTTCGTAATATGCGAAATGGGAATGAATACGAAGGGGGAAATCGCCAGGCTATCGAAGATGGCAAGACCTGAGTTGGCCGTAGTGACTACGATCGGAACGGCCCACATAGAATATCTAGGTTCCCAAAAAGGAATCGCCAAGGCCAAAGCAGAGATCCTGGAAGGAATGCCCAAGTCCGGAATTTTATATTATCCTAAAACGGAAGAATATAAGAGGACCTTAAGCAAGAAAGCGGCAAGATACGGAGTCAAATGCAGGTTCGTAGACAGATTCCGAGAATTGAATATTCAGGAAACATTAAGAGAAGGATTCAGATTGGAAATTTCGGGAAGGACGGTGGACTGGAATTTGCCCGGAATCAAATTGCTGGAGAACCTTTCCCTTTGCGTTTCCGCATTAAAAGAATTGAAAGTTCCTTCGGAATGGATCTTGGACGGTTTGAAAAACTTCAAGGCGGGCGACAAAAGACTGGATTTGCAGGAAGGAAATTATCGGATTCTAAACGACACTTACAACGCAAATCGGGAATCCATGCTTTCTTCTTTGAGCGCCTGCTCCCAATTGGCGAACGGAGAAGGATTTTATGCCGTTTTGGGGGATATGAAGGAAGTAGGATCCTTCTCCAAAAAATTCCACACCGAAATCGGAAAATTTGCGGCGAGTCTTTCCAACTGCAAAGGAGTCTTCACTTACGGGAAGGACTCCGCATATCTCTCGGAAGGTTTTCGGAAAAAAGCGGACGCTTCGAAAAAGACGGCTGCGTTTCCGGGAGACGAGGAAGGCCTCAAGGCGCTTTTGGAAACGATCCGGCGGGAGGTCCCGCAAGGATCTTATTTATTAGTCAAAGCCTCTCGCGGAATGAAATTAGAAAGAGCGGTAGAAGCGCTAAATTCGACCTCTTGAATCGGTTTCGGGCTTGCGAAACCGAGGACACCGGAAGATCCTGCAAGCGTGCAACCGAAAGTAGCGATCATTATGGGAAGCCATTCCGATTGGGAAACGATGAAGGAATCGGTCCTCGTTCTCGAAGCGCTGGGAGTTCCTTGTCATAAGGAAATCGTCTCCGCCCATCGTTCTCCCGAATTGATGGTCGATTTCGCAAAAACGGCCAAGTCTAAGGGATTCGAAATCATCATTGCGGGCGCAGGGGGCGCGGCCCACCTTCCAGGAATGGTCGCTTCTCTTACGGATCTTCCGGTATTAGGAGTTCCGGTAAAATCCTCCCAGTTGAACGGACTGGACAGCCTACTCTCCATCGCGCAAATGCCCGGCGGAGTTCCCGTAGGGACCCTCGCCATAGGGGCAGCCGGGGCGAAAAATGCCGGGCTGTTAGCGGCCAGAATCCTTGCTCTGCGGGATGAAAGCTTGGCTCGTAAGCTCGAAGAATATCGCACGAAACTTCGGGAAGAAGCCTTATCTAAAAACGATCTTCTATCATGAATAAAACCCTATTGCCTCCTTCACGTCTAGGACTCATGGGTTCCGGACAGCTCGGAAGAATGTTCGCGCAAGAAGCGATCCGGATGGGATACAGAACCTCCGTTTACTCTCCGGAGAGGAACAGTCCCGCATTTCTGGCGGGAGCCGAGGAAACGGTGGCCCCGTACGAAGACGAAGACGCGTTACTGAAATACCTGCAGGGTTTGGACGCTCTGACTTTCGAATTCGAAAACATTCCGAACGCCGAATTGAATCTGATTCAGAAATTTTCCGAGAAGAACGGACTCAGAGTCTATCCGTCTCCGGAATGCATTCGGATCGCCCAGCATAGGATCCGCGAAAAATCCACCTTTCGCAAATTGGGTTTGCCCACTGTCGCCTTTTATCCGATCACGAATCGATCGGAAGCCTTAGCTGCCGTCGAGTCCTGCAAGTTCCCGGCAATCTTAAAAACCTCTTCCTTCGGTTACGACGGAAAAGGCCAGACAAAGTACAGGAATAGGGAAGAGTTCCGATTCTGGGCGGAATCGATCGGCAGCGAACCTTTGGATCTTATTTTGGAGGAATATTTCGACTTTGAAAAGGAAGCCTCCGTGATCCTAGCGAGAAACACTGAAGGAAAAATCTTCTGTTTTCCGCCTTCCGAAAATTTTCATAAGAACCATATTCTCGACCTCACCGTCCATCCTGGACGTTTCTCCCAGAATGTAAAAGAAGGAATGAAAGAAGCCGCAATCCGTTTGGCGGAAGGGATAAATTACGCGGGAGTCTTCGGGCTGGAATTTTTCGTAAAGGGTAACGTATTCATATTAAACGAATTCGCACCCCGCCCCCATAATTCCGGTCATTTTTCCCAGGACGCAGCCGGGATTTCCCAGTTCGAATTGCAGGTACGTATTCTTGCCGGACTTCCCCTGCCGGATTCGAACCCAGCCCTTCCTAGTTCGATGAAGAATATCCTTGGACAGGATTACGAACCTACTTCCGAAAAATGGACGAAATATCTTTCCGATTCCAGATATACGTTGCACCTGTACGGAAAATCCGATCCCAGAAAGGATCGAAAAATGGGTCACTGGAATTATACTGGAGAAATGCCGGAATCCGCTTTCGAATAGGAAAGGAACTGGAGTCCCCAATCCCGGACGTTTCCCGCTCCCAATGTCAGCAGCTTGTCCCCTTTTTCCAAGCAAAGGCTCAATTCCTTGCAACCGGCCTGAACGTCTTCGCTTAATATCTGAACTTTCTTTTTCATGGACTTTGCGATCAACTCGGAACCGACACCGGAAATGGGATCTTCTCCGGCGGAATAGATCGGTAACAGATAGACCAGATCGCCCGTGTCCAAACTTTCCGCAAACTCCTTGTAGAGGTTTTCAGTGCGGGTATAGCGGTGAGGTTGGAAGAGAACGATTGTCTTTCCTCCGGTCGCAGACATTTCCCGCATAGAAGCAAGCACCGCGCGAACTTCCGTGGGATGATGACCGTAATCGTCATACACGTCCACTCCCGATTTGGAGCCCATGAATTCCAACCTTCGCTTTACTCCGGAATAACCGGAAACGACCTCCGCTCCTCGTTTTGCAGGAATCCCCGCTTCTATTCCCGCCATCACTGCCGCAAGAGAGTTCCGGAGATAATGTGCTCCGGGAAATTTGGACCGAAAAGAAATCTCTTCCGCCCGGTATAGAAACGTAAGTGTTCCGCTTTCCAGCTTGTACGGAACCGAGGAATCCGAGGCGGCACTCTGCATGGACTTGCTCCATCCGTCGGGAAGAATTTCAGTAAAACCGAATATTCTTTCCCTCGTATCAACGGAATGCAAGCACTCGCGGATCCCCGGATCGTCCAAATTCAAGATCACTCTGCGGCTCCCTTTCCGAACGAACTCTCCGAAGGCGGCCAGGAGATTTTCCCGAGTCTTAAAGTAATCCAGGTGATCGTCGTCTATATTCGTCAGAATACGTATGGGTGCGTCGTGGTTCAGAAACGTCCCGTCAGATTCGTCGGATTCAAATACCGCAAATTCTCCGGAACCGAATCTTCCGCCCTTTCCTCCCAGGAATGCGACTTCTCCGCCGACCATTACGGAAGGATCCATTCCGACGGCATCCAGGAGAAAGGAGGTCATCGCCGCGGTGGTCGTCTTTCCGTGGGAGCCTGCCACAGCGATTCCGATTCGATGCGAAAAGCAATCGTGCAGGACTCGAGAGCGATGGTAGAAAGGAATATTCCGTTTTTCGAAAATATTCGCCACCGGATGGGCTCCGATCTTTACCGCTGAGGAATAGATCGCGGCGTCGAAGGATGCGGGAATTTCGTCATGTCGACCGTAAATCTTCGCGCCTTTCTTTTCCAACTCCGCCGTCGTCGAACTCTTCTTCCCGTCGTATCCGGCAACGGGCATTCCTAGATCGATGAGTATATGCGCGAGGCTGGACATGCCGGAGCCGCCTATGCCCAGAAAAAAAGGTTTGGAAAAAGGAAGCTCGAGTCCGGAAAATTCGATTTCGGACATCAACCCTTTCCGAAGAAAAATCGAATCGTTTCTTCTGCCGCGTCCACGTGGGAACATTCCAAGGACTTGACGGAGATATCGTTCAACACCTGAGGATTCTCAGCAAAATCGTTCAACACTTGGAACAATCTGCTTTCGTCCTCGTCTTTCTGTTCGATCACGACCGCGGCACCGTTCGCTTCCATGTATTTCGCGTTGGCGGTCTGATGGTCATCCTTTGCGAACGGGTAAGGAATCAGAATCATTGGAAGGGCAAAGGCGGCGCATTCCGAAAGTACGCCGGAACCGGAACGCGCGACAACCAGATTGGCCCATTCGTAATGCTCGGCCATATTGTCCGAGTACGAAATCAGATCCGCCATCTTGGTTTTTTTGGAGACCTCGTCGTAAAGTGCGGTTCCGGTCAGCATTCTAAAACGGAATCGTTCTTGGATGAAGTCGTGCTTCATCAGATTCACCACGATATTATTGATTTGTCTGGCTCCTTGAGAACCGCCCATCACTAAAACGTTAAATTGTTTCTTTTTCTTCGGATCCCATTTTTCGCCGAACTTCAGGGTCAACTTAGGAACGGCCTTCTTTCGAAGCGGATTGCCCAAGATCTCCCACTCGCAGGAAAGTTGTACAGACTTAGGAGGAAAACTGAAAGCCGCTTTTTTGGCGAATCGGAAGAAGATCCGATTTACGCTACCCGGTATACAATTTTGTTCGCATAACAAGATCTGCTTTCGGAAGATCAAGCCGAACAGTAGCGCGGGAAAACTGGAGTATCCTCCCATTCCGATCACCGCATCGACACCTAATCTGGAGAATTGAAACCAGGATTTGAGCAAATGGAACACATAACGGAAGGGTAATAACAGAAAATTCCCGGAAAGATTCGGAGTATTGTGCCAGAGAACTTCGCAAGGCGCCTGCTTCAGGTCCGGATTGTCCTTATTGCGATAAAGGGAATGGATATAGACCTTGTCGAAACCGTACGTTTCTTTTGCGGAAACCAGGACTTCCGCAAGCGCGACCCCTGGAGATATGTGTCCGCCGGTACCTCCGGCGGCGATCAGGACGGATCTCATACGCCTAAGTTCTCCCGTCTGGTTATATTGACAAGAATTCCGAAGGCCGCCAAAACCACGAGGAGAGAAGATCCGCCGTAGCTCATAAACGGAAGACTGATACCCGTGATCGGGAAGAGGCCGGTTACCACATAACTGTTAATCACGAATTGGGTTCCTAAAATGAACAATAGCCCCGCACCCAGATAAAAACCGAACGGATCCGCGACCTTCTTCAATAGAACGTAAATCCTGTAGAGCAAAAACAGCACGATCCCGAAAAAGAAGAGAAATCCGGCGAACCCGAAATCCTCCACGAAAGTCGCCAGCACGAAGTCCGTATGACTATAGGTAAGATATCTGTGGGCATAGCCGCTAGCCAACTTGCTTCCGAACCATCCTCCATCCAGAAACGCCCGAAAAGAGGTGACGAGCTGGTGTCCTTCGTCGAAGCGGAACTTATAAGGATCCAACCAAACCTCCATCCTTTTCTTTCTATAGCCGACCCTATCCACCAAAAGATAGGCCAACGGAAGGGAAACCAATCCCACTAGCAGGAGGCTTCGGATCGGAAAACCGAACAGAAAGACGAAGGCCAATACCACGAATAGGATCTCCATCGTAGTACCGAAAGCCGGCTCTGCCAAGATTAGAACCAGTACGGTCAAAAGCAGAACTCCCGGTACCAGAAATTTCTTGGGTTCCCGATTTTCCTTTTCCCTCCACTTGGAAACCATGGAGGAAAGATAAACGACCACTGCGAGTTTCGCGATTTCGGAAGGTTGAAGTTGGTAAGGACCGATTCCGATCCATCGATGGAAATTCCTTCCGTAATAAGTTCCGACGGATTTTCCGACTCCGGGAATGAACACAAGACCTAAGAGTAAGATACTTAGTAGAATTCCGACCAAGGCCACCTTTTCCAAACGACGGTAGGGAAAATTCGCGAAAAAGAAAAAAACCGCAAGTCCGATGCAGGCCCATAAAAGCTGCTTCTTCAGGAAATATTCCGAATCGTGAAAGTCTCTCCAAGCCGTGACGGAAGAGCTGGAATACATGATGCAGATCCCGAATAAGAGAAGTAGAAAAACGGCGCCCACCGTCGGCAGATCGAAAGGAGTCCCGGGAGACTCCCAGAAGTCCTTCCATTTTCCGACCAGGGATTTCATTGGATTTTGAGACTAGAAAGGGAGATGATCGCAAGGATGACTGCGACGATCCAGAACCGAATGACCACCTTGGTTTCCGAGATTCCCCCTAACTCGAAATGGTGGTGTAAGGGCGCCATCTTGAATATCCTTTTCTGAGTCAGCTTAAAGGAACCTACTTGGAGGATAACGGAAAGGGATTCCGCCACGAAGATTCCTCCTAAAATAACGAGCAGGATCTCCTTTTTCAACATAACGCAGGTCATTCCGATGGTAGCTCCGAGAAAGAGGGAACCGGTATCTCCCATGAATACCTGGGCCGGATGCGTATTGAACCAAAGGAAACCGATCAGCGCTCCTGCCAGAGCGGAAAGAAACACGCTATATTCGTGGGCTCCGGGTAAATAAGGAATATTTAAATAGTTCGCCGCGACCGGAGTTCCCGACACGTAAGAGATGATCGCGAGAGTAGTCACGGAAATACATGCCGTTCCGCCGGCAAGACCGTCCAGTCCGTCGGTGAGATTGACTCCGTGACTAGCGCCTAAAATCACTAGGATGGAAAACGGAATCGCAAAAATTCCCAAGGCCAAAACCGGTCCTTTTACGAAGGGCAAAAATAAATCGGTCAGATGGAACGGAATTCTTCCCGATGTCCCGCCGGGAGCTTCGCCTGTATAATAAAAGTACGCTATACAAAAACCGGCGGACAACAGAACGGAAAGAACGAACTTGGTTCTCGCCCTCATTCCACCTTTGATCTTTTTCACCGACTTCATATAATCGTCGCAGAATCCCAAAGCGGAAAATAAAATCGCACCGCTCAGAAGCAGCAAGATGTTCGGGTTCTTAAGATTCCCCCAAAGAAGAACGGAAAAGAGAAGAGCTCCGATGATCATCAATCCTCCCATCGTGGGAGTTCCGGACTTGGCGCTGTGAGATTTGGGACCGTCATCCCTCACGCTTTCTCTGAACTTCAATCCGTATAGAAAATCGATCACTTTTCCACCGAACCAAAACGTTAAAAACATAGAGGTCAGCCCGGCCATCAAAGCTCTGAAGGTTACATAGCTGAAGATACGGAGGGAATCCCATTCCCTAAAAAAGTATTCGTATACGTAATAGAACATAATCCTCTTAAACCGATCGGGGGTTCTTAGATCCTATCGTCCGGATTCGGCAAAGAGCCAAGCTTTTTGTATTTCTTCCCCGTCGTCGAAATGACGTTTTTCCTTTCCGATAATCTGATAATCCTCGTGCCCTTTTCCCGCGACCAAAAGGCATCCTCCTTCCTTCAATAGTAAAACCCCTTTTCGGATCGCTGCTGCCCGGTCCGCAGTTCGGAAGACCGGGAGATAACCCGGGGAAAATCCCGCCTGGATCTCGTCCAAAATGGATTCAGGATCTTCCGTCCTAGGATTGTCGGAAGTTAGGATGACCCGATCCGCGAGGGATTCCGCGATGCCTGCCATTTGCGGACGTTTGGTTCTATCCCTGTCCCCGCCGCATCCGAATAATAAAATGAGTTCCTTCGGATTGGATTCCCGGACGCTGGTCAAAATATTTTTCAAAGCATCCGGAGTATGGGCATAATCCACAACTGCCATTCTAGATCGATCCGGACTATAATAGATCTGAAAACGCCCCGGAATTTGAGGAATACGACCCAGCGCTTCCAGTAAGAGGGATTTCTCCCATCCGAATGCGAATCCCGCCGTTAGGGCCAAGGCGGTATTCCGGACGTTGAAACCTCCGAGAAGATTGGTCCGAACTTTTACGGGCCCTCCCCAAGCGATCGGCAAATTCAGGTCGTAAGTCGTCTCCGTTAAGGAAAATTCCTCGTTCGAGATTCCAAACTCTTTTCCCTTTTCTCCCAAAGCGTACAATTTCAAATTCGGGCAATCTGCGGAAAGGAGTTCCTGCATCTCTTTTCCTCCGGAAACGGAAAGATCGAGTACTCCGAAAACGGAAGGATCCTTCCCCAAAGAACGGAACAGGATGCTCTTGCTCTTTAGATAATCTTCCATGTCCGGATGGAAGTCGAGATGATCCTGGGTCAGATTCGTGAAGATGCCCGCGCGAAAGACAGTGCCTAACGTCCGCCCTAATTTTAAACCGTGGGAACTTGCCTCCATAAACACGTATTCCACGCCCGCGATTTGCATTTCGTTCAGAATTTCCTGGAGGCTGCACGCATCGGGAGTAGTGTATCCAGTATCCAATTTTTTACCTTGGAACTTGACTCCGACGGTTCCGATCACAGCGGTGCGTTTGCCTGCGGCTTCCCCCAAAGAGGCTAAGATATGAGTCAGAGAAGTCTTTCCATTCGTTCCCGTAACTCCGACCACCTTCAATTTTTCCGAAGGATAGTCTAAAAGAAAAGATGCGATCCTGCCCGCCAATCGATCGGGGTCGATCCGACTGTATAGTACAATCTTTCCCGGTAATTCGCGAGAGGCATTTTCCCGATCGGAGAATAGAACGAACCTACAGGTAGAAAGAGCCGCATATTCCCGACCTTTCGGTCCTAAAGAATCCGGTACGCAAAACAGATCCCTTTCGGAAAGTCTACGCGAGTCCGTACGGACATAACCTACTTCCTCTTCCGAAGAAAACGGGGAAGATGTTCTGATTTCGGGAAATGCTTTAAGGAGAACGGAAAGTTTCAAAATCGGACTCGTTCCGCTCGGGGGGGAGCGTTACGGTAATGATACGATCCCCCACCGTAATCGGCAAGTAATGATACGTTTTCCGATACAGTGCCTCGATGCGTCGAGCGGACGTATAAGTGGCCATCCCTATTTTCAGGTCGTCGTTTTTCTTCAGGAGAAGTTTCTTTTCCTGGGAACTCAGAGAAATCTCCCGGTTGAGTCTGGAGACCTGGACGTTCTGCCATACGAATAAGAATAGAAGGGAGACCGGAAGACCGATTTTCAAAAAGACGAGGGCTAAAAATCCGAGATCACCCCAGATCCGGCTATGGTACCAATCTTTCAGCCGACTCATTCTTCTTCGTCCCCGTTCTCTTCTTTTCTAATATCGGACGCGGAGAGTTTATCGATTACCCGTAATTTTGCGGATCTGGACGCCGCGTTTTCCCGGACTTCCTCTTCCGTAGGAAGGATCGGTTTTTTAGTCACCAACTTGGCGGAATGAGAACGGGCATAATCCCTGAATTGGTTCTTTACGATTCGATCTTCCAGGGAGTGGAAGGAAATCACTTGGAACCTTCCCCCTTCCGCCAATACCTCGAGAAGTTTTCCGATCCCGAACTCGATATGCATAAGTTCCTGGTTCACCTCGATACGCAATGCCTGAAATACGCGCGTAGCAGGATGTCTGCCGGGGGGCCAGAATTTTCGCGGAATCACTCTGGAAACAAGCTGGGCGAGCTCTCCTGTGTATGCGATACGGCCGTGCCTTCTCCTCTCCAGGATCGCTTCCACGATTTTCTTGGTCCACCTTTCCTCTCCGTATTCGTAAAAGATCTTACTCAAAATCTTTTCAGGATAGGTATTGATCACGTCTTCCGCGGAAATCCCTCCACCCGAGGAAAGGCGCATATCCAAGGGTTCGTCTTCGCGAAAACTGAAGCCCCTCCCCGCGTGCAGTAAGTGGAAAGTGGAAATACCCAGATCGAGTAAAATTCCGTCCGGATTCCGATCTGCGCCTATTTTTCTTAAAAAATCCGAATCTACTTCCGAAAAATTGGCCTCAACGGACAGGATTCTATCCGAGAATTCCGCCAACCGAGACTCGGCTCGTTTCAGCATTGTCGCGTCGCGATCTAGTAGAATAAGTTTAGAATTCGGAAAGTTGCGTAACAGGAGAAGGCTATGTCCTCCTTCTCCGGCGGTGCCGTCCAAAAAAAGAAACTCCGATTCGGGAGAAAAGGCCTCCTGAAAATAGAAAAGGATTTCCCTGTATAGGACAGAATAATGGACGGATTCCAATTTATGTTCCAAGATTCGTCCAAACCCTTTTAGCGGCAACTGCAAAGCAAATCGGTTGTAGGAAAAGGAATTTGCGTAAAACCTAGATCCGGGAATATACCGTAAGGATTATAGATACAGAATTATTCTTTACAGCAAAATCTTGACTATTTCGAAAATTTTTCACAATCATGTCGTCTTTTAAAATAGGTACCAATGAAACGTCAGAGCTTAGTTTTTATTCTACTTTCTTATAGTGTTTTGATCATCGTAATCTTGGTGGGAACCGTATCCGCTATCGCGCTGCTGGCCGGAAAGGACCGGATCGAAGAGATCTATTTTGAACAGATGCGAGGGGCGAGCCAGGCGGCAGCTCAGGAAATAGGAAACTTCTACGATACCCACCTTGCGATCGCACATACTCTCGCCGAAGACCAGAGAACCAAAGAAACGATCCGAACGGGAAAACCGATCGCACAGCCGCTTTACCAGGAGATTCAAAAACGGTTCGGAACATACGAAAACATATTCGTAACCACGGCGGAGGAGACTCCTGTAGTGATCACGGATGCGATGATCAAAGGAACCGGACTTAGAATCGGCAAGGAACAGAACATTCCGAACATCAAGGTCGCCTTGGAAGGGAAACATTTTCTCGGGGAACCGCTCCGTTCTCCGATCACTCAGCTGCCGGTTTCCTTATTGACCGTTCCCGTACGGGAAGGCGGGAAAGTGATCGGAATCATCGGCCTAGCCCTTTCCTTGGAATCGCTTTCGGAAAAAGTGATCAAGAATTACAAAATCGGAAAGCAAGGATATCTATCGGCGATGACGACTTCGGGAGCGATATATGCGCATCCCAAAAAAGACATGATCATGAATATCAATCTGAAAGAAACTAGTTACGGAAACACGATGTTGACTCTTCCTTCCGGAGAGATGATGGAGTTCGAATTCAGAGGGCAGAGTAGATACTCCACGATTTATCGTCTGAAAGACTGGAATAGCATCGTGGTAGCAATTCTGCCGAAAACCGAAGTTTGGAGTTCCTTCCGGGAACTGCTTTGGGTGATTATAGCCGCCTCCTCGGTTACGGCATTTCTCGCGCTATGGACGCTTAATCTATTGTTGAAACGAAGGCTAAACCCTCTGACCGAGGCGAGCCTAGTCTTCCAAAGCATGGCCCAAGGGGATTTAACGTCGAATGTTAAATCCACCTATGAAGACGAAATAGGCGTTATGAATCGCGAAATGAATACCTTCATCGCCAGCTTAAGGAACTCTATCCGGGACATACAAAAAATCGCATTCGAACTCGCTTCGGCCTCGGAAGAGATGAACGTTTCCTCACAGTCTTTCGCCGGCGGAGCGCAATCCACTGCAGCATCCTCCGAACAGATGTCCGCGACCATCGAGGAAATGACTGCCGGCATGGAAAGCATATCTTCCATTACGGAAACCCAATATGTAAACGTGTTGGCGTTCCATTCCAAAATAAAGGAACTCTCCGCGGGAGTAAGAAAGATCGGAGTGGAAATCCAGGGAACACTGGGCACCGCCAAGGCGATTTCCGATCAGGCCCAAAAAGGGGAAGAGTCCTTGAAAGGTATGAGCAGGATGATAGAGAACATTCTAGTTTCCTCCGGGGAAATGAGAGCGATTATCGGCATCATCAATGATATCTCGGACCAAACCCAACTACTCGCGCTAAATGCGGCGATAGAAGCCGCCAGAGCCGGTGAAGCAGGAAAGGGTTTTGCCGTAGTTGCGGAGGAAATCTCCAAATTGTCCGTAAAGACCGCCTCTTCCATCAAATCGATAGGAGAGATGATCAATAAGAATAACACGGAATTGGACGTGGGCGCGAAGGGAATCCGATCCTCGGTGGAAATCATTCACGGTATTATCCAAAACGTGGATTCCGTCGCAAATGCCATGAATCACCTTTTCGAAATTACTTCCGCTCAGGAAGGAATCAACCGAATCGTTGACGAGCAAGCGGATAAGATCGGCAGCGAAGCGGAATCCGTCAAATTAGCGACGGGAGAACAAAAACGGGCCGTAAGCGAAATCTCCCAGGTGATCGTACAGATTAACGAACACACCTTGAACACCGCTTCGGGTTCGGAGCAGATGTCCTCTTCCGCCCAAAATCTTGCCGGGACGGCGGAAACATTGAGAAGTATCACCGAGAAATTCAAAATATAGCTACTCTTTCATCCGATAATGGGAATTAGTAGGAAAATTTCGACGACTCCTTTCGATTGCTTAGAGCAAACTCCCTAGGTCGGAAAAATATAGAATCCTGCACGGAAAGAAATGCGACGTAACAGTTTAAAGATCATCTTATTAGCCTCCAGCACCGCAACCGTGATCCTACTTACGGCTGCCCTTTCCTCTTTCGCTTATTATACGGCAAAAAACTATATCGAAGAAACCTATATAGACGAAATGAAAAAAATCTGCCGAGTCAGCGCCAAGCATATCAAGAGTTTTTTCGACACCCAGTTTTTACAAGCCCAGTTCATTTCGGCGCAGCCCGTTTACGTAAAAGCGGTTGTGGCGCGGGATCAAGCGACATTAAACGCCATGCTTTCCGAATTAAATACGAAATTCGGAATATACGAGAACGTCTTTCTGTCCACTCCCGAAAAAAACCCGATGGTATTCGCGGACGCGACCGGTAAAGGATTGAATTTTCGCTGGGGAAACATCGGGTTCGACGAGAATATCGAAGCCTCTCTGAAAGGGAAACCTCATCTCGGCAAAGTCGCCATTTCTCCAATCACCAAGGAACCCGTCGTCCTTTTGACGGTTCCCGTGATGGAAAACAAGCAGGTAGTCGGGATCCTCGCGTTCTCACTGTCCATGAACACGGTGACCGAGACGGTCGTCAAAGATATCAAGATCGGATCCGACGGATATATTGCGATCACGGATTTCGACGGAACGGTCGTAGGACATCCTGATAAATCTTTGATCATGAAATTGAATTTATCCAAAACCGACTGGGGCAAAAGCATGTTGCAACTGAAGTCGGACGAATACATGGAGTATTTCTTTAAGAAGGAAAAAATAGCGGCAGTATACCGCATCGACGAATACAAACTCACGGTGGCTGCGGTGGTTTCCAAAGACGAACTCGGTCAAGTAGCCCACTCCATGCTCATAAGAATTCTCGTCTTCTCGGCGCTATTTCTGGTCATTTCGGTCGTATTCCTTTACAGATTACTATCTCTTCGTCTAAAGCCTCTCGAAGACGCAAGAATCCTGTTCAGATCGATGTCGGAAGGGGATCTAAGCAAACAATTGGAGATCGTTCACGAAGACGAGATCGGAGACCTAAGCAGAGATACGAACGCCTTCCTAGATGGCCTAAAATCTTCGCTTAACGATATACAGAGGATCTCCTTCGATCTCGCAAATTCCGTCGAAAAACTTTTCTCAAGCTCAGAGAATTTTTCCAATTCGGCGCAATCGACTGCCGCGTCCACCGAGCAAATGTCTGCGACGATCGAAGAGATGTCCGCAGGTATGGAGGCTATTTCGACGACCACGGAGAACCAACATAGAAACATATCGGAATTCCGGATTAAGATTTCGGAACTTTCGCAGAGCATCAGGAGGATCGGAGAAGAAATCCAGAATACGTTAGGAATCGCTAAATCAATCTCCTTGGAGGCGAAAAAAGGGGAAAATTCCCTGACCGGGATGACGAATATGATTTCGAACATATTGAAATCCTCCGGAGAAATGAAAGCGATCGTAGGAATCATCAACGACATTTCAGACCAGACCCAATTGCTTGCATTGAATGCGGCGATAGAAGCGGCCCGAGCAGGAGAGGCAGGAAAAGGATTCGCAGTAGTGGCGGAAGAAATTTCGAAACTTTCGGAAAAGACCGCATCCTCGATCAAATCGATATCGGCAATGATCGCTAAAAACAATTCCGAATTAGATGCCGGAGCAAAAGGAATCCAGTCCTCCACGGAAATCATTCATTCGATCATACGCGACGTGGATCGCGTATCCGAAGCGATGGACAAACTCAATGAAATCATGTCGAAGCAAGAAGAAGTGAATCGGGTCGTCAATGAAAAAGCGGAAAGAGTCGGGGCCGAATCCGAATCCGTAAAGATCGCCACTGCCGAACAGAGGAGAGCGGTTCAGGAAATAGCCGACGTGATCGTCCAGATCAACGAGCACACGATCAATACGGCGACGGGTGCAGAGGATATTTCATCCTCCTCCAAAGGGTTGTCCGATAACGCCGAAATCCTAAAGAAGATCGCGGAAAAATTCAAATTAAATTAGAATTATCTTTTCGGGCAGGATCTGCGCTCAAAAAGAAAATCGGGTCCCGTTAAATCGACGGTTTCTTTTGATAGATCGTATGTCCTAAAAACTTGTACGCTTCCGAAATTCCGAATAGAGTTTCGGAATGCCCGATAATCAGAAGCCCTCTGTCCTTAAGTACTCGCTCGAAGTTTTCAAAAATCTTCTTTTGAGTGGGTTTATCGAAATAAATAATCACGTTTCGACAAAACACGCAATCCATCTTTTCGACAAAGGGATAAGGCGTTTCCAAAAGATTGATCTTTCGGAATTCCAACATCGATTTTAATTCCGGCTTCGCGTGGTACAAATCCTCGTCTTTTCCCGACAAGTCCTTGACCCGCAGAAAATATTTCTTTTTCAAAGCTTCACTGACCGGCTCCAATCTTTCAGGTTTATAAATCCCTTCCTGAGCCGTCTTGACGACGTTCGTATCGATGTCGGATGCGTAGATTTTTATATCCCATCCCGGTTTGAACGCAAAATATTCGGCGCAAGTAATCGCAATCGAATAAGGTTCCTCCCCGGTGGAAGAGGCGCTCGACCAAATACGTAGAGTTTTCCTGCCGGTTTTGTCCGCTTTCTCTTCCAGCGAAGGAAAAAAAACGTTTTTAAGGAATTCGAAATGATGGTTCTCCCGGAAAAAGTCGGTCTTGTTCGTAGTGATTCGATTAATGAGTTCCGTTAATTCACTATTGAAAAATTTCCGATCCGCCTGAAGAGCACGGATATAATCCGAAACGCTCCCCATTTTATGAAATCTGGCTCGGGAGTTCAACCTGGATTGGACCATGATCTTTTTGTGATCCGCCAGAAAAATCCCGGTCTCTTTGTGCATTAATTCTTTAACAAAACGAAATTCTTCGTCCGAAATCTGGACCAAATGCGAAAAAGTATCTTCCATGAATTAGCGAATTCCTAAGGTCTGGTCTAAGGAAACAATTTTTATAATTTCTAAAAGTTTGGGAGAAACGTTGACAGTTTCCAATCTCGTTCCCTGGCTTCTTAAGCGGTTTGCAAAAGCTACCAAAGCTCCCAAGGCAATGGAAGTGAGTACCTGCACTTCTTGGAGATCCAAGACGACTAGTGAAGGGCTTCCTTCCAAATGAGAATTCAGAAATGCGCGTAAATCCTCATGATCTCCGTTTAGGACCTCATAGTTCAAGGAGATTACGACGCGTTCTTTTCCGCTCATCACTAGTATCCGACGGGCATTTCCCATCCTGGAATACAGTCGGGAATGGAGTTTGAAAAGAAAAGGAAAAAGCTAATTTTTCTGGATAGGATTCTTGCGGCAGGTTTTCTGGCTATTAACGACACCCAAAGGTAAAATCCGGAAAATCGAGAGTGAAAATCGGTATCGTTAAACACCTAAATGCAAGACCTTTGACTTGGGGTTTTGAACATAATCCCGATCACACGGTGGTTCCGGAAAACCCTTCCTTATTGAAAGACTACCTATTACGCGGGTTGGTCGATGTAGGCTTGATCTCTTCTATCGAATGCCTTAGGAATTCCGAAGTGCTTTCCGTTTCTACGAAAGTCGGCGTCTGTGCGAAGGAAAAGGTCCGATCCATCAAGTTCTTTAGAAATAAGAAGGAACCTTATCCTCCGTTCCGAATCCTCACCGATAACGGATCGAGAACGAGCATGGCTCTGGTTCGTGTTTTAGTCCATATCGAATCCGGTCATTTGCCCGAGGTTGCCCCTACCGATCCGAAAATTATCAGAGAAGAAATCACTTTAGGAAGAGGATCCCACATGCTCTTCGGCGATAACGCGCTCTTCGCGGAATGGGACCCGGAAATTTACGAAGTCAAGGATTTGGCCGGTTGGTGGTACGAAGTCACGGGGACTTCCTTTATCTTTGCCCTATGGGCCTCCAAGAAACCTCTGGAACTTCCCGATTCCTTTTTTTTAGATTCCTTACAGTACGGACAAAGCCATATCGAGGAAATCATAAACAAAGAAAGCCGTCTACCTTCCGACTTGGTCCGCACGTATCTTACTCAAGAACTACATTATGAAATTACGGATTCGGACAAGGAAGGTCTGGAACGTTTCAGTCGATATTGCTCCGACCTGGGGATCCTTTAATCCGGATCCGAGTTTTTCCGAGAACTGATGAGCTCGAAAGTCGGAAGCAAAAAGCTCAGGAATGGCGCTTGTGTAATTCCGAAACGATGTCCGAAAGAGAAAGTCCGCGTTCCACTAATAGCACCTGTAGATGAAATAAAAGGTCCGCGGCCTCGTGGGTAAGCTCCTTCTGATCCGCGTTTTTGGCGGCGATAATGACTTCTCCAGCTTCTTCCCCAATCTTCTTTAGGATCCGATCGACTCCTCCCCGAAAGAGGTCTGCCGTATAGGATTTTTCCGGGAGGTCCGTCTTCCTTCTTTTTAGGATTTCTTCGAGCTGAAGCAGAAATTCCATCTTTCCCCCTGGAGATTTACTTCGAATTTCCGGATTCGTCTCCTTGGGTAAACCAAAAAACCGACTTTTTCCGAATTCCCATTTTCCTTATATTGGAAAAAAAGACCGTTCGAGTTCAGTACCTATGAAACTAAAAGCAGCGTTTTTCTACTTAGTCTTACTCTTCTGTTTATTCGTGTCGTCTTTCGGTCCGTTATTCGCGGGCGTCGCCTGGGAAACTTCCGTAGAGAAAGCCTTTGCCAAGGCAAAGCGGGAGGGAAGACCGATCTTCATCGATGTTTACGCGGATTGGTGCGGGTATTGTAAGACTTTGAAAAACGAGATTTATCCTCGCAAAGAAGTCCAAGCCGAACTATCCCGATTCGTTCTGCTTTCTTTGGACGGCGACCGATTTCCGAATCTAAAAAGAAAATATTCCGTTTCAGGATACCCTACCCTGCTCTTTCTGGATCGAAACGGAAGCATCACGGAAAAGATTACAGGCATGCCCGATTCTAAAACCGTGGTGAAAACCTTGAAAAAGGCTTACGAAAAACGGGACCAGGAATCGAATCTGTTGGCGTCGCTAAAAAAAAGTCCTGAAGATCCGAAACTTCTATTGAAGATCGGCGAATACTATTTTGAAGGAAGAGAATATCAGAAAGCCGCGAATTTCTTTTATAAATCCTTTTCCTCCGAACTCGGAAAAGATTCCGAACCGGAAGTCAGACACCGGTCCTTGTTCAACCTGGGGATCACATATGCGGAAATGGAAAATTACGAAAAGACGATCAAGACTTTCAGCTTATATCTGGACAAATATCCCCCAGGAACGGGCTACGCCCAGTCTGCGTTCTATTACAGAGGTTTGGCTTACAAGGAAATCGGAAAGAAACTCGAAGCCAAATCCGATCTCACGAAAGCGCTCGAACTTACCTCCGATCCCGACGAAAAAAAGGACATCGAAACTCTGCTCAGAGGGCTGGACTAGGAGTGTGGTATAGTAAGGGATTCGGCGGCCCCCACCCAGGTTCGGGTGGAGGCGGTGGGCTCGTGGGCCAATCCCAAAATTTCTCTATCACAAAAAAATGATATCGCCAACCTTTTTTGCAATATTTTCGTGCAGGAGGTCATACAAACAATTTTTTACAGAAACGGTTGACTTAAAAAAGAATCCATGCTATGCGCGTTGCGATGCCGCTTCGGGGGTACCACCGCACCGGCCCCCGCCCAGAGTAGGGTGGGGACTCTCAACGCCCTATAGAAAAATATTCAAATCCTTCTTTCTTCAACGAATCCGGACGATACTGGTTTCTGCCGTCAAAAATCACATGATTCTTCAAAAGACTTTTCATCCTCTGCAAATCCGGCTCGCGGAATTCCCTCCACTCCGTCAAAAGCAAAAGTGCATCGGCGCCTTCCAATACGGAATATGCGTCTTCCCCGTATTGGACCTTACCCTGAAAGTAGATTTCGGAGGTTTCCTTCGCGACCGGATCGAATGCGCGAATTTCGGCTCCCTCTTCGTGTAATTTTAAAAGGAGAGGAATCGAGGGGGCCTCCCTCATATCATCCGTTCCCGGCTTGAAGGCCAGTCCCCAAACTGCGAATTTTTTTCCTTTGATTCCGCCTTTTCCGTAAAACGATTCTATCTTTTCGAACAGGCGTAGTTTTTGATCCTCGTTGACAGCTTCCACTTCCTGGATAATCCGAAGCAATCTGCCGAACTGTTCCGAAGTGCGGATGAGAGCGCGAACGTCTTTCGGAAAACAGGAACCGCCGTAACCGATACCGGCGTACAAAAATTGTCGGCCGATTCTAGAATCCGTTCCCATTCCTTTCCGAACATCCTCGTAATCGGCGCCTACCGACTCGCAAAGGTTCGCGATCTCGTTGGCAAAAGAAATTTTCGTAGCAAGGAAGGCATTACATGCATATTTCGTAAGTTCCGCAGATACGGTCCCCATACGCAGAATAGGATTTCCGTTGAGTACGAAAGGTGCATAGAGCTTTGCGACTAGATCGCTGGCCCGATCGCTATCCGCCCCTATGACGACCCGTTCCGGTCTCATGAAATCGTCTATGGCCGCTCCTTCTTTTAGAAATTCGGGATTGGAAACCACGTCGAATTCATACTTGGTATTCTTGCTTAGGATTTCTTTTACTTTCGCCGCAGTACCGACGGGGACAGTCGATTTGTCGACGATCACCTTATAACCGTTCATCGATTTTCCGATCTCTTCGGCCACGGCGAAAACGGCGGACAAGTCCGCGGATCCGTCCGCAGATGTAGGAGTTCCTACCGCGACGAAAATAAGATCCGATTTTTCCACGCCTTCCTTTAAGGAAACCGTGAACTCCAAACGCTTCTCCTTACAATTGTTCAAAACCAATTCGGAGAGCCCTGGCTCGTAAATGGGAATGATGCCGTTCTTCAGATTTTCGATTTTTTTGGAATCCTTGTCCACGCAGATTACGTTGTTTCCATATTCCGCAAAGCAGGCGCCCGCCACTAAGCCGACATACCCGCTACCGATCACGCATACTTTCATACGAAGACCAAATTAGGGAGCAAAGAGGAAGTGGGAAGGAATTTATCTAGGCAGGGTCGCCTTTTTTCGTGGCGGACCGGACCGGAATCCAAGCGACTCCTTCGAATTTGCTTAGATCGAGGCGCTCCAATTCGAATTCTAGGACCCCGTCCCTCCACAAATAGGAACCTTCCACATGGCTCTCTCCGGAATGCAGGGCCACTCCTAGAGAATATTTTCCGGATGAAAAATTCAGTGGAAAGCGGAAACTCGCGTGGACCCACTCTCCTTCCCGTATCCCTCGCAATTCCTGACCGAGATGAAACGTATTCGTGCCGAAGGATCGAATTCCCCTGTGGTCATCTATATGGAACCCGAAAGTCAGCCGATCCACTCCACGATTGAATTTCGCGGAGATGGATAATTCCACTTCGGCTCCCACGGGCAAAAGGGAAGGATTGGTCCGATTTCCGTGGGAAAGCCGAATCGTCACCGAATCCAGAATACTTTCTCTCGGCTCCAAGACGGTTCCTTCCGCTGCGGAAGAAGCTGCGATGATCTGCATATATTCCCGGAATCCGCGAACGGGCTCTCCGTCGTACACCAACCTTCCCTTCTCCAAAATCAAAATCCGGGTACATACGGACTTCAGAAGTTCCAGGTCATGGCTTACGATCAGAGTCAAAGTTCCTTCCTCGGAAAATTTTCGGAATCGAGTCAGGCATTTCTGCTGAAAACTCGCGTCTCCCACAGCCAGAGCTTCGTCTACGATCAATATGTCCGGACGTTTCACCGTGGCCAAGGCGAACCCGAGTCGCATCGTCATCCCGGAGGAATAATTCTTCAACGGAACCTTTTTAAATTCGCTAAGTCCCGCAAAACGAAAGATCTCGTCCATGGAGGATAGAAGTTCCTGCGGATCTAAACCCCATACCAAACCGTTGTAATATAAGTTCTCTTCTCCCGACAATTCAGGATTAAATCCCACTCCCAATTCCAGGATGGAACGGACCGATCCCCTCTTCTCCATTTTTCCGGAATCCGAGCGGGAAACTCCCGTTAGTAGTTTTAGAAGAGTGGATTTTCCGGCGCCGTTTCTACCGATAATTCCCAGAATTTCGCCTTTGTCGGCGGAAAAGCCGATATTGTCCAAAGCGATAAATTTGATATCCGATCCGAAATATCCGAACGTCAAGGCGTTCCATAGCCGGTTCCAAGGTCGGCTATAGCCTGAATAAATCTTACGAATCCCTTCTACGCGTATCAAAGGTGATCCAACACTACTTGGTTCAGTTTCTTCCGACTTAATAATAAAATCATAATAAATAAACCTAAGAACGGAAGAAATTGTCCGACGTGAGCCTCCGGTTTATAATCGTTCAGTACGAAAGATCGAAAGAGTTCAAGAGGAAAAAAGAAAGGATTCCAAACGTTCATCTTTCCCAAAAATCCCGAAGGATGGTAGAGGACGGGAAGTCCCCAAAAAAGAAATTGCGACACGAGTCGGACCAAGGGAGAAATATCCCTCAGAATGATATTGATCCTACCCAGATAGCCGACCAAACAGGCCAAGAAAAAACCGGTCCCGCATGCCACCAAAAAGCCGGGAATGAATCCGGTCAGATTCGCGCTGCCGAACCAGACCAAACAAAAAAGAACGGGCAAAGCCGTGATCCCCCAATGCAACAAGTACTGGGAAAACGGAATCCAGAGAAAAATTTCCGGACCGAGAGAGGATCGTTTGATGAGATGGCGGTTGTCGGTCAGTATCCCAGTTCCTCGGATCAGATATTCCTGGAGTGGAATCCAGAACAACAAACCGGTCAAAACGTACGAAAAATATTCCTTGGGATCTTCTCCTCCCGAACGCACGCCCAGAAAATAAAAAACAACCGTGTAAATCAGGATCACGCTTGCATTCTGCAGAAACATCCAGGTCAAACCCAAAGCGGACCCGGCATACTGGAGGGCATAATCCCGCCTGACTAGAACGGATAGGATTCTAAGTTTTCGGAGAAATTTGGAAAGAAACACGAATACCTGGAGTTCGGAAAAGGAAGAAAAAAAACGCTCAATCCTCGTCTAGGCGAGTAGAATGTTTGCAGGAAAAGATCCCGTCAATTCCAAAAATCCAATGATCCAAAAGGCATACGTCCAATTCGGATAAAATCGAACCCAATCGAGTGTATACTTCCCAATCTTCCGGGCTCGGTTCCGAAGTCATTCCGGGGTGATTGTGGGCGATGATGACTTCCGTAGCCTCGTCGTTTAATACCATTCGAACGAGATCTCTAGGATGAACTCCTACTTCCTCCAAGCTCCCTTTGGAAACGATCTCGACACGAAGCAGATTCCCTGCGGGAGAAACCGTCGCAAGAACGAAACATTCCCTACGCATGGGTAGAAAGAGAGTTCGCATATATCTTGCCAAGGCAGTAGCGTCAAAAGCGGCGCCTTGGAGAGATTTGTATTTCAGACGCCTCGCAAGTTCTACGGAGGCCATCAAAACGGAAGCCTTTGCACTTCCAAGTCCTTGGACACGTAGGTTTCGGGCAATATCGATAGAGAGCAACCCACCCAACCCTCTGGTAATCCGGAGAATCTCCCGACTGAGATCCTCGATAGAACGATTTCGATCTCCCTTCCCCAAAAGGACCGCAATCAATTCCCAGTCATCCAAGGCATCCGCCTCATAGGCGATGCGGGTTCTTGGATCCGGCAGGGGACCGACAAACCTTCCCAGGATTAGATCTTTCTCAGATTCTTTTTGCTCAGTTCGGACAGGGTTTCAGAAAACCAATTTCCGTCCTGAACCACTTCCCCATGGAAGGATTCTTCTAAATAATCTGCGAACGTCTTAGAGTCCGGCTCGATTGACCTTGCCCTCTCTCTCCAGTCGAACCCGGCCCCGGTAAGGCCTTTCCGACTTCTCTCATACGTTCCTGTATCTTGCAGAGATCGAATCATCATACTTTTTCTCTCCCTCGTCTATTTAGACGACATAAAGTTGGAAAAAACTCACGAATAATCTACTAAACGGATAGGTATATACTATACCGAAATATAGTTACCGTCAAGCGTTTACTAATTTTTTCTTAGTGAAATCTTCCGGCGGTTTGTTTTCCGCTTTTTTCATTGTATCTTCCCCTCCGGACAAATCTGTCGAACCGGGGAGAAAAATTCGAAAAAAGGAGCTTTCCAGAGGAATTTCCCGCGGGATCCGACGGAACAGAAACCTGTCCCCCCGTGATCCGAACGATCTTCCGGGGATTTCTGCTTTTTCCTTTTTCTCCCTGTTTCGCTTCCCCTACGTTTCCCTTGGAATGGCTGGCTTCTCCCTGGCGACAAGAGGCGGAATTTTCCATTCTAGGCAGATGGGAAGCGGAGACCAAACCGAGGGTCGGGGCCTCCGTTCAAATTCCTCTTTCCAACCTCGAGGACGGAAAACTCAAATTGAGATGGATTTGGTTGGACCCGAAAGGTTATCCTCGACCGAACCATTCCTTAGGAATCAGCTTCCTTTCCCAGGAAATGTACGGAATTCGAACCGTACTTCGAATCGGACTTTCCCCGGAATCCCAGCACGCGTCTCTAGGCTTCCTTCACCGAAAAACAGAGCTCAGCTTCCTCTTGGAGAATCGGATCGAGACCAAAAGGATAGGTGTTCTAGTCCGAGCGGATCCGTATGGAAATCTCGGATTGAGCTTGAGCGGAGAAAGATCCGTCGACGGATCCGGATTCGTGGAAACGAAATTCACCATCGGGTTCACATGGACGGAGAATCAAATCTCGGGAGAACTCCTGGCCCGGAAAGAAACGCCGGGTCTTGTCGGCTTTTCCTCCATCGGACTTTCCACCGGATCTTTTTCTGAAAATCGTCCGACGATCAGCTCTTCGACGAAAAGCCCTTCCTCCAAACCGCCGGAGGTCCCTTTTTCCGGTCTGACGGTAGACGAATTATTAAAGTTAGGCTTCCCGCTACCGGAGGCCGCAATGATTTCCGATTGGTCCCGTTCGGGAGAAGGATCTTTCCGAAAAAAATTGGAAACTCTGGAAATCTCGAAACGGAAGAGGATCCTGTATCTTCTGATCCAAAAAGCGAGGACGACATCCTGAGAATTTTCGCTTTTCTTTCGCTTCTATTCTGTTTCGTAAGTTCCGCTACGGGCAAGGAAACCGTTTCTCCGCTCGCGATAGGCGGATCGTTTTCCACATACGATTCCAGATTTTTTTCGGACACAAAAGATACGGTCTGGTTGAGAACGGAATTTTGCACGAGCAAAGGTGGGAGCTCCGAGAAAGAGGAAAAAATTCCCTGCGTTCCTTCCAAACTTTTTTTGGAGAAAAGAAATGAACGTCCGCTTGCCTCCGGTTCCGTAGAAACGAACCGAATGTATCTTTCCTACGGAAACAGATTTAAACCGTCTAGGCACTTCTTTTTCCTGAGGGAGAACTTCGAGTTTTCCTCCTTTCCTTATCTGGAACAACCGACGATCCGCTCGGCGTTTTTGGGCGGGTTCCTGGGACAAAGCATGGGAAGCCTCTATTACGCGGAAAAAGGAGCCTCCAAACGTCCCGGCTTTTTTCTGAAACCCTTCGGCGAAACGTCCGAATTCGCTTATTCTCCCGAAACGAAAGAAGGATTTATTCTATTAGAAATTCCGAATTCTTTTCGGAAGAAAAGTCCGGAATCTTCCTTTGGTTTCCGGCTGGAGGCGTTCGGCACGAAACAGGATCCGAACGGAATCTTATCCGCGTACTGGCAGGATCCCGTCCGGGCCCGGAGATTCTTTATCTCCGGATATCAAGGAATTTCTTCCCGACTCTTTACCCTCTCTTCCCCCTCCGATCCGGGGGAAAAAGGAAAATTCCTAAGGCTGGTATGGGAGCCGGGATATTACCGGAAATTGGAGGCGGTGCAACTCGAACGCTCCGCCTCGGATCCGGTCGGATCGGACAAACGAATTGCAAAAGGGATCTTCGGGAAATTGGGACTTTTCATCACGGCTTGGGGCGCGGTCTCCGCTCAAATTCGAACCTATCGATTCTACGACAGGACGGATTGGACCGTCGGGAAAGGACTCTATTATGGATTTCAGAAAAGGCTTTGGAGCTGGGAAATCGGACAGGAATGGAGGGAAAACGGGGACAAACTCACGGAAGCGACGGCCCGCCTCCACTTTCCGGAACATTGGAAGCTACAACTTTCGGTCCTTGCCGCAAAGGAGAAAAATCGCGAACCCGCTTTCGTTGAGGAATCTCTGACTCCGGAGGAAACCGGATTGAGGTTAACGGACAAACCCGTGTACATATTCGCTCGGATTTATCACCCTTATTTCGCTCTTACGCTACGGCATACAAGAGGATTAGACTCCAAAGGGGACTCGCTCAGCGCTAGATTCCAATTCTTCCTTCCTTTGTCGGAAGATTCCGTCGACTCGGTTCAGGAGAATCGGATCAGTCCAGCTTTACCCTAAAGTCCTGGAGAACATGAATGATAAACGTAATCAGTCCGGAGAAAATATAAAGAAAGATCAGACCGTAAATCAGCCAAGGCCAGCGATGGAACCCGACGAAAAAGAGAAGCACGGTTGCGGAAGCCAACATCAATACCGCTTTTCCCGGTGTCAGTTTGGATCGAATCGCAACTTGCGGTTTCCCGTAACGCACGTTGGAAACCATCAGAATCGCGACGAGAAGAAAAAGAGGAATCGTCACCCAATGCGGAATCGTGTCCCTGTTAAGAAAGATAGGAAGAAATCCGATCGTAACCCCGGCCACCGGAGACGGAAGACCGGTAAACGAACCCGGCTCGTGAGCCACGTTGAACCGCGCCAAACGATAGGCGGCGCAGATCGGAAAAACGGCAGCCATAAGCATTCCGATCGGAAAGAGATTCTCTTTTCCGAACACATCGATCTTATATTCGCTCAATACTATATTATAAAAAAGGAAACCCGGTGCGATACCGAAAGCCGTCAAATCGGCCAGACTATCCAAATCCGCGCCCAGTTCGCTCGTGGCATCCAACGCCCTTGCGACCATGCCGTCCAGCCCGTCGCAGATCGCGGCCAGAAGTATAAAGAAACCGCTTAATATATAGCCTTGGGATCCGCTCCCGGCGGTCTCGGACGCGATCAGTATGGAAACGAATCCCATAGTAAGATTTCCTAACGTGATCGTATTGGGGATCCAATTCAGTTTACGATTCATACATACGTCTCCTGTCTCACTGGACTGACCGTAAATTCCAAACCTGTGGAATATCCTTTCCGAAATAAATAATAACCCAGAGTTGCAACCATAGCTCCGTTGTCCGTGCAAAGGATCTTTTTAGCGGGGGCAAATAATTCCAGAGAATTTTTTTCCGCGAACTTCCGAAGTCTGTTTTTTAGAGTGGAATTCGCCAAAACTCCTCCCGCAGCGATGATTCTCCTGCATCCGGTCACGGAAACGGCTCTTTTCAGATTTCTTTCCACCAGCTCGAAGGCTGTATTCTGAAAATGATAGCAAACCTTCGGAACGGAAAGTTCGGGGCGTTTCGCAATCAAATGAGCCACGGCGGTCTTTAACCCGGAAAAGGAAAAGGCTACGCGATCCTGTTCCAGATTCCGTAACAAGGGGGGAAGTAAATCCTTTTCACCCTTCTCAGGAACGTATTTGGATGCTTCTTCTTCGATTGCGGGTCCGCCCGGATATGGCAATTCCAGCAATCCGGCCACCTTATCGAAGGCTTCTCCTAAGGCATCATCCATGGTATCCCCTACGGTTTCCATCCTTCCGAACTCGGGAATCCGGTAGATTGCGGAATTTCCCCCGGACAATAATAGGCCGAGGGCAGGAAAAATCGGTTCCACTCCTTCCAACTGTAAAACCGCGAAGTGTGATTGCAAATGACAAACCGGAACGATCGGAGTCCGAAAAACCGCATGGATGCATCTGGCTAGCTGCGCCCCGATCATCAAAGAACCGGTTAGTCCGGGAGAGCGAGTGACCGCCACGTAATCCAGATCCTCAAATTCTATGCCCGCTTCCTCCATCGACTCGGAGAGCACTACATTGATTTTTTCCAGATGGGAGCGGGACGCGATTTCCGGTACAACTCCGCGAAAAGGTTTGTGAAGATCGATCTGGCTGAAAATCTTGAGGGACAAGATCTCCCTCCCGTCTTTGACGATACCCACGCTTGTTTCGTCGCAACTGCTTTCTATACCGAGCCCGATCATTGGGAGTAGACTAGGATTTTCTTTCCGACAGGATTTCGAGGGCCTTACGTAGTTGAGGATCCAAATCCACGTCGGTTAACGTCCTTTCCTTTTCCGTTTGGGTCCTATTTTTATACAAGATCCTAGCTACGTCGGAGGAAAGTTTGATTCCCTGCTCCTTCAGCGCCTTTTCAAAATGCTGAAAATTCGATTCGCTATAGTCGGGATATTTCGCGATCAGAGGATCCAAAAGTTTTTTTTCCCCGATCTTCCTGAGATAGAAACGATCGTCTTCCGTCGGCTCTATGGCTTTTACCACTACGTCCGGCTGGATTCCTTTCCCGTGCAGAGAACGACCGGAAGGCGTATAGTATTTCTGTACCGTTAGTTTCACCGCCATGCCGTGCGAGAGAGAATATACGAATTGCACAGAACCTTTTCCGTAAGAAGTCGTGCCTAAGATTTTTGCCCGACCGTGATCCTGCATGGCCCCGGCAAAAATCTCGGAGGCGGAGGCGGACCCCTCATTGATCAACACGATCATCGGGATTTTGGTGAATTTATCGGGGGAATTCGAGGACTTGGAAGTGTCCGCGAGTTCTCCTCCCCTACCTCTTACCGAGACGATATCTAACCCTGGAGCTAAAAAAAGATCGGAAAGAGCGGATGCCAAGGGCAAGAGTCCTCCCGGATTCATCCGTAGGTCTACGATCAATCCTTCCGCTTTCTTCTCAGACAATGACTTGAGTTGCTTTTTAAATTCTTCCAGGGTATTTTCGCCCATGAATTGGTTTAAGCGAATATAACCGACTTTTTCCTTATTGAAATAATTCGATCTTACGTAACGGATCTGGATATTTTCACGGACCAAGGTAAGCTGGACCGGCTCTTTTTGGTTCTTTCTTTCTATCTTGATCGTCACCGAAGACCCGGGTTTTCCGCGCATCAATTTGATCCCTTCGGAATATCCTAGGTTTGCCGTGCTCTTACCGTCGATTTCCACGATTCGATCCTGAGGTAGGATCCCGGCACGCATAGCCGGAGTATCTTCGATCGGAGAAACGACCACGATGGCTCCGTCCGAAAAAGCGACTTCCATTCCCAATCCGCCGAAGCTCCCGCGGGTTTCCTCCTTCATCTGCCGGTATTCTTCCTCGTCCAAAAAATTGGAATGAGGATCTCCCAAAGAGGCGATCAGTCCTTTGATCGCTCCGACAAACGCCTTTTCCTCGTTGACCGGTTCCACGTAACCGTTTTGGACCAATCCCAAAACTTCATGGAACAATTGCAGGTATTTCTCCGATGTTTCGGAAATCGCACGAACAGGAGAAGGGCGAAATACGAGAGCAACACTCAGAACCAGAACGGCTCCGACCCAAAACAACCTTTCCTTATTTTTCATTCTTCTTTTACCAAGCGGGAATAGATCGAAGGATGCTTCTCTTCCAAAGCCTTGAATAGAGCGGAGGAATCCAAACTATAACGTTCACAAGCGGCTAAGAAGATCTGTTTGTCCGTTTGGATCGGTTTTTCGGAAACGGCGGAAAGTCTTTCCCCGAACCTAACCTCCGCAAGATAATCCAACACTAATTTCAATTCCGCGTCCCCGATCTCCTTTTTGGGAGAAGCACAAACGACGAAGAAAAACAGGAGAAAAGCCGCGAATTTACGGTACGTTGAAGGGAATTTCACTCTTTCAGAATTTTTTTCCCGTCGGAAGAAAGTGTCAACTCGGAATTCGGTCCCGCCTAGTAGACTCGATACAGTCCGACCAGCTTACCGATGATGACTGCCTTTTTCGTTTTAATCGGTTTGTATTTGGGATTTCGAGCCTCGAGTCTGATGTGATCCGGTTCCTTATAATATACTTTTAAAGTCGCTTCGTCCCCGATGAGGGCCACTACGATTTCGCCGTTCCGTGCGATGTCCCGTTTCTGGATGATGGCGATGTCTCCATCGTTGATCCCGGCTTCTTCCATAGAATCACCTTGCACTTTCAACGCGAAAGTCATCCCCTTCGAAGCAAGTTCTTCAGGAACGGGAATGTACGATTCGATATTCTCTTCCGCAAGAATCGGAAGTCCGGCTGCGACACGACCGAGCAAAGGAATACTCGGAGTCGGGACGGGAAGGGCTTCGAACGGACTTTGCCGGGTGAGCTCGATCGCTCTAGATTGGTTCTTAGAAGTCTTGAGATATCCTTTTTTTTCGATCGCTTTGAGGTGATCGTACGCTCCCTTGGCAGTGATTCCGAATTCGTCCCCGATTTCTCGGATCGTAGGAGGAAACCCTCGTTCTTTAATGACATTCGTAATAAAATGGAGCACTGCGAGCTGCTTTTCCGTCAGATCCTTCATGCTTAACAAGTTATTAGTGAATAGATGTTTTGCAAGTATTTTTTAGGTGGATCGGTACTAAGCTCCCGATACTTGGTGCCGGAACTCGCCTTTCCGAAGACATCCAGGAGGATCCATTTCCGCCTTCAAACACTCCCAGATTTGGGTGAAATCTTCCAAGATTGCTCCGTAAGGATCCGAACCGCTGCTCCAAGCCACATGTTCCGAGATCAGGATTCTTTCCTCGAAACGAAGAGGATGCCTCGGCGGCAACGGTTCGGGCACGGTCACGTCCAAAGTGGCCCATAATCCTTTCGACCGTGCGAACTCCAACAATGCCTCTTGGTCGATCAACTCCCCTCTCGATACGTTGACTAAGTGCATCTCCGAGGAACAGCTCGCCAAAAACTCTCGTCCCAGGATGTTTTCGGACTCGCGGTTCAGAGGAAGAGTCAGAACCAATTGAGTCATATCCAACAGATCCCATTTGGAAGGAGTCACTTCTCCGAACTCCACAGGTCCGCCGCTTTTTCTCAACACCGTAACCTTTGCTCCCAGTTTGTGAAGTAATTCCGTCACCAGTCGACCGACTTCTCCATAGCCGACGACTCCGATCCTTTGCCCTCGGATTCCGGTTCCGAGGTTCGAATGCGCATGACGAAGCACCGCCCGAAGTACGTATTCCGCCAAAGGTTCCGCGTACGCTTTCCAACTCCGGGTGACCCAGGTTCCGACCGGAACTTCCTCCAATGGAAAAAAATCGTATCCCGCAGTGCTCAAATGCACCCATTTCCAAGAAGCACTTCTCAGATGACGAACTTGCGTAGAAAGATCGAATTCATGGGGGGCCAAAAACAGACAGGAGTCCGCCTCCGGAGTCTCTTCTCCCGAAGTAATCCGAATCCTAGGATCCAGAACGAATCGCAAGCGGGCCGAAATCGCAATTCGATCCGCTTCAGGAAAGAGAAGGTGAATCGATCGGACAGGTTCCTCCATAAACGGGAACTTATCCTCCATGTCTCCGGATCTTCAGGTCCAGATTCGAATCCGATTCCAGTACGATCGGACCGGAAAAAAAATCCGCAAGATCCTTTAGCTCCGGCCAAGAAAGATTTTTTCCAGCTCCGGCTCCTTCTTTTCCGTCCTTGCCGGAGACAAAATGATTCGCGAGGTTTCTCAGAATTTCTCCGTAACTTTCCATCAGGCAAGCGATCTTCTCATCCGAAAATAATTCAGGATTCCATTCCACATCCAAAGTATAAGCGCCGTTCCTTTCCTCGATGGTCCAGGTTTGTTCGTATTTCGCTCCTCCCGTGGAGATCCAGGATTGGTTGCAATTCAGACCTAGGAACTGATTCCGAGCCGTTTGACTTCCTTGTAAAATGAACATGGTCCGAAAAACCGGTTTGGCGGAAGTCTCATACTCCGGTCCTAAATCGCGCAGGATATTCACGTAAGGCAATCTTTGATGAAGGAACGCGGCTCCGCAAGTACGTGAAACATTCCGAATATACTCCGAATCGTTTCGTTCGGAAAGTTTGAAACGTAAAGGCAAGGTATTCACTACGAACCCCACCAAATTCGCGTCTTCCGGCCTGAGACGATTCACGAAAGGGACACCCACAAGAACGTCATCTTCGGCGCTTTCCAGGCCGAGTAACCTTGCAAAAGCTCCGACTAGAAATATGAACGGAGTGACCCCTGCGACTTTAGCCGCCTCTTTCGTAAGATCCGAAAGTTCCGCGGTCAAGAAACTCCAGGACATACGACCGAGAGGCCAGGAAGAAAAGCCCGACTCGCGAATGTCCGGCGGAAATCCGACTCCGGTTTTGGCGTTCTCCAATTCCTTTTTCCAATACGACGAGTCGGAAATTCCGTGAGAGGTAAGTTCGAATTCGGATTGGTATTTCGAAAATCCTTCGAAGGAAGTCGTTTTTTTCGGGTTCGTATCCGGATCTCCTAAGAACAGATTGTTGTAGCGAGTCGCGATCTCCCGGATCAGAAGTTCGACGGACCAACCGTCCAAAGATATATGATGAACATTTAATATTATGATGTTCTCGAATTCCGAGATCGGAAAAATCCTCGCTCTTACCGGATATTCTTCCTCCAATCGGAAGGGCCTTTTGGCCTCGTTCCGAATCTCTTCCAGGACCGTTCTTTTATCTTCGCATCTTACGATTTCGAGAATGGAATCCGGATCCTTCAAAGCGGCGCTTTCCCAATACAATTCCCCGTCCGCCCAAAACGGTTTCGCGAATAGGGAATCGTGTCTTTCCAAGGTCCTTACCACTGCGAGTCGAAGGGTATCCAGATCGAGGAAACCTTCCATGCGGAGACCCACCGTCATATTTAAGGCGGGAGATTCTGGAAACCTGCACGCGTGCCTCCAATGACGGATCTGGTTCGGCGATGCGGGAAAGATTCTAGTTTTCATAAAGTTCCTCCAACCAAGGAAGACTCTGAAGATTTCCGATTCCGAGTGCGATCCCATTTAAGTCCCGGAGTAAATCTCCGAAGTGATCTCCCCATAAGGTTAGGCTGGTTACGGATCCGTCTTTTTTCGGGCAGGACCAGAACCAGCCGGCAAAAATCCCGGTCTCGTCGGGAAGACAAGGTTCCTCTCCGATCTGCATTCTAAAGTTGGCCGCCTCCAAATTCACCTTCGAATGAATTTCCGCCATGTCCGAAACGAGAGCCCCGGGAGCTCTCGCTGCAACATCGATCACCGTGGCGTTTCGATCCCGATCCATAAAGAATTCGGTATGCAGAATAAAACGACCTTCCTTTCCTAGAACTTCCGCGATCTTCACGTTCAGTTCCGTGCCAATCGCATGAATTCCGTGTTCTTTCGGAAGCGTTACGCTCCCGAACCCGCGTCCGAAGTTGGCTCCTAGAGGCGGACTCGTATATGCTCCGACTTGGACGGGAAAGATCTTTCCGTCCAGAATGATGGAATTCGCGTGAAATAGACTTCCGGAAACGAAAGTTTCCAATTGCCACCCCGCCTCTCCCGAATGCAATTCCGCCCAACGACTCAATTCATCCTTATCCTTTAATATCTCTACCCCTTCGTTATAACCTCCTTCCTCCGGTTTCACCACGAGAGGAAAGGAGAATTCCTTTGCCACTTCCGTCGGAAGAGTATGAAAGTCGTAAAGATCCCAGTCGATTCTTTTGAAAGAAGGAACCGAAATCCCGGCTTTCGAGAGGTAGGATTTCATAACGATCTTGTTGGAATACGCGATCTGGTTGGAAGGGGATCTTACCGGCAACCCGAAAAACCGCCTAAGCCGGGAACAAGCGAATAAGCAAGCTTCGTCATTCGTGACGATTTCCGTTTCCCTGAGCAGATCCTCCTCCGGAAAAAAATCCTTTCCCCAGTCTGTCTTGACCTTGCGGACTCTGGCCACGTCGGAAGGCAAATCCGAGCGGAATACTCCTGCGGGAGACCCGGAAGTAAGGACGGAAACTTCGTATCGATCCTTCGGAAACGCCGAAATCATCCCCTTTCCGATCTTCTGGTAATCGTGTAAAATTAAAATTTTCTTATGGGACATTTACGTTAACGCTTTAGAATATTCGAATTTATGATTCCAGGAATTTCTTCCAGGTATCCAGATCTATATTCCTCCCCGATACGATGGCGATCAACGGCTGTCCCTTCGGGAGCGGAAACTCTCCCGCCAAGATTGCGGCCATCGCGACCGAACCTGCGCCTTCCGCTACAATCCCGTGATGCAAAGCCAAATAACTCATCCCGTCCCTGATCTGGGATTCGGTAACGGAGAGCGTGGATTCAGCGTACCTGGATAGTAAGTCCACAGTGATACTTCCTCTTTCCAGATTTCCCGCTAAGCCTTCGGCGATGGTCGGGAATATGTCGATCGGAACGGTTTCTCCCCGATTTAAGGCCAGCCTCATCGGCGCAGAGTTGGCCGCTTCCACTCCGATCAGTCTGCTTCCCGGTCTGGAAGAAAGAGCCATGCCGATCCCCGCGGCGAGTCCTCCGCCTCCGATCGGACATACGACCGTGATCGGCCCGGAAAAGGAGGAAAGTAATTCCACTCCTATGCTCGCTTGACCAAGGATCACGTCGGGATCATTGTAGGGAGAAAGATATCTGACGTTCCTACTTTCCGCCAGTTCCCTGGCAAAATCCTCAGCTTCGTCGTAGTCCGCACCGTGAACGATCAGATCCTCGGTCTCTTTACGCAATAGTTCTATCTTTTTTGGCGAAGCCTTTTCGGAGACTACGATCGTGGCCTTGATTCCCAACTCTTTCGCGATCACGGCGACGGCTAACCCGTGATTCCCGGCGGAACAAGTCACAATGCTTTCCTCCTGTCGAATCTTTGTCAAAGCCGCGATTGCACCTCTGATTTTAAAGGAACCCGTACGCTGAAAGGACTCCATCTTGAGCCAACAATCCTTTCCGACAAACGGAGAAGTTAAAAGAGGCGAGGAAGGAACGAATTTCTCCACACGCAAAAAAGTGTCCGAAATGTCGGCGACTTTCGGAAGATCCAAAGTGCGTCTTCCCATCAGCTCTTACCGAAGGCAAAGGATTCCTTTTCGTTCCGGCTCAGATCGAAAAGGTGGAGTTCCTTTCCGCGAGAACGATTCCTGTCCGCGACCCGAAAGTCGGCGATTTCTTCGAAACTAGGATCCGAAACGCGGCTGATATCCCCGTCGTAAAAAAATCCGGCGATCATATGCTTCATTGCTAAGCGAAGTGCTAAAGGATTTCGGGCCAGTTCGTGTCCGCCGTACGGAAGATCCACGATTTCCCTTCCCCCTCCTCCCGGAACGGAGAAGGCCTCGTTCACTTCTTCCAACGTAAGCCATTGGTCTTCCGAAGCTACCAGATTCATTACGGGAACGGAGAGTTTAGACAACGCGTCTTTCATGGCGGGAAAATCGGCCACTCCGGTCTTTAGATTTTCCTGCCAGAGTCCGCGTGGATTTAATTTGTGTCCTTCGAAGACGATCGTATCAGGCAATCGATCGAATTCCCAGGAATAATAATCGGTCCCGAAGACTCTCTCAAAAGTACTTCTTGCATGGACGACTCCGACAAGACAGCCCAAAGCCGCGATATTCGGATTTTTGACCGCCTGAAAAACGGCAGGCACGGCGCCTAAACTGATCGCAAGGAGATTGATTTTCGTTTCCCCTTCCAGCGCAGAGACCCAAGGGAGAACACTTTCCAAACTTTTTTCCATACTCGCAATGGTAAAATCCAGAATCTCCCCTTCGCTCAAACCCACATGATCCAGATAATCGAATCTATATACGTTCGCTCCGTTTTTCAGGAGATAGCAGGCCAAGGCGCTGAGAGTACTCATCCTTCTGGAAAACCCGCCGCAAATGAGGACCGGAGGGTTTGTCGGCTCGGGGAGGGAATCCTGCCAGGCGATTAGCTTCCGCCCTTCCCTATTTTTGATCAAAAAATCCATCGCATTCATTCTTTTTCGATTCCTTTAAAGTGAAAGATTCACCGACGCAAATTGCCTCTCCAACTGGAGCGCGCATCCTTGGTGTTCGGAAACCTTCAGCCTCCGATCCACGCGTATGCTCGAAGAATGGCGACCGCAAAGACAGGGGCCTTCCTCTTTGATTCCCAAATCCTCTCCGATGATGAATGCTGGATAACTCCTTGCTGTCGGATCCAGATAAGTCAATATTCCCGGCGTTCCGGAAGCGGAGGGCTCCAATGTGAAAGGGTCTCTTACAATGACCTCCACCCAAGGAGGTGCGTGCAATCTTCCTTCGCCGCATTGGATAAAGGCGCTGTTCAACTCTACCTGATTGAATACGTCCCGAACCTGCCTTGTCGAATCCAAGCCCAAAGTAGTACGCGCGAACTCGGCCAATTCGATCTGAGAAATCGCCCTTCCCCCTTGCTTTTTCCATCCGCCACCCGTAATCAAATAAAGATTCGAGCCGAAGCGCACGGATCGATCCGGGACCTGCGCGCAGAATTCCCGTATCAAAAAGGGAGCCCCCACGACGAGAATCCTTTTTCCTTCCGTCAACGCGTCAGACGCCATTTCAATCGCTTCCCGAATGTCTACCTTTCCGTCCTTCATCAGATGTTTCGTATCCGCTTCCAGCTCGATCAGACTCATTACGTATCCGAACCATACGGATCCCGCTTCTCTCCTGGAAGGTCCAAGATGGATCACAAAGACTTCTTCTTCGATATCCACATCCCCGACCAAATCGGACCAGACATTGGCGGAACTCCGCAAAGAACCGGACAATCTGGCTAGAGTGATTTCGTCGCGAAAAATCCTGCTTTTTATCCCCATAGTCCCGCTGCTCTCGAAGCATCGTACGATTTCGTCTTTGGGTACGCTCAAGAGTTCCCGAGTTTTAAAGACGGAAGTGGGAATTTGCGGAACCGAAGAAAAATTTTCCTTGGTCAGAGGAACTTCGGGATCGAAGTTCCTCCTTTCGCAATAGGCTCCGTATTCCCGGCAGTTTTTCGAATGGAAACGGACCGCTTCTCCGATCGCCTCCCTCCTAAGTTCGGAAGCCTCTTCGGCATCCATCCTATCCCAGTCTTCCCGATTGAATATCACGGAATCCAAAGCAGTCAACCCTTCGGCTCTCGAAATCCCCACGGACCGGAGGCTCGGTTTTTCCATAATGATATCTGAATATGTAGGACCCATGCTCTCTCCTAGAATTTAGGCATCACTTCTTCTGCGAAACGCCGCATACTCGATAGAATTTTCTTACGATCGAGAGTTCCTTCGAATCCGCAGATAAAATGGCTGACTCCCGTTTTTTCTTTCAGGTAATGGAACGCCTCAGCACAGTCTTCCGGAGTGCCTACCGGGCTGATCTCCAGGGCTTTTCTTACCACGACGCTTGCATCGGATTCCCCTTTCAGAATCGCATCCTGCAATTGCGACCAATGGAATCTGTAGTTCGGCAGATTCCTCAACTGGTCGCTCGAAAAAGCCACTCTCATCGCGTCTTCGTGCCATTCCTCTATGTTATGGACGATATCGTTGTAAGCTTCCTCCCTACTATCGGCCACATGAACGACCGCGGATATCACGTGATCGATCTTACTAGGATCGTGATCGTTCGTTTCCGCAATCTCGCCGTACAGATCCAGTTTCGCTCTTACCTGTTCGGTGGATTGTGGAACGTTCATGATCAGTGGAATGCCCAGAGTCGCCGCCCATTCTATCGTGGAGGGAGATTCTCCGACCACATAGACGGGAGGATGCGGAACCGTGGAACAGCTAGGATAAACCGCAATCTCCGGGAATCGGATTAGGTCGGTGTCCCAGGAGACCTTTCCCTTATTCTTCCATGCAGAAAACATAATATCTATCCATTCCTGCAGCATCCGGTGGTTTTGGGAAGGGTTGATGCCGAATACCTCGAAGTCCGCCGGAAAAAAGCCTCTTCCGAAACCCGCGATGAACCTCCCGTCACTCAATTGGTCCAACAGAGAAACCTGTTCCAAAAGGCGCACGGGATGATTCAACGGAGCCACTATGATTGCAGTCCCGACTTTTATTCTCTGCGTCATACCCAAAAGAAAACCGGCCATCATCATCGCGTCCGGACATAGGCCGTACTCGGTGAAATGATGTTCCAGCACCCAAAGATCGTCGAAGCCTAGCTCTTCCGCCTCCGTGGCGAAATCCCGGGAATTCTTGAAAACCGTCGACTGGTCCCAGTGCGGCGGTTTATACGTCGTTAAAGCGACTCCCCATTTCATTTTATAATCTCCTAATAAATCTACGATTTCTAAACGAACAAATCCCTGAACTGACGATGCTCGATGATCTTGGACATATCCAACGGGATCGTCATCCCTTTCGGATGAAAGGAAGACGGATACTCCGTGCTTACGAACCTTACGAATCTCGTCATGGGATACATCCCGTCGTGGGAAGCTCCTAACCGATAAATTCCGCTCGAACCGGCTTCCACGATCCTCGATATTCCGTACCTTCCGATCTCGTCCCTTTCGTTATCCAAAATTCCCGAAGGATAAACGGCGATCGTCTGTATGGAGGAATCGATCATAGGAAGCAATTGATCCGGAGAAGCGATCTTATAGACGAAGGCGGTTCTACAGCCGGGGTGACGAAGGTTATTCCGAGGCTCGGAAACGATCACCTGCCAAGAGTCGGAATTTCCGAATGAAACCGTCGCCCCTAGAAATTCATGGTGAACTCTTGCGAGAACGGCCCCCGCTCTCTGATCTATGCTTCTCTCCGGAGGGGAAAGAACCCGGTCGTAACGTTCCAACTCCTTCGACAAGGCATTAGCGAACGAGAGATGGTCACCGAGCACGAAAATGTTCTGCGTGGAAAAGCAGGCTTGCTGGTCGTACATCGATATGTCGTGGGCGACCAAGCGGGCGGCGGTTCCTAAATCGATACCGTCCGTTTTCACAACGCAAAAGCTCTGCTTGGGACCGAAAGAAACGACCTCTATACCCGGAGGGGTATTGTTATGCGCCCAAGCCAACGCTTCCCTTCCGCCCCAAACGCAGACCGTATCCGCTTTTTGAAGGATCGAAGCGCCGAAGGGAGAGTTAGAAGGCCAATAGACGGTTTGAAAGGACTTACTCACAGGATGGTTCGGATCCAAATCCAGAAAACTCAATCCGAGCTGGGTGGCAGTAATCGGATCTCCGGAGGCGGTCTTTGCGAGAGTTCGATTTTTCGTTAGGATCGATCTCAAAATCGAAAGAACTCCCGCAATTGGAGCGTTCCCCGCAAGAATGTGAACGACCAATCCTTTCGGAAAAGCTCTCACTTCGCAGTCTTCTTTTCGGATCCAGGAATCGAGTACGAACCGATCCCCCAATTCGATCTGAAGCGTGTCCCAAAGACGGGCACTACCTCGCAAAGTCGCGGCGATCAAATCCGCCTCCGCCACCGCCATCTGTTCCGAATAGCCCGAGAACTCACGGATCTGGCGGATGAAGATCCTTCTACGGACGTACTCGTCGTTTTCCCACATCCGGCCCACCCGATGCAAAAAACCGATGATCTCCTGAGTCGGAGTTCTTTCCAGCTCCCCCTTGGAGGAGTCGAAATTTGTTTCGAACTGCATCCTGCTCGGAAATACGACCGTTCCACCAGGCACTTCGACGCGAAGTTCGGAGTCTTCCGTCGGCTTGACCGCTTTCCCGTTCAGGATAAAGGGAAGGGAAAGTTTCTTTCCTGTAATCGCCTTTTCCGAGGAGATTTCTTCTATCACTTGGGAACTCATACTTTCCGTTTTAAGAGCCATCCGAGCTCTATATTTGTGGAATCTATGGACTGATCCGTCGTTAGCTTCGCTTCGATTTCGAATCCACACTTCTCGAAGAGGCGATCCCAATACGTTTCGCTTTCCAGTTTCTGGCTGGTAAAAGGGTGCACCAGAAAGTACGCGTTATAATATCCCTCTGCCAGTTTGTGGTTCATGGTGGAAGGCTCGTCGATGCGATAATCGATATCGATGATGATCAGCCTTTGGTCCGGTCCTCCGTTCATCGCGGATTGGAGCATTTCCATCACGCGTTCCTCTCCCGATTGTCCTAGGACTTCATGGATTACGAAACAGAGAAGGATCACGTCCGGAGGAGTTTCCATTTTCTTGATATACTCGATCGCGTCCGCCTGCACGATCTGGATCTTTTCGGCCATGCCGGATTCGGAGACGTGCTTTTCCGCCGCTATGCACCCGCCCAGGTCCGGCTCTATCCCGATCGCCTTGGCATCCGGATACTTCTTGCAAATCTCCGTGAGATAAGAACCGCTTCCGCATCCCAGATCTATGACGAGCTCGGGCTTCTTTTTCAGGGTCGCCAAAAGTCGCATTACGATCGGAATGGAATCGTGCATACTGATCCCGCAGCTCCCGATTCCCACCAATTCGGCGTTACGCGGAGCGGGAGGGCTTCCTTTAGGAAGCGCATCGTCGATGGAAAGGAAAGTCTGCGCGTATCCCCCGACCATCATCTCGTACCAGGAACGAAACATGGACCACTTATGTGCCTTGGGAGTGAGCCTGATTTTTGCTTCCAAACCCTCGATAAAACCTTCGTTCCTCAGGAATCGAAGCAAGCCTTCCAGTCGATCCCGTTCGAAACCGAGTTCGGAAGCGAGTGCGTCCAGATCGAATTTCTTTTCGGGGGAATTTGCCAGCAGATCGAAAATCCCGCAGAAAAAGAAATGCTGCAAGCACGCCGCCAGGGCCAATCCGCGTATCGGTTGGACGGCTTCGATCAGATCGATTTCTCTAGCAACGGCGTTTTTCTTTTCTATCTTTTGCGGAAGCGTTTGCATCAATCTCAGCCCCACATCCAAGGACTCGGCGGATTGCCGGAGATCCCGTTTTACGTTCACTCTTTTTAGCCATCTATCCTGGCCGTCGAATCTCGGGACAAAGGACCTTCTCCCGTGAACGACTTGAAGATTATCGATGATGCAAAGATCTCCCTCGTGTAGAACCAAATCGGAGATATGCGAATTGATGTTTTCGATAACCGTAGCCAATGCATGAGCCGCTTCATCGTCTCCGGGCATGGCTTCCATATAATCCGGATCGATCCGGAGATACGGTTTCTTCGGATTTCCGAAAAGAAGCGAGACGGGTTTCGGATTCCTGGACATCTCTTCTATTTTTTTGAAAGCCCCGGCCTCAAGAGAATTGTGTTTGGCCGTATGGGATTGGTCGGGTCGGATCACGAACCTTTCCTGCCATAAGATCTTTTCGATCTCGGGCGGCAGATCCAGATCAGTTACTGAACAGAGCATGGTGGCGACTTTGTCCACATTCCTAAGGCAAAGCAGTGCAAGATAGTCCGCTCTTTCCTCGTGAAACGCGTCTTCCGTATGCCAGCTCAGTTGGGTCAAACTGCTCCAACCTACCTGCTCGTTTTCCAGGCCTTTCATCGGAAGGACGTCATGGACGAATCTACCATCCTGCTGAGTAGTCCAACCGAAAACGTCTCCCAGCAAGGAAGCGACCAAGGCCAGGAAGATCTCCGCCTTGTGGGTCGAGGAAGGATGAGTAACGTCCTTCCAATCCCGCGGAGTCGGTACGGATGTTTTTCCGATAATTTTGAGGGCACGGATCACGAACGCCGCCGGTTTCTCCCTCAGTCGAACTTCGTGAACGTAATTGCGAAGCGAATGCGGCAACTCCTGAGCGAGCAAAGGCGCCGCTTTCAGAAATTCCAGGGATTGGGCGTTCGGATACTTTTTCGCCACTTTTTCGATCAAAGCCACGGCTTGTTCCACTTCCGAGTCCCCCAATTCGGGGGCGTAGGAAATCGAATTATGCCGGGGAGTGATTTCGATGAAATTCATCGATTCCTTTTCTAACGTATTGTCCATAAATCATCCTCAAACTCATTTCAAGGACCGCGTCTTTTCGAAGTCGGTCCGGATTTTAAATCTCTAAAAAACCTTCTATTAATTATCTCCGAACCGGCCTTTGCCTGTCGGATCTTCCTGCGATCTTTTGGACATTAGGACGAAGTTCGAAATTTCCGACACGGATCCGAAATTATCCTCCCGCAAGTCCGATATATCTATATAAATATTATATTTCTCTTGTATAATCAGAATTAAATTCACGAAAGATATCGAATCCAAATATCCCTGTTGGACCAGACGAACATCCTGCGGCACCAAAACCTCTCTTCCGTTTCCCTCTCGGATTACCCGACTTACAAGTTCTCCTATCTCCTGCCTTAAATCCATTAAGCTCGTTTCGTTCATCCATTCACCTCTAGATAGATTCTTTCGCGGTCCGGTTTTCCCGCGCTCGTTCTGGGAAGATTTTCGTACATTACGAATTTCTTCGGAATTTTGTATGAAGACATCTCCGACCTACACAAACGATCGAACTCGGCGGAATCGGGCAATAGGCTCCCAGGAATCGGTTCGATACAGGCCACGATCGATTGACCGCTCTGATCGTCCTCGACTCCTACTACGACCGCTTCTTGAACTCCGGGAATGGATTTCAGGATCAACTCGATCTCCAAGGAACTGACCCGATAGCCGTTAACTTTCAAAAAGGAATTCTTTCTACCGAGAATCCTCAGATTTCCGTTCGCATCTAGAAATCCGGTGTCGCCTGTATGCAAAAATCCTCGGTCGTCCGTAATGGCGAAACATTCTCCCGAATCCGAGAGTTGCCCCATTGCGACGCAGCCGGACCGGACAACAATTTCCGTCTCTTTTTGTCCTCTCAGATCGGAGGAGAATTCCACGCCTGAGACAGGAACTCCTACCGAACCCGGAACATACGTGTCCCCAGAATGCACTTCCAAACGGGTCAATGCGCCGACGGATTCGCTTAACCCGTATCTGCAATAGATCTTTGACTCGGGATAAACTTCCAGGATCCGCCTCATCAATTTTCCATCTAGAGCGGCCGTTCCTATCGTAAACGATTCCAAAGGAAGAAATCGTTCCCGATTCAGCCCGCCTATATCCAATAAAAGTTTCATATAGTTGGGGGTCGTCGCAATGGAGGTACAGCCGAATTTCCGCATCCTGGCCAGATGTTCTCCCGGCATGAACCGGTTGGAGAAATGAACCCCGCACCCGACCCATAAAAGTTCCTGTAAAACGGCGGCCCCCATCGCATGGTATTGAGGTACGGAACAAAAGGCGTCCTTTCCGGCAAATTGCGATAAATGCTCGAGGTTCGCATCCAGATTAGAGAGTAAATTCCTCTCGGAAAGAAGGATAGCCTTAGGCCGGCCGGTAGACCCCGAAGAGAATTGGATCAGCCTTACTTCCTCCGGAAGGGAAACGGACAATTTATTTAAATATTTTGAATATTCTATTTTAGACGCGGACAATACGAGACGGTCTGAAGAACTCTCTTCCTGGATTCGAAACGACAGGATCGGAGTCTCGGATCCCGTACCTTTGAGGACTTCCTTCTGCTCGGACAAGGAATGAACCGCCACTAAATCCGGTCTGATCTGTTCGGAGAAGATTCTCGCTTCCCGTTCCGTGCATTTTTCCGGGATCGGAGCGAGAACTCCGCCCGCTTTCCACACGGCAAGCTGGAGAAGCGTCAATTCCGGACCCCCCGGTAAAGCGGGCATGACCACGGGACGATTCACTGAGGAAAGGAAGGGAACCAAACGGTCCGCCTCTTCGTTTAATCTCGAAAACGTCATGGCTCCGAATTCGTTGCTGACCGCGATTTTGTCCGGATACCGTTCGAGAATCTGTTCGAATCTGGAAAGCATCAGGAAATGCCCTCCTGTCCTAAAACCGAAAATACTTGCCCTCGTAAGGCATCCTCGATTTTGCCACGCTCTCGGATCAGCCTTAGGTCCTCTCCATCCACCAAAACTTCGGCCGGAGAAGGATGGCTCAAGAATAATATATTACTGAATGTTAATCCATAGGCCCCAGAGCCCAAAATTCCGATCACATCCCCTTCCTCACATTCAGGAAGGGACAGACCGGAAGCGAATTCGTCGGCCGGCGTGCACAATACTCCGCCTAACGTCACTTCCTCGGATACGAGGGAATTACATGCTTTGGCGGATACGATCGGGAACGGTCTCCTAAGAATCGCTCCGATTCCCGCTGCGGCGGAATGGTGGTGCATTCCTCCGTCCAAAATGAGATGATTCCGATCGAAGGATTTTTTCTTATACAGAATCCTAGAAAGATACACTCCCGAATTCGCGACCAGATATCTACCGAGTTCGATAAAGTATTTTCTCTCCGGCCTGCCGTCCTTTGAGATCATCGCTCGGAGGCCTTTTCCGGCGGAATCCAAATCGAACTCAGGATCACCGTCGAACAAAGCGACACCGAATCCTCCGCCGAAATTTAAGGTTCGGATCGGAACGAATTTCTCCAGCTCGTCCGCGAGATTCAGGAGGTCTTTTGCATTTTCCAACCAAGCAAAATGATCGAAACATTGGGTACCCGCATAAATATGCAGCCCTTCCAACTCGCAAGCATTCTCGGTCGAAATTCTTCTCGCCAAATCCAGAATTCGATCCTGATCGATTCCGAATTTTTTGGACTTTCCGGCCATGGACATTCTAGAACCGGAAGCTCCGCCCTTAGGATTTACGCGAAGCGTAAGGACCGGTTTATAATCCGAAAAACGGGCGAGTTCGCAAATTTTCTCGTATTCCCGTTCCGACTCGATATTGATCGCTCCGATTCGATTTTCCAGAGCGAATATTAAATCTTCGTTTCTTTTCCCCGGGCCGCTAAAGCGGATCGAAGGCCTGGAAAAGCCCGCTTTTAGCGCGATTAAAATCTCGCCTGCCGAAGCCACTTCCACTCCGACGTTTAGAGAGCGGAAGATTCTTCCGATCGATACGTTCGGATTCGCTTTTAAAGCGTATAGAATCCCCACCCTTTCCCCGAACGATCGGGAGACTCTCGCGAGATTTTCACGGGCAGCTTCCGCGTTAAAAGCGTACAAAGGAGTGCCGAATCGATTCGCGAGATCTTCCGCCGAATACTTTCCTATTTTCAGCCCTTCTCCCCAAACGGATCCTATTTGACGGATTAAGTTTTTATGAATCTCTACTTTCGAATTTTCTAAAATCATGGTATTACCGAAAATGCGGAGACTTTAATTCCGAAGTTCTTTCACCTTGTCGGAGTTCCCGAATCTCCGAGCCGGCGCGTCTTAAGGCCAAAAGGGAAAGCAGTTCGAAGCATACCGCCGAGGCGTTGATTGCCGTGATTCCGGTAGGATCATAAGGAGGAGACACTTCCACGCAGTCGAAGCTACAGTAATTCAGAGGCCCGAGAGCTCGCAAAAACTGGAATGCCTGGTATGTGCTGGGTCCCCCGGGTTCCGGAGTTCCTGTCCCGGGTGCGAATGCAGGATCCAGGAAATCTATATCGAAGGAAAGAGCCACAGGGTGATCGCCCACCCTTTCCTTTACCATGTTTCCCAGCTCGGTAGGAGACAAAAGGTTCAGCTCCTCCCAGGAAATCACGCGGTAGCCCAAGCCTTCGCCGGAGCCTAGATCGTTCGGATGCAAAGTTCCTCTCATTCCAATCTGCACCGATCTGGAGGGATCCACGAGCCCTTCTTCTACCGCTCTTCTAAAAACGGTACCGTGAAAATGTCGGACTCCATAATAATTATCTAAAACATCTCCGTGGGCGTCGATGTGAACAACGGAAACGGGTCCTCGGACGGCCGCCAAAGCGCGCAATTCGGCCATCGTAAGAGAATGGTCTCCACCGAGAATCAGGGGAACGACTCCGGCCTCGTAAATCGGTTCCAAAAAATTCTGCACTCTGTACAGACTTTCCTCGTGATAACCTGGGACCACCGGCGCGTCGCCGTAGTCCACCATTGAGAGAACTTCCGGAACGTTTACTTTCAATACGGGATTGTAATCCCGAAGCAGAACGGACGCGCTTCGGATCGCCTCCGGTCCGAATCTAGCGCCGGAGCGGTAAGAGACGGCGGAATCCATAGGAACTCCCACCACCGCGACATCCACGTCCTCCAAAACGGCAAGATTCGGAAGCCGCATAAAAGTACGAACCCCGGTAAAGCGGGGGGCTTTCATCGAGTTTAGAGGAAGATAGTGTTTTTTTTCTTTTTCGCTCATTCATTTTCACCTAATCGCAAAGGCCTTCTTAAAAACTGGGAACTCGAGGCGGGACGAATATTTTTTCCACCAGCAACTCCGCATCCTTCAACCTAGGATAGCTCTGGAAAAAACGGGTCTGAACCGCCTGAGGAGCTCCAAGGTAGAATTGTTCGTACAGGATTTGTCTTCCTCCGAAGGAGTTGACGACCAAATCGCTGGCGATCTTCAATACCTTGATATGCGTAAAGGCGTCTTCGCCGGACATCCCGAAGTATTTTAGAATTTCCTGATCCATTTTTTCCGAAAGATCGTATTCGGTAGGATGCATGATAAGTCCGCTCGCACCGATACATCTTAGGATCTCGACGGAACGGGTGTAGAATTGGGAGGCGACAGCATTCGAGGCTCCCAAAGCGGTTTGGCACGGAACGAAATTACCGAACCGATCCGTTTCTCCTTCGGATTCCGCGGCCACCAGAAGGGATCTTAGAATTTCCGCGTTAGCCGCCATCTCTCCCAATATCTGTTGGATCGCACTCTGTTGCCCTCTGCCGCTAAAGCGAGCCAAAAGGCTAGCGAGACCCAACATGAATTCCCCTTTGACCGCAGTCCGGGAACAAGTCTGGTGGGAAACGTAGGAGACCATGCCCGTCTCCGAACGCAATTCGTTCGCGAATTGTACGTCGCCGTCTATAAAGACTCTCTCATGCGGGACTAGGACATCCTCGAATATGCAAAGAGAATCCATTTCGTCGAATTTTTCGGAAAGAGGACGATCGAATTCCCTGTCTCCCGTAGCGATTCCGCTCCTACAAAGGAGTTTCAAACCTTCGGTTCCGATCGGAATCGCGAATGCGAGGGCTTCGCTTCCATCGGAGGCTTTCAGAGGCCGGAACGGATAGATGATGAGTTCGTCGGAAATGGGCGCCAACGTAGCAAGCATCTTGATACCGCTGACGAGGATCCCGTCCTTCGTTTCTCCCACTTTTCTCAAGGTCAATTTCCTGTCGCCAGGCAGGTCGAAAAATCGATCCATAGGAGGATCGCTAATGGCGTGAGAGTGAACCAGATTCCTTTCCATGGAATGCGAATAATATCGCTTTATATTTTCTGCATATTCTCCGCGTTTACGTCCGAATACCTCGCTCGCTGCATTCCAACTCGCCAACAAGGTCGCAAGAAAATCCGGAGTTCGAGCCATCATACCACCGGTCACTTTTGCGATTTCGCGAAAGCAACTCCCCTTTTTCCGCAACTCCTCCAGGCTCTTCGGGATCAGGTAGGAAGTAGAAAATTCCCTTCCGTCCTCTTCGCAATAGGAAAGCATCCTATCTTCCAAGTCCTCCCGGTGGTGTAAATCGATCAGAGAGGCGATCGTGCCGGCACCTCCTCGGAACGCGGAATGCTCCGCCACGTTATCTACACGAGTTCCTTCGAACAAAACGTTACGCCCATCGCGTAGATCTTCCAGGTATTCCGAACCTTTACGAAATCGTTTCATATTTCATCTTTCCTTGATTCTCTTTTCCGGAAAGGAATCGGGCGATATGATTCGAGACCCAACTCGGATCTTCCATGGGGAAGAAATGGGATCCGTCGGAATGGCGAAAATATGCGGATTCCAGATTGTTTTTCGTAAGCTTTCTACAAGCGGAAGGAGGAGTGACATCGGACCGTGTAGCGGATAAAACGAGGATTTGTTGTCGCAGGATTTCGTAATTTTTCCAATGCCCAGGTCTCAATCCCCTGAAGATTTGGGCTTCTATTTTCGGCGGCAAACATAGTTCGAACTGCCCGTCCGGACGAATCCGGAACGCGCTTTTTAAATACGCTTGGAAACTTTTCGGCTGCCAACGTTTGTACATGGGCATCATCCGATAGCTTCTTTCCACTACTTGCAGATTTTTGAATATGGCCCTACGTTTATCAGCGAGTTTCGCCAAAGGGTTCGGGACGAAGTATAAAAGTTTGGAAGTGAAAGGAGTCAACACGGTAGGATCCAGAACCGCAAGTTTACGAAAACGTTTCTTTGAATCGTTGGAAGCCGCCAAAAGAACGGACGCTCCTCCCAACGAATGGCCGACCCCGAAAACGGATTCTAGGCCCAGGTGATCCAAAAAAGCCAGCACCTGGTCGCGAAAGAAATACCAATCGTGAAATTCGTCCGTGGCTTCGGACAATCCATGTCCCATAAAATCCAAGGCGTAAACGGGATATCCTGCCTTACTCAGATCCTCGTATATGGGAGAGTAGGTTAATGCGGAAAACCCGTTCGCATGGAAGAATAGGATCGGTTCCTTCTTGGCCTTCGATACGGAAGGAACCGAATAATAGGCTAGTTTGATTTTCCGAAATCGAAAGAATTCGGGGGAAAGAATTTCGCTTTGTCTTTTTCGCATAGGATTTCTAGTAACTCGCCGCCAAGGCTGTTTCTTCCTCTTTGCCGCTTTGAATTCGCGTATCCGAAATCTTCAGTCCGTCCACGCACTCTTTTGCGGCTCTAAAACAGGCTTCTATGGAAGCGCCTCGAAGATAATCTCCGGTCAGTTCCAGCCCTTGGATTGCGGAAGATTGAAAGTCGAAGTCCCTTCTGAATCTCTCGTAATCGAACGCGTACGCACACAACCCGAGTTTCATGACTTTTCCGGTAAAGGAAATCCGAGGGTTCTCTCCAAATGGGATGAACTCCGACAAAGTCCTTTCTCCGAGTGCGACCAGATCCTCCAAGGAAGGCCGGCTCGAAAGAATTTCCCTGGCGGACTTTCCGCTGAACGTATATCTTACGATATGCCTGTCATTCACACCGTAAACGCCGGCATTGCTCAAAGGTTTGTCCGGTGGGAAAACTAGAGCCCGCACTTTTTCGTTAAACACCGGTTTGGCGTATTCCGCAACGACGACAGCAACGGGAAAATACCGGACCTGTTCGAGAGTTCCGCTCAATTCGGGAAAATTGCTCCGCAAGAGAGAAGCCGAGACGGAAGCCGGGGTCGTCAATATCACATGATCGAAATACAGATCTTCCAGTCTCTTTTCCTGGAGCACTTTGATTCCCACGACTCTTCCGTCGCGGACGATCAGAGATTCCAAGCTTGTGTTCAGCCTCACGGGAACCAAAGAAGAGAAACGCTCGAATAAGGGATCCAATCCGTTCGATAATTGTTCGTATGTATCGAAAGCCACACTCAGATTGCTGCCGAAATTTCCTACGCTGGCCTCTGCCGGTTCGGCTCCGTTCATCCGTACCGTCATCGGGCGGATGAACTGCTCCACAAGATTTTTGTGGAATATGGAGGCAAGCTTAGGGTCCTTGGTTTTCCTTTGCCAACTTTGAAAGAAAGGGCTTCCGAGATAACCGTCCTTGCTCCGATCCGCCTTAATCGCACGGATCATAGGAATCATCCGAACGAGGTCGCGAAGAGAAAAGGACTTGGCGAACTCCAACATTCCTCTCCATCTTCTTTTCTCGTCGAACGTGACGATTTTTCCGTTCCGGATCCGAGAAGAGTTCAAACCAAAGTATTCGAAAGGATGATCGCCCATGGACTTGGTAAATTCCCGAAATAGGGAATACTTCACTCCGATGTTTTTTCCTCCCAAGGCTATACCTCGGCCGCGAAGAGACGCGGTTGCCATCCTTCCTCCGAGTCTGTCCTCGGCCTCGATGATCTGAACGCGAATCCCTTTTTCTCTAAGATAATGGGCGACGGCGATCCCGGAGATCCCGCCGCCTATGACTGCTACCGATTTCTGCTTCATATCGATCACCTTACGATCACGGGACGTAAATGTTCCGGAATTCTATATTCGATAGACTTGTGAAACTCGGGAAGCTCCGACCAATGGAGGCCTTGCTTGATATGATGAGCCAAGTGGTATCCGTTATTGAATATCAGAAAATTAACAAGCGGATTCTTATTGGTCATCGAAGCCTCGTAATCGTCCTTAGAGTGTAGGTCGATATGGTTGTCGTACGTGAAATTGATGAACACCAACCAGGAGAGAAGCATCGGAATCAGATACAGGATCAACGCATTCAGTGGATTCAGATAAACCAGAGTACCGATCACAACGGTCGCAAAGAATTGCTGCCAGTAGAATTGGCGCAAAAGAGCCGGATGCGATTTTCCCACCTGAACGGTTCTATACGTGTAGGTCACGAAATACATAAAGATGTATTCCAGGCGATTCATGGAAGATCCGTTCGAACGAACCCAAGTGGAAGTGTCCTTTTTGGGATCCGTGTAGTGCAGGTGGTGACCGAAGTTGTGATGCAGACGGAACTTACTCGCCATCTGACCCGACTCCAAATACATGAGCACTTCCAAGACCTTGTTCATCCATTTCGGTTTCAACATGGAATAGTGGGCGTGGTTATGACTGATCGGACCTACTAACGCCTGCGGGATGAATAGAGCAAGTGCGGAATAAATCGCCGATTCGACAGAATCGCAAAAATAAAACGCACAAAACTGCAGAGAACCGACCCCTAACACCCAAAAAAAGGGCCGTAGATCGGCTCTATGCCTGATAATACCCAATTGTTTTTTCTTAGTTTCCATTTCTATATTTTCCCTTTTCGTCTTTCGCTTTTTAGGCTTTCGACTCCGGTTCCAATTTGGAAAACGATCGCTCGAGCTTTTCCATAATGTTCTTACCCATTACGGTCAAGATCCCGCAGATCACCGCGATCTCCTTCGAGTTTTGCAGGAAGGTTCCCTTTAAATTGTAACTGACGAGTTGTCCTTTTCTCCAAGTCACGTCCTTCGCTTCGATCAAGATCTGTAAAGGTTGCCAGATATTCGCGAAACTGAAGAACTCGGCGGTCAATTGATTCAGTACGAATTCGCTCTCGAATGAAACTGAATAAAACTTGTGGGCGATCGCAAGTCCCGCCTGACGTCCGGCTTCGATGATGTACATGCCCGGCACATGGTTCCTCGGGTGCTCGAAGAAGAAAGAATGATCCATCTTCACCCTTACGGTGATCAGATACTTCTCGTGTTCTCCGTCGCTTTTCAATTTATCGAGGCCGGACAAAAGAACATTCTCTTCGTTGTATTTGTGAACGAGTTTTCTATCGAAACTTTCCACTAATTCCATTCCGGAATGTTCCTTAACGATTTGCGGTTTTTCTTCTATCAGAGACATTTTTTACATCCTTTTTCATTTGTTAGGCGAAATGCCTTTTCCTACTGAGACACTTTTCGTCTTTATTTTTTGCCAACTTTTCTCGATCGCCTTCCACTTTGTAAATAAATTTTTGTACGGAACAAAAAACTAAACGAAATCGTAACTTTAATATTTTATAATGAATGTTACTTTGTTTGTTACATCCGATCGTACAGATTATAAGCAAAATCGTTCTTGAATTTTATATCACAACGAATGTAATATAAAATTCAGAATCCGAATAACGTCGATTATTCGTTGTACACGCAACAGAATCGGCAAAGGAAGAATAACCTTTCCATGGAAAGAGAATTAAAAATGAAATGTAAGATTTAGAAAAACAAAGACACAAAGGAGCGAATAACTTAAAAAGGGGACAAAGCTACATTCGAATTCCGATTTTCCTTTTTAGAATAACGAAAATAAAAACATACCTGTAGTTAAACGAATTACATCTTTATTTTTTATTAATATACCTATTCGAATGCGCGCAAGGAGAACTAGAGAATACAAACGAACTCGAATTTATTTCACCAAAAAATGGAAAGAATGCCGCAATGTGGCGTAGAGATGATGACAATTAGAGAAAAAAAGCGGGGAGAGAATTCGATCGAAAGCGGAGATCACTCTACCGGAAGACGTCCGGCAGAGTTTTTACTTGCTTTTTAATTCCGGCTGGATTCAGCACTTCATCTGTCAGATGACCTTCTCTTTCCGAAATTCTTCGATGTCGGCATCCTCATATCCTAGGGATTTCAGGATTTCCGTCGTATGCTCTCCGTGTTCCGGAGGATCGGACCGATAGGAGACTTTTGTCTCGGAAAACGGAAACGGAGAACCGAACTGGATATAATCCCCGAATTTGGGATGCTTCCGGTCTAGAATCATTCCTTTTTCCCGCAAAACCGGATCCGCAGCGACCTCGTCCATGGTTTTTACGGGGGTCAGGCAAGAATCCGGGTTTTCGAAGATCGGCTGCAACTCCACTAAAGTCTTCGAGGAAAAATATTCCGTTAGGATCTTTTTCCAAGCGTCGAAGTGACCTTCGTCCAAGGGAGTCGATTCCAAATGGATGTCCAAACCGGCCTGGCGCAGAAAGGTTTTGAAGAACATTTCCTCCAAGGCTCCGAGCGCGACCCATCTCCCTTCCTTGGTTTTGTACGTATTGTAATTCGGGAGCTTTCCGGATAGAAGTTCGTTCCCCCCTTCCGGATTCGTTCCTGTCGCGGAATAGATTCCTGCGTAAAGAGAAATGAATTGGAGAGAAGCTTCCATCATGGAAACCGCGATCTTCTGCCCCTTACCGGTTTTTTCCCGATAATACAACGCGGCTAAAATGGAGGAAAGAGCGGTCAAGGTTCCTCCACCTATGTCTGCCAACTGAAAACCGGGCGCCTGCGGATTCTTGCCTGTTTGGGCCAGAACTCCGGATAAGGACAAATAATTCAGGTCATGCCCGGCAAAATCCCGGTACGCCCCCGAATCTCCGTAACCGTAAATCCCGCAGTAAATCAAGCGAGGAAATCGGTCTTTCAAATCCTGGTATCCGAGCCCCATTTTTGCCAAGCCGTCGGGTCGGAATCCTTCCAGCAGGATATCCGCGTCCTCCAATAATTTAAATAGGATTTCTTTGGACGCCTCCCGTTTCAAATTCAGAGTGATCGCTTTTTTGTTCCGATTCAACATCAGAAACAGAGAAGGAGCTCCTTTTTCGTTTTTGAACATCACTCTCGTGGCATCCATCGCCCTCGGATTCTCGATTTTAATCACTTCCGCTCCCATGTCCCCGAGGTACATGGAGCAAAGAGGTCCCGGCAACAAAAGGCTGAGATCGACGACCTTTACGCCGGAAAGTGGACCTTTGTTCATTTTCTTGCGGCTCCCTGATTGGATTCAGGCAGGTATTGCGCTAAGTAGAGATGTGGAAAGACTTTTTCGAAGGAGAACTTATTCCGAATTCCGTTCGGTAACCAAAAGCTCGGAGCTGGACTTCCCCCAACGCCAGAGGGAATATTCTTCCATCGTAGCAAAGCTATATCCTTCTGCCCGTAATTTCCGAATCACCGAGGTCAGGATTTCCTTGGTCGTAGGATGGGTATCGTGAAAGAGAACCACGATCCCCTTTCCGTTAGCGCCGCTCACGAGTCTAGAATAGATCCTCTCCATTTTCGCCTTGAATCTTTCGTCGTCCAGATTCACGCGGGGGCCTTTTTCGTACCATTCTCCCCGTACCCAATCTTTGGAATCCGAGGAGTCGAAATGTTTGGACCACATTGCCACGATTCCTTCCCGTCTCAATGCCAGCCCCACTCTTCTCTTGGATTCTTCGGAAACGGAACGATTGAACGGGGAACCGAAAGGAGGACGTAAAAGAGTCATCCGAGAGGATTCTTTTCCGAGTTCGCGATCGTACATTTCCTGGTTTTCCCGGAACTGGTTCCGGATTTTTTCCTCGGACAAGGGCATGAGATTCCTGTGGCCGATCGTATGATTTCCCACGGCATGGCCCTCTCTTTTCATCCGGACCAACACATCCCGGAATTTTCGGAAACTATTGTTCGTACGATTCACGTTCGGAGCCCAAATCCCGCAGATGAAAAACGTCGCAGGAATTCGCTCGGATTTCAGAACGTCGAGAATTTCGGAGGTCCAGTCGGAAGGTCCGTCATCGAAGGTCAAATATGCCACCCTGTCCGGGACAGGGTCCCCGTCGTAAAATCCGACGGCCCCGTACCTCGCGGAACTGCCCGTAGGATCCCTACGATCCGGAGATTTAGCGCAAGAGAAGACGAAGGCGCAGAATAAGATAAGCGCGAAAAAAGGCATGAAACGGTTCAGGTAAAAGAAGAGAACTCAGTCGAACATTTCGCCGGCTGTCAACCAAACTCCGGCCACGATCAAAAGGATTCCGGCCCACTGGGACCAATTTAATTTTTCTTTAAATAGAAACGTAGAGGCAAGTAAAACGATAATGAAACCGGCCGAGGTAAAAACGGGATATGCCAAGGAAAGCTTCAAACCTTTTCCCAACACCCATCTGTATCCGAGCAAGGCGATCCCGAACGAAGCGATTCCTGCAAAGAACACAGGGTGAAGAAAACTCCGGACCAGACCTTCGATTCCGGGCGCCGCATCCGTCTTATCTCCTAGGGAGCTTGCTTTGATCAGAATGTTCGCTAAAGCGTTGAAGAATAATGCCACTACGAATACTGCCACTACAGTCGCTTTCATTCTAATCGACCCTCCGAGTCCAATTTTTCTTTCCTTAGAACTCACCGGGAGAAAGTTTGAAGAATCTTCCCGGAAGAGAAGTCGGACTTCCGACTTTTATTCGTCCATCGAAAGAAAATTACGGGAAAGATCAAGGGCAAATCTCCGATGCAGAGAAAAACATTCCAGTTCCGAGGACTTAGCCTTTCCTACATCGACGCCGGACGAAAAAAAGCTCCTCCCGTTTTGATCGCACATGCCAACGGTTATAGCGCCGGCTGCTATCGGTATTATACGGAAAAACTTTCCAAGAAGTTTCGTGTTCTTGCCCTGGACTTCTGCGGTCACGGGGAATCGCAACCCAGTTTGGAATGGAAAAATTGGTCTTTCTTTCGGGATCAGATTTTAGCTCTCATCGAATCGGAACATCTGGAAAACTGTATCGGAATCGGTCACTCCATGGGAGGAGCGAGCCTTCTCCTTTCCTCCTATTTGCGTCCGGAGAAATTCCGAAAAATCATCGCTCTGGATCCGGTCGTTCTCGACATCAAGTCCGTCTTGTACGCGTATTTCTTTCGAACCTCTATGGCAAAGGGAGCGCTTTCCCGCCGTCGCGAATTTTCCGATCTGAATTTGATCCGGAGGGCTTATCGAAAACGAAGCGCCTTCGCGAACTGGGACGACGGAATCTTCGAAGATTACCTGAAAAGCTGTTTCCGAAAAGAGAAAGGCAAGATCGTGCTTTGTTGCCCGCCGGAACTGGAGGCAAAAATATTCAACTCCGCGAATCTACTCAGTCTATTCCAATATCCCAAAATCAAAGTAGAAGCGCATATCACCATACCGGAAAAATACGAAGTCTGTTCCCCGAAGGCCGCAGGAGAAATCGTGCAAGGAAATCGAAACTCCACTCTGGAAATCTGGCCGAATGCCACTCATTTTTTCCCTTTCGAGGAACCGGAACGCACTTGGAATCGGATCCGGAACGTCTTAGGAATGGAGAAATGAAGGAGTCCAAAACGGGAGCCCTTTTTTATTTCGAAGGAAGGATCCTATTCGCAAATCGCGGATTGGTAACGGAAGCGCATTCCCATTATGCTGCCTCGATTCTCATTTCGATTTCTTCTCCGTTTCAAATCGAAACGGAAGAGGGCGTTAGGACCTCGTACCAAGCCGTAATCCTTTCTCCGAATTTCCATCATTCACTCTTGGCGGAAGAATCCGAAATCGTCGTACTCCAATTCGATCCGCATAGCAGCGATTATTCCTCCATTGCGGCAAAATACGGTCGCACGGGAATCCACGAAATTCCGGCCAACGACCTGGAGCCGATCCGCAAGGATTGCAGGGATCTTTTGGAAGGAAAGTTGGAATGCGGATCCGCTAAACTGTTATTCGAAAGCATACTCTCGGCGATCGGTGCGGAAACGCCCGCCAAAGGGATTCTGGATCCGAGAATCCAGGCGGCCACGGAAAGAATGAAACGTTCCCTTCCGAAATCCGTTTCCGTACCGGAGCTGGCACAAGAATCCGGTTTTTCAGAAACGAGGTTCATGCATTTGTTCAAGGAACAACTCGGGTTGCCCGTTCGTCAGTACCAACTTTGGCTCCGATTGCAGGAGGCTGCCACCTTGTTAAAAGACGGAGGAAATCTTACGGACGCGGCTTATGCCGCCGGATTCGCGGACCAGGCACATCTCAGTAGAACATTCAAGAAAATGTTCGGAGTGCAACCCTCCCGTTTTTTAGGCCCGAACAGTTCCGTCCGGGTCGTATTCTGCCCCTAGGGCTCCGAACGGGAGATCGACGGAGCCCTTTCTTCTCTCAATGCGCCGGTCGGAAATCTTTCAATTTTCCTTGGGCAGCGAGTTCCTTTCGGACCGCTTCCTGAACGTCTTTCCTAAGACCCAATTCGAAAAATACGTCCGCCACTACGAAGATAGGCGCGGATACGATCGCCTGAAAAAGGTTATCGAAAACCGCAGGTCTGCTTTTTTCGAAGATAAAGTGCCCATAAAACTGCGCTCCCCATCCTACCAACTGAGCCACTCCGAAAACCGTCCAAGCCATGTAGGCTTCGAGAGAGGCCGTCAGATAATGGGCAAGAGACAAAAGAGAGCCGAAAACGAGAGCCGTGGCCAAGGCGAAAATAAAGTCCAAGCTGAAATAGTAGCCCAACACGACTGCCGCAAAGACCGTTGCCGCAGTGATTTCGAAACCTGCTACCGAAAACAAAGCGAACCGACTCAATACGAGGAATAAAGTGAACGTGATGGTGGGAACCCCCAAAACGTGGATCCAGATGTTTCTTTTTTCCTGGTGATACGCCGAGTAAAAGACCATCTCTTTTGCAAATTTCATGGTTGCACTCCCTAACGAAGATGTCTCCAGTATAAATCCATTCGGCTCGATTTCGCTTGAACGAATCTGCCTTTTTCGCAAAAAAATCCATTGCAGAATACTTGTTCGAAATAAAAGAGAGTAACGAATGGAGACTGTTTTTTTCGTACTTTCCAAGATTGCCGGAATCTTTCTATTTCCCTTGCCGATCTGTTTGATTTTGGCTTTCTGGGCCGGACTCAAGCTTCCGAAAAAGAAGCAAAGAATCGCGGTTTGTCTCCCTCTGCTTCTGCTCTGGGTCTGTTCTACGGATTCGTTTTCCCAATGGTTAGTTCAGGGTTTAGAAGAGAAATATCCGCCGGTTTCCTCCAAAGAACTTCCCAAGGCGGACGCGATCGTCGTATTGGGAGGAGCCGTGGACAATATGAATCTCTATTCCGAGAGACCTCAATTGGGTCCTTCCGCAGAACGGATGACGGATGCGATTTTGTTATACAAAGAAGGAAAGGCGCCTCGCATCGTTTTTACCGGAGGCTCCGGAAACCTACTCTTCCAAACCAAAAAAGAAGCAGAGTTCGCGGAGATGTTTTTCCTTTCTTTCGGGATCCCGAAAACCGCGATTTTTTTGGAAAGCCAAAGCCGGAATACCAAGGAAAACGCGGAATATACCGCCGAGATCTTCCGCAAAAAGGGCTGGAAATCCCTGATTTTAATCACTTCCGCCTTTCACATGGAAAGGTCCTTGAGAGTATTTCATAAGACCGGGCTGAAAATTCATCCTTGGCCTACGGATTACAATTCCCAGATCAAGGTCCTAACCTTGGATTCCTTCGTTCCTTCGGCCCACACCCTCGCGCTCACCAGCACCGTCTGGAAGGAGAGGATCGGACTCTTGGTTTACGAGGCCCGAGAGCGTATTTCCACTTTTCTTCCCCTTAGGCTCCGGTTTCCTTGGTCTAAGGACTAGCCAGTAAAAACGATGAACGTTAAATTCGCAATCCTCGCCGGTACCATCGCTCTCTCCTTGGGAGCCATCGCCTTCTTTTCCTCCAAAGAAACCTCTTATATCCTTTTGGATGCTTCGGAACTCGCCGCTCACCCCGCAAAGTACGACGGGGATGAATTGCTCCGAGTGCGAGGATTCGTAAAACTAGGGACCGTTGTCCGCGAGGGAAAAACCGCCAAATTCGTTCTGCAACTGAACGATCGGGAAGTCCCCGTGTATTTCACGGGAGCGACACTTCTCCCGGATGCGTTCAAGGAAGGCACTCGCGCCAGAGTGGACGGAGTCTGGAAAAACGGAACTCTCGTCGCGGATAGAGTAGAGGCAAAATGCGCTTCCAAATACGAAGCGGGTTATTCCGATCAGGAAGCCTCTGCAGAAGAATATGAAAGCGGGTCCCGATGAACGATTTCGGAGCGCTCTGCCTCATCACTTCTTTTTCCCTTCTTCTCTTTTCCATCGTTCAGACCTCTTACGGAATTTTCCGAAACGATCCGCAAGGAATCGAATTGGGACGATACACACTGATGACCAACTTCGGAGTGGTCTTGCTCGCCTTCGCCGTTTTGGTGGTCCAATTGGTCCGCACGGATCTCAGCAATTACTATGTGGCCATGCATTCGAGCGAGCACCTTCCTCTATTCTATAAAATGACTTCCGTATGGTCCGGCTCTTCGGGATCCCTTCTCTTCTGGAATCTTCTCCTCTCCTTCTTTACGTTTTTGGTTCTGTGGCAGACCAGGCAACTGGTCAACGACCGGGTTCCCGTAATGAACCTGAGCCTTGCGGTGCTTGCCTGCTTTTTCTCGTTCCTGGCCATTTTCTTTCCGGACGCCCAGCCTTTCCGGGAATTCCAACCCGCGGCAGCAGCCGGAAGAGGACTGAATCCTCTCCTACAGCACTGGGCTATGATCATTCACCCGCCCATCCTGTACGTAGGTTACGTCAGCTTTGCGATTCCGTTTTCGATCGCCACTTCCGCTCTGATCACCGGGCAACTCTCCGAAAACTGGTTCCGGTTCGTTCGTAGGTGGAGCATCTTTTCCTGGTTCTTTTTGGGAACGGGGATCCTATTGGGATCCAAATGGGCCTACGAAGAACTCGGTTGGGGAGGATATTGGGCCTGGGATCCGGTGGAGAACGCGAGTCTCATGCCTTGGCTTTTATCCACCGCTTTCCTGCATTCCATGATCATTCAGGAAAGAAGAGGAATGCTGAAATTCTGGAATATGCTTCTGATCATTCTGGCATTCCATTTTTGTCTGCTCGGAACCTGGATCACACGAAGCGGAGTTCTGGAAGGACCCCACTCCTTTTCCAAATCCACGATAGGAACCCCCTTTATCATATACATAGGGATCAGCTTTTTCGTATATTGCGGTTTTTTAATCTATAGAAGAAAGGAACTTTCCCCGGAAAGAAATCTGGAGGCGATGACCTCCAAAGAAGGAAGTTTCCTGCTGAACAATTTCCTCTTAGTGATCGCCACCCTATCCATATTATTAGGAGTGTTTTCGCCGCTGCTGTACGGCCGAGAGTTCAAGGCGCCGTGGTTCAATTCTTGGGGAGTTCCTTCCGGAATTCTGTTGCTCCTTTTGATGGGTTCCGCGCCTCTCTTAGCTTGGAGAAAAGGCGCTGATAAGATTTTCTTCGCCACACTTTTCAAACCTCTGATCGCCGGAGTTCTCGGAGCGGCGGCTTATATATTCTATTATTCCCGCAATTATTCCATCAGTGATTACAGTTTGGGCGACGTATTGGGAGAAGTCTACAGCGTCCTGACGGTGGGTCTGGGGATCTTTACTCTAGCCGGCATCGCTCAGGAATACCATCGCGGAATCGCAGCTCGCAGAATCTCTTATCCGAAGGAAGGATATTTCACCGCCGGAATTCGGATGTTATTGAAGAATAAACGAAGATACGGCGGATATCTAGTCCATCTGTCCATGGTGATCTTATTCGTCGGCCTGGCGGGAAACGCTTTCAAACAGAACACGTCTGTCAAATTTTTCTACTTTTTGGAACTCCCGAGGGCGAACGAAGTCGTCTATACCAGCCAGGATACCGCAGTACTCGGGGATTATGTGATCGCCGCGAGCAGCTTAAAGATCAAACCCATCGTCAACGGAGATCCTAACGAAGGCGTCAATCACCGCAATGTGATCGTCACTCACGAGGCGACCTTCGAGGTAAAACGCCAATTGAAGGATTTCGTGACCATGGTCACCGAGAGAAGGTTTTATCCCCAGATTTCCCATTTGAGCGGAGATTTCGAGACTCATATCCCTACGAGCGAACCGGCAATTGCTTCCACTCCCAAGGAAGATCTGTACGTCCAATTGGGAGCGATCGAACACGCGGACCTATCCGACGAAAATCCGGATCTTCCCAGATTGTTCATGAGCTATTTCTTTACCCGGGATCCCGATCTCAAGTCGGAACAGTATCTGCACTTTCCTAGACAAATCGTCGCGAATCTGGAGGTTTGGATCAACCCCATGGTCAAATTCATTTGGGCGGGCTCGCTTCTCTTTTTTCTTTCCGGCTTATTGATCCTACTTCCGATCGGAGAGAATAGACCGTGAAATTCTCTTCAATCGCAGCGGTTCTCTTGTTCGTCTCTTCGCTTTCCGCGGAGTCCACCTTCACGAACTTGACCGATCCGCAGGAGATCCGGGCGTTTCACGATGTGACCGGAAGAATACGATGCATCTGCATTCCCTCCATCGCCATCAAAAGTTGTTCGTTTAACAACTGTACTGTTTCGGCCAAACTGAAAGTGTTTATCGAGAACCGGATCCGATCCGGAGAGTCGGCGGATACGATCGTGGAAAAAATGGTGAAAGGATTCGGGCCCGACGCCGTCAAGGATCCGGTGATCGCGAAATTCATAGAATCCGGAAACACCGGTATGGCAGAGAGCGTGGTCTACGGATTCGGGCCGGACATTCTCGCAAAACCCGATTCCACTTGGATAGACGCGAGCCTATTTATGGCGGGGGCGCTGGGAATTCTGCTGATGTTTCTCTATCTGAAAAAACGCACGACCGCAAAAGCCTCGAGTGCGAATCCGAGCCAGGAAAACGAGGCCTTTCGAAAATATCTTTCCGAAATAGAGGAGAAGCAGAAATAAATGGACTTTCTTTTGATATTCTTCTACCTTCTGCTCGCCTCACTGGTCGTAACTCCTTTCGCGTACGTGAGATTCGTAAAGAGAGAGAACGGATCGGAACTAGAGACGGAAAAAAAGGAATTGGTCAATCGAAGGGAAGTTTTATTAGAAAATCTGAAAGATCTAAAAATCGAGTTCGACACCGGAAAACTGACGGATCCGGAATTCAAAGCCATCTCGGCGGGAATCGTACGGGAGTTGGAGGAGCAGGATCGGAAAATCAAAACCTGGTCGGAAAAGAGTCCGCAACAATTCTCGGAGGAAAAGAATCCAGTTCCGAGACAAAAATATTGCCACCAATGCGGCTTCAAGATCGAATTAGTAGGCGCCAAATTCTGTCCCGAATGCGGCACCAAACTTCTATCCTGAAATCAATATACCATGGTGATCCGATAGTCCCAGGATTTATTTCCGGCCTTTTCTATCGTATCCGATAAGGGCAATCGATAACTCAGTCGACCCAGATTGACTTCTCCGCGATTGGACGTGCAGATCGAAGTGATCGGGAAGTTCACGCGAAAATTCATGGAATTCGTCCGGATCAAACGTAAGGTTTCACCGAAGACCTTTTTTTCTCCGTCCATCTGCATGGAATCCGCGGCTCGCGTGGCGGAAGGAAATTCCCTCTTGATATAGATCGTCCTCGCCTTCTCCTTTTTGATCTGCACGCTGCCGATCAGAATCCCTTCTATCTGGGTGATATCCGCGAATTCCACCTTATAATTCACCTTTGCCTTCTCCCGAAACGCTCCTGGTTCCGCTTCGGGACTTTCCAGCTTTTGAAAACTATAATCCTTCAAAACCACGCTTTTGGAAAAAAAACCCTTGTTTAATCGGCTCAGGATCTCGTCCCTTCGTGTCGGCAGAAATTTGATCAGGGATTCGTCGGACTTTTTCTTTGTGGGAACGACGTAAGTCACCTCAAGCACGCCGGAAAGGTCCGGATTGATGGTCAGCACTTCTTCGTAATCGAAGCAGCCGAGCAGCAAAAAGAAAAACGTCAAAAAGGAAATTCTACAGGAAAGTCTCCCCAAGGCCATACCTTCATTCGGGGGGACGGGGCGGAATTCGTCAATGGGAAAAGACGACCCCCGCAGGGCAAATGCGGGGGTCTCTTATTTTTAGAATTATTTGGAAACTGGGTAAGCTTCGTTTCCGTGTTCTAGAATATCCAATCCTTGGATTTCCTCGTCTTCGGAAACTCTCAAACCGATCGTATATTTTAGCGCGAGAAACAGAAGTGTGGAAGCTCCGAACGACCATACGAAGGCCAAAAGGATTCCGGTCATCTGAGTCACCACGGGACCGAAACCTCCTCCGAAAAAGAAGCCGTTGATTCCGCCGTAAGCTTCTTCCGCAAACAGACCTGCGGCAAGAGTTCCCCAGGCGCCGCAGACTCCGTGTACGGAAACCGCTCCCACCGGATCATCCAATCGGATCCTATCGAAAAAGAGTACGCTGAATACCACGAGAACCCCAGCCACCAAGCCGATCACGACTGCGGAAGAAATGCTTACGTTCGCGCAAGGAGAAGTGATCGCTACCAATCCCGCCAAAGCTCCGTTCAGAGTCAGACCTATATCCGGTTTTTTGAATAGAATCCAGGTCGTTATCATCGCTGCAACCGCACCCGCGGCTGCGGCAAAGTTCGTAGTGACTGCGATGATCGCAAAAAGACCACCGGTAACCGAAGTGGTGGAACCCGGATTGAATCCGAACCAACCCAACCAAAGTATGAACACTCCAAGCGCAGCGATCGTCATGTTGTGACCGAGAATCGGAACGACTTTCCCGTCCTGGTATTTTCCGATTCTTGGCCCGAGAACCAAGGCTCCGGCCAAACCTGCCCAACCACCCACGGAGTGAACCACGGTGGAGCCTGCAAAATCGATAAACCCTTTCGTTTCCAGAAAACCCTTATTGAGACCGAACAAGCCCGCCCATGCGGTGGAACCGAAGACAGGATAAATCAAGGCGGAAATCACGATGGAGAAAATCACGTAGGCGATGAATTTCGTACGTTCCGCCATGGCTCCGGAAACGATCGTAGCGGCCGTTCCGGCGAACACGAGCTGGAAGATAAAAAACGTGAATCCGCCTGCGTCCGGCTTACCGCCCTTTACGATCAAACCGTCCGCTAGTCCCGGAACTCCGATGCCGAAACCGGAAAGCAATTGCGGGCCGAACATGATGGAGAATCCGATGAGCCAATATGCGAGCGAACCGATGGCGAAGTCCATGAAGTTCTTCATCAGGATGTTTACCGTGTTTTTTGCACGAGTAAATCCCGCTTCCACCAGCGCGAAACCCGCTTGCATGAAATACACTAGAAAAGCCGCAATCGCGGTCCATAACCAGTTCGTTTCGCTCCTGAGCGTTGTGATCATGATGTTGAGCGTCGCGTTATCCGGCGTCGGAGCCGCCGCCGGCGTGGATCCGTCCGCCCAAAGTCCGCTCGCGGCAAGCGCGAGCATTAGTATTGCCAATATGCGCATATTGTTTTAAGTCTCCTTTTCTATCTAAAAATCATTCCTGACGGTTCCGTTTTTACACTGCGGCTCTCTCCGCCGCATCTTCCGCTCCCTTCTTGCGGACCAATTCCTCCAACTTCTTCAAGGAGATCTTAAGATACTCGTTCGTCGGAGCGCTTTTCACTCCCTGTTGAAGGACTTTGATGGCTTTAGCAGTTTCGTTTTCCTTTAAGTAACATCTAGCTAAGCGTAGGCTGGACTTGGCGTAGGTATGGTCGATCGCCAAAGATCTTTTGAGCGCCTTCTTGGCTTCCGAAATATTGCCCAATTCGTAATATGCGCGACCCAGCAGATATTGGATGTGTTCGGATTCTTCTCCACTCGTCCGAACGTATTTCTCCATAAACTGAACCCCTTTTTCGAAGTTACGATCCCTGTAATACATTTTGCCGAGGAGGAGAAGGCTGTCCTTCAGGGACTCGTCCATGGAAAAGACTTCGAGAGCCTTTTCGTACGCCATCTGATCTTTCTTACTCTTTGCGGCCGCTTTCGCCAGAGAAAGCACGGATCTTGCCTTTCCCAATTCCGGATTGCATTGCAACGCCAAGAGGGAAACGTCGTCTCCCGTTCTCATGTCCCCTTTAAATCGTTTAAACCTGCCGATTAAGGAACCTACTAAGTCCTCGATGAAAATCTTATCCCTCTGTTCCTCTATGGTCGCTTTTTCCTGGCGGATCCATTCTATGAATCTCTGGTTTCCGAGTTCCTGGCGGGCTTCGTTCTTCTGTTCCACGATCCCGTCGGTGGGAAGAAACAGGATATCTCCGGGAAGAATCCTTCCGTGTTTTTCCTCGAAATTATTGCGTTCGACCTCGAATATACCGAGCGGAACCCCGGCAGTATCCAGCTCTTCCACCCTGCCCGTCGAGGAATGGAAGTGGAGCATCTTTTGATGGGCGGCGTTCACATAAGAGTACGTGTAATCGCTGTAAACCTTCAACACGAAGGCGGTAAAATAGGTTCCGTCCGGAAGTTGGGGGCGGATCGATTCTCCGAGTTCCGCCAGCATTTCGCCGAGACCCATACCCAAGGAAGTACATCTTTGGAACTGGTAGTGAATCGACATGGTCACCAAGGCGGCCGGGATTCCATGTCCGGAAACGTCCACGATGATCGCGGTGATAGAGTTCCCTTGACGGACAACGTTAAAATAATCGCCCGACACTTCCGTCATGGGCTCGTAGTGAGTCCCGAAATGAAGACCGTTCCAAGCGAGAATGCGAGTTTCCACGATTTGGCTCTGGACGTTGCGTCCCATACGCATGTCCCATTCGAGTTGTTTTAGGATTTGGGCCTCCCTTTCGTTTGCCAGGACCAAACCTTGGATCAGACGCACACTCGTGATGGCCAAGGCGAGTTGTGATCCTAAAGCTTCCAGGATCTCCAGATCGTCTTCCCTATAAAAAAATTCGGTATCGGACTCCACCGCGATGGTGCCAAGACATTCCTCTTTGTACATGATCGGAACGCACATGATCGCACGAGTACTTTCGCCTTCGTCGATGTATTCGGGATGGTGGCTTAAGTCCTGGATGAGCAAAGGCATCCTAGTCTTAAACGTGAAGCCGGAATACCCTTCGTCCTGGCTGAGCTTCCTCCTAGGCGGTTCCGTTTCCTTGAAAAATCGGACCGGGTCCAGAAACCTTTCCTTCCACATCCGGAGCGTCGTATTGTCGCACTCGAAGATATCTTTGCATAAACTGATTACGATATCGTAAAGGTCCTCTTCCTTATCCGCGTTCGCGAATTCCTTGCTGATGTACAAAAGGATATCGATCTTATTCTTTTCCGTTAATCCTCCGACGACCTTTCTCGCACCGCGAAACGTGACGACCTTTCTTTGCCCAAATTTGAGTTCTATCATATCGGAATCCCTACGAATCGGTATTTTGAAGATTCGCTTGGTTCTTTTTTAACGATATGCAATTAGCGTACCAAGAGACCAATCACCCAAATATTGCTCATAAAAAGGCTATTTAAACAGATATTGCCCATAAAATAAGCAATATCTGTTCAGAAAAAGAAATAGAAATGGTTATTAAAGAGATAGGATGTATATATTTAAGGAAGAAACTAAGAATTATCGACTCAGTTTTTTCCATTTGGTCTGGAGGTTTCTGCGAATTTTTCCCATCCAGCCGATTTTTTTTCGAGTTCCATTCTGCCTCAAAAAGATTTCGATTTTCGGAAAAAGTTCGTCCTCGGCCTTTTCTGCAAGAAGCAAGCAGCCGTGTCCGTAATCCTCCGAAGCCCCGTTTTCCTTGGAAAGAACCAAGAAATCCTTGGTCTTGGCGCGGGCACGATCATAGACGAATTTGACGGAATCCGGTGTGGCGATTGCGTCCTTAGCGCCGGCAACGAATAGGCTCGGAACCGTGATTTCCTTTTGCAGATCGATGTAATCGTAAAAGCCGTTGAGAGAGATCATTTTCTTGGTCTCTATCCAGGACATGAGCTGCTCGATCACACCTTCGCTGATGTTCTCGATGGCGTTTTTCATGACCTTCTTCACCGTCTTGGCTTTCGTAGCTTTCGGATTGTAGAGTATTTCGTCCACCGGAGTAAAGATTTCGCCTGCAATAGGGGCGAGCATGGACGCACCGAACTTCAGATCCAGAACCTTCCGAGCCCTCGGAAATCTAGAAAGCAGACCGATCAAACTGAGTCCGAGGTGGTTCAGGTTTCCGGGACCTCCCAGGGAAACGAAGGCGGCCACCTTCTCCTTTTCCGTTTTATCACAGATCCCGAAAAAGGCGTACAAAATCATCGCTCCCATGGAGTGCCCGATCCAGCTCACTCTGGGACTTCCTGTGAGTTTGGTCACTTTCTGGATAATCGCGGGAACGTCGTATTTAGCCATATCATCGAAAGTAAAATCCTCATAACCGCTTCCGCTTTCGTGATAGGATGATCCGGCTCCTCGCAGGGAAACGGAATAGACTTCGTACCCTCTTAGCTTCAGAAAAAAAGGGAGGGAATGTCTTTTGTCCAGATCGATCACGAATTTATTCGTCGCGATGCCGTGTACGACGATTACCGGAGCCAATTCGGGATTCGGTTGGGGAGGAATATGCCTGTGCAACGCGATATTCCAACCATCTTTGGTACGGGCAAAATGAACTTCGTCCGCAATATCCTCCTGTCCATACAATCTGGAAATCCAGTCCAACAGTATCGGATAAGAAAGTAGAATCGCGATCAAAAAAACGGAAAACAGGATTGCGAGCGAGGAAGCGAAAATTGCGAACGCTACGATCGCCAAAAAAGTGGTGATGAGATAAAAAGGGCCTCTACGGTTCTTAAGGATTGCGATCACGATCCGAAATCATCCGTGGTCGAAAAGACGGTGTCAAGTCTTCCCGAACGTGCTTGCCCTGAATTTTCTCCGGATTAGAATGGCATCGGAACCTATTTTCCGAATTATGAATCGCAAGGTTGATTACAGAATTTATCGCTCCCCTTCCGGTTGGTACACGATGGTCGTTCCCGCTCATTGGCAATACATCGTGATCGAAGGAATTCCTGCCTTCTTCGAAGAGAACGGCTCCGGGGCAATGCAGGTGTACGCGTTCGAAAACAAGGAAGGAAGTTTTGACGGAGAGGAGGAAATGGAACGCTATCTGGCGACCCACGGAATCGTCTACGAGTCGGACAAGGCCGCTTTTTTCGAAAACAACGAAGGGGGGAAAATCATAGCCTGCGAATTTTTAAAGGAGGACGGAAGGCATTGGATGGTCTATCTGGTCGCTTCCAGAAAAAAGATGATCCTGGTCACCTATAACGGAGACGAGGCTCCTACCGAGGAGTTGGCGGAGGACCTGACCTCAGTCGTCAGCTCCATCCGCATCCTATAATTATTCGATCTCCAAGGTGGAGGCGACAGCCTTCTTCCATCTTTCCAATTTCGCTTTCCGGACGGACTCCTCCATTTTCGGCCTAAAGACTTTATAACCTTTTTGTAAAGTTTTTAATTCCGCTTCGTCTTTCCAGAAACCGCAGGCCAATCCGGCGAGGTAAGCGGCGCCGGTCGCCGTCATATCCGGTTCAGGCGCCCTTTTTACCTCCACACGGCAAAAATCGGCCAAACACTGCAGCAAAATATCGGATTGAGAAACCCCTCCGTCCACCATGATCTCTTTTACCGGAACCTTGGTATCGTCCTTGATCCCTTCCAGGATTTCGTATAAGGAAAGGGAAATTCCTTCCAAGACTGCTCTCGCGACATGACGCCTGTGAGTGGCCAACGATAATCCGAAAACGGAAGCCTTAGCTCTAGGATTGAAATACGGAAAGCGGATCCCGGAAGGCGTAGGAACGAATACGACTCCTTCGGTATCCTGGGTTTGGGCCGCAAGTTCGTTTAACACTTTAGGAGTGTCGGAAAGGCCGATGCCCTTTCCCAACCAATCAATCAGAGTCCCGGCGGTTCCTATATATCCTTCCAACATGTATTTAGGTTTTCCGGAAAGTCTCCAAGCCACCATCGGAAAGAGTCCTCTTTTGGAAAGTTTGGGGGAATCTCCCATGTTCATGTCGACGAAGGCTCCCGAACCCTGGGAGATCTTTACTCCCCCTTTTTCGAAGCAACAATGACCGAACAGGGCCGCCATCTGGTCCCCCACCACGGCGCGAATCGGGACGGAGATCCCTCCGAACAAGGAAGGATCCGTGGATCCGAAATCCGCACCGGTATCCTTTACGGTCGGAAAGATCCGTACGGGAATTCCGAAGATCGAGCATAGAGGAGCGTTCCATTGCAGTTGAAACGGATTGAACATGCCCGTCACGGTAGCGTTCGACGGGTCCGTGACGTGCTCTTTTCCTTTCGTCAATCTGTATACGAACCAAGTATCTAACGTGCCGAAGAGGATCTCTCCCCGCTTCGCTCTTTCTCTCAGTTCGGGCTGTTTATCGAAAACCCATTTCAAACGTACGGAGGCATGGTCCGTCGTGAATTTCAACATGTATGTTGCGATCAACATCGGCTGACGAGTCAACCAACTCGCGATTCTGGAAACGAATTGTATCGTTTTCCAAATTCCGTTCGCGTTCATTTCTTCCGCCGTGCGCCCTGCCCGTACGTCGGCCCAACTGATCAATCTAGTTAGCGGCTTTCCACTCTGTTTGTCCCAAAGAAGAAACGATCCCCTTTGGTTGCAGATTCCGATCGCGGCGATATTGGAGGCGGAGATCTTTTTTTTGCGTAACGCTTTTCCCACTACGGATAGTAGTGCCTTCCATAGAACTTCCGGGTCGTGCTCGAGTTGGCCCGGCTCCTTAAGTATTGGGGGAGTTTTTTCATACTGGCGTTCCGCAATCCTGCCTTTTTTATCGTAAAGGATGGCACGGATTCCGCTACCGCCGCTGTCTATAGAGAGTATGAACGTTTCCTTAACGGATGCCATAATCGAAATCTTCCTTTTCTTTCTGCAGGAAGAATTTAGAAGAACGGCATCTCGTCAATGAAGGTTTTGTTTCTTCACCAGGAAAATGAAGAGCCTAAGCGCTCGGATTGCATCCGCGAATTTAGAAAATCCTTACGACGACAGTCCGAACGTTTCGGCAAGAAAAGTCCTAAGACTTTATACGAGTACCTCCCTTAAATGTCCGAGCAGGCCGGACTCCTTGATATGAACGATGTCCTTGGGCATTTTGTGGTAAATTTTCTCCCTAGATTTCTCGTCCAGCTTGCCTAGGATCATTCCCATGAAACCGGGCTCCGATACTAGGATGAAATTCGAAAAGGAATCCTTTTTTCTTTCTAAATTTACGAAATCGGAAAGTTTTCCCGCAAACGCTTCCGCCACTTTCTTTTTCGGTTCGTGTTCCGAAGAAAAATCGAAATCCGAACGGGAACCGTGGCCGGATCCGGTAACCAATTCAGAATTACGTAATCTACCGTCCGGATTTTCCATGGATTGAACGAGTTTAAGCCCCTGCGCCGGTCCTTGGTATTCGAAAATTTTAGCCTCGCTTCGATTCGCAACCACCACCCACTTTTTTTTCATACAAGCTATCCTCCTGTCTACGAACCGATTCGCCTTCCGGAGAAGGACCGAAACGGTCCCATAGTTTTATACGAAGGAAAGTCTTCGTTCAATGATTTTTCCCGCTCTCCCTAGAATTCGAATCGGTTTTTATGCGACCGATGCGAAAAGTCCTGAGATTCGAAATCTATACGCTTCGGTGGGTATCGATATAGAAATCGGCAGAGATTCTTCCCGATCCGTACAGGGAAAAATGCAATAATAGCAACAGGATCATACTTGCATACGGTAGATTCGAACCCGCCGACATGAACCCTTCCCTGGAGTGAATAAAAAGGACGGCGCCGACCAAAACAGGGAGCTGTAAAACGGCGGAGAATCGCGTCAATAATCCCGCGAAGAGCAAAACTCCTCCGCAAATGTGTGCGATGACTATATAATGGGCCATCAGCGCGGAAGCAAAAGGCGCATTATGCATTTCCATTAAACGAATCAGCGCGTCCGTATCCGATAGGAATTCCAATCCTTTATAAAGCAGGACTCCTCCCAGATACATTCGAATGATATCGATCCACCAATCCCGATGTTCGTCCAACCAGTGATTGACTCTATCCATAAGAACCTCCTCTGAACGGGGAAATTGTATTCCCGAACGGAAGAAAAGCAAGAAGGGAGGGAAAAAAATGGATTCTATAACGAACGATCGATTAACTCAAGGGTTTCCAAACGCCAAAAGAGGGCTATTTGCAGAGTATCTTACGACTTTCTAATCTGCATTGGTAGGATTTTCCGTTTTTATTGAATTTTCCCTTACCGGCTCCCGCCCCGGAAAACTCCCCGCGAAAAACCGAGCCATCCCGAAAGAAATACGATCCGGGTCCTGATTTCTCGTCCGCAGACCAGTTCCCTTCGTATTTATCTCCATCAGAATATACTAATATTCCTTTTCCCTGGCGTTTCTCGTTCGAAAAATTTCCGAGGTATACGTCCCGGGTTTCGTAGACGTAGATCCCTTCCCCGTTTTTGCAATTTCCCTTTTTGCAACCCAGCCCTTTTTTGGCGTAACGTCTCAACTCCGTGTCCCGATCTGCGGAAGGTATTTTCCTTTCCAGAGGTTTGCCCTGGGCGTCCTCGTCGAAATATTCCCTGGCGGAAAGGTCGGGATCCATTTCCCGATCGTCTTTTTTCTTTTTCGGTTTGAGCCGTTCCAGTTCTGAGTTGGTTTTCGGTTTCGGCTTTCCGCAGCCCGACAGGAGAGAAAACGAGAAAAATACCAGGGTAAAAAAACAAAGTAACGTTAAAAGAAAGCGCTCCTTCCAAGAACGGTTTCCGGGCTTCGAGGCTCGATTTTTACGCACTGCGACGAGGGATCCTTGCTCCTGCATCTCCTCTCCTTTGGATTTCCTCGAAAGGAATACGAAGCAGAGGAGATTGTCAAACGCAAATCGTTCAGGCTTTTTCCAGAACCAACAACGTGATTTCCGAAGGGGCACCGATCCGCAAAGGAGGTCCCCAGTATCCGGTGCCACGGCTGACGTAAAGTTGCGTATCCTCCCAACGGGAAAGACCTGCGACGAATTTCTGGAAGATATGAATCAAAAGGTTTCCGGGAAAGTACTGACCTCCGTGGGTATGGCCGGACAATTGCAAATGGAATCCGGCCTTGGCCGCTTCGAAAACCGAATTGGGTTGGTGCGCCAGCAAGAGTTTAAAATCGGCGTGTTCCGTACCGGACGCCGCCTTTTGGGGATCGGTTTTGTGGTTCGGAAGGACGGAATGAGCCTTGTAGTCCGTCACCCCCGCGACTGCGATTCTGGATCCGTTGTGGGAAATCAATTTGTTCTGATTCAAGAGAACCTGTATCCCCATGGATTCTAATTCTCTGATCCACGCGAGAGCGCCGGAGTAGTATTCGTGGTTTCCCGTAACGAAATAGGTTCCGTATTTGGAAAGAAGGTACCGGAGTGGAAGAGTATGTTCCTTGAGCAGACTCACGGGTCCGTCCACCAAATCTCCGGTGATCGCGACCAAATGCGCGTTCAGAGCGTTCGTTCTTTCCACCACGTCCTGCAAAAATCCGCCTTTAATCGTCGGACCGATGTGGATGTCCGAGAGTTGTGCGATTCGGAAGCCTTCCAATCCGTCCGGCAATCCCTGCACCTTAATTTTGACTTCCTTGATGGAAGGCTTTTTATGCGCCTGGTAAAAGCCGAAAGCGGTCAATCCTCCGGTAAATCCCAGAACCGCCAAGGAAGCCAACTGTGCCAAAAAATCGGTACGACTTATCTCGGAGGAATTTTCCTGCGCGAATTCGCTCGGACCTGGAGAAAAATACCCGGATGCGTAGACCCATCCTTTCCAAACTAACTTGCTTAAATCGTGAAAGACCACGAAGGAAAAGAGAAGAGTGAAAAATCCCAAACTAGTAAACGCCGCGTAAGCCCAAAGTTTTTGCCATTGGGTTTCCCGGTAGAAGAGACTGAAAAAGTACGCCGTCGGCGTAAGAAGAACGAAGAATACGACCGAACCCCAAAGAATCACCTGTTGCCAGGAATTCAACCGAAAGGGCTCGCTCAAACGAAACAGCGAATAACCGTACGCCAGCGATAAAATCGCCGTAAAGATTCCGAGGAAAATAAAAAATCTCTGCAATTCAAACTCCATGCCTACGATATCCGACCGGAGGATTCGGTTTTCTGTTCGGGAAAAACCCCGGATGCAAGGGAAACTAGCGCCTTTCCGCCGTTTTTAGAGTCCGGAAAAACGACAATCGTTGACTTTGCATCGGATCCGTGCCAGTCTGGGCGCATCTATGACTCCAGTCGATTCAGTGTCTCGCAAATATCGTAGCTTACTCAACACGAGCACGATTCTGAATGCCAACCTAGACCTGTATCAGCTTCTTCCTCTGATCATGCTATATTCGAAAGATCTTTTGGAAGCGGAGGCAAGTTCCCTGTTTCTATTGGACGAGAAAGACGGCTTTTTGTACTGCGAAGTCGCCCTGGGGGAAAAAGGGGAAATCATACAAAAATACGCTCGGCTCGAACCCGGCCAAGGAATCGCCGGCTGGGTGGCTCGGGAAAAAAAAGCCATCCTTCTCGAAGACGCTTACACCGACAAAAGGTTCAATCCAGCCTTGGATCAAAAAACCGGATTCCGGACTCGCTCCTTGGCATGCGTTCCGCTTTTCGTACAGGACCAGGTCATCGGTACCCTCGAAATCCTGAACAAATCCGGAAACCGCAGTTTCGATCCGTCGGACCTGGAGGTCCTTGCCTCCCTTTCCGAAATAGCGGCGATCGCAATCAAGAACGCAAAGACTCACGAGGCGTTGAAGAAGCGGGTCCTAGAATTATCCCTATTATACGAATTCGAAAAACTTACTGTAGCCGAAAAAAGCATCCAGGAATTAGGAAATTGGCTGATCGATAAGGTCTTGGAATTTTTGGAAGCGAAGGCAGGAACGATTTACCTGGCGGATCCCACTCTGGAAGTCCTAAGGATCTTGGCCGCAAGGGGAATTCCGGAGGAGGCCATCCATGCGATCCAGGTTCCTTACGGAGAAGGCGTATCCGGATGGGTCGCCAAAGAAAAACAAAGCCTTCTCATCCAAAATCTGGACGAAGACCCACGCTACGACAAAAACGCGAAATACAAATTCGAAGCCAGCTCTTTGATTTCCGCTCCGTTGCTCTATAGAGGAAATCTTTTGGGAGTGATCAGCGTAAACAATAAGTATTCGGGTTACGCGTTCACTCATGCGGACTTGGAGATGCTCGGAGCGATCGCGAACCGGCTCAGTGTCACGATCCAGAACGCGAATCTCTTCCACAAAGTGATGGATTCGGAAAGGGAGCTTCGGCGGGCCAGAGAAGTCATGACTCGCATTCTTCCTTCCGTACTTCCGTACGTTCCCGGATTGGATTTCGGCGTGCAGCACATTCCCTTCGATAACGTGGGCGGGGACTTTTATAACGTAATCAAGTTGGACGAGCACAGAACCGCGGTTTTGATCGCGGACGTCTCGGGTCACGGGCTTTCGGCTTCGGTGGTCGCCGCGGTGATTCATACCGTTATGGAGACGTTCGAAGAGGAAACTTTATCGAGTCCTTCCAAATTTTTTACCGCACTGAACCACGCTCTCTATAATAAGCTAGCCGGGAATTTCCTTACGTCCTTTTACGGAGTAGTGCATACCGGGACCAACACTCTGGTGTATTCCAATGCGGGTCACAATCCTCCGATCCTGTTCCGTAGAGCGGAAGGGACTTCGTTGCCATTGGAAACCAAGGGGAAATTGGTCGGGGTCATTCCGGATCTCTTCTTCGAAGAATTCGTGACTTCCTTCCAGCCGATGGACCGTCTCGTATTGTACACCGACGGAATCACGGAACATTCCAACGAGGACAGAAGCAGAAGGTACAGCGACGATTTACTTTCTCTTGCGATTCGTTCCTTTTCCCAAAATCAGGCCGGCGAAACTTCGCTCGGACTCATCAAAGAATGTCGCAATTACTGTAGACGATCGGATTTCGAGGACGATGTGACCTTGCTCATAGTGGACCGCGTCTAGATTTTCGAAAACCGGACGATGGCTTCGGGAACTACGCCGAAAACCTGATCCATAGCAGCAAGTCTCCAGTCCTCTCTGGTCGGAAAAAACATTTCCCGAAAATCCTCTCGAACTCTTTCTGCCGCGGTTTCGGACTTGGATCCGAAAAAATGAATCCGATTTTCGCTGATCATCAGGAAACTTCCCCGCAGAGCTCCGCGAAGATTCAGGTTTCCGAAAGTTCCCATCTCTACGGTGATCGGAAAGAGATCCTTGTCCTTTCCGAATAGTTTTCCGAAAAAGTCCGTAAAATCGCCCGAAGTCCTATAAAAGTCCTCCTCACCTTCGTTTAACAAAAGCCCGAAATCTCCGAACACCTTTTTCAGGTTTCGATCCTCCCTTGACCCCGGAGGCGCGTTCTGCATGAGGCTTAGAGCGTTCCTAGCTCCGTAACCGGTGTGATAGTCCAGGATCAGGATTTGTTCGTACTTCTTCAAGGTCTTGCGGAAGAATTTGCGCAATTGCCGTACGACAGGCTCGGGTTTTCTCCCGCCGTAGTAGATTCCTCCCGGAAATTCGTACTGACCGTTGACCGCAGCGTCCATAACGTATTTGGCACCGAAGCGGGTGACGATCCCGAAAAACCGGAGTACGAAAAGAAAATATTCCCAGGCGATGTAGCTGAACTTTTTGGGAGGATTCAAAAAGGATTGGATTTTACGATAACCTTTGTTTTTGGCCTTCTTGTGGAGTTTCTCCCGCTTTAAGGCGAAGTTCCGGTTCAGATCCACGTTTCTTTCGTTTACCCTTCTCATACTCTTGAAGCCGTCCACGTTGATCCCGTGCAAAAAAAGAAAATCCACGTTCTTAGGAAGGCTATAGGAAGGATGGTCGTTCAAAAGATATTCCTCGATCCATCTGCGCTGAAAGGCCGATCCTGCGAATCCTTCCACACCGTGTATGCCGGAACTCATAATCACGATCTTTTTCGGAGCCTTTTTTTTGTTTCCGATCAAGTACGTGTCGATTTCCCCCCCGCCTTTCGGAATCTCCAAGACTTCATGATGAAAACGGAGGAAGTTCTTTTTCAAACTTCTGCGATAGGAAAGAAAGGCTCTACGACAAGCGTCGTACGTCTCCAGGTAGAACGAAAGAAGATCCACGTTAAGGAAATTCTTCAGAACCGACGATAGGGGTCGAAAAGAATTTGTACCGAAATGATTACGATTTGATTAAGGTTTTTTCCTTAGAATGGAGTGGAGTCCGAATTTTTCCGGGAGGAAAGTCCGGATCAAAACGGATTTTTTTCGTTTTTTTCCACTTCTAGAAATTATCCCTTGTTGAATATTTTAATCGGAACGGGGTTCCGGATTAATCCGGACCGGAAACGGTATTAATCCTAACGATTTACAAAAAGGATCTTAATCGATCGGTCGTTATATTACATTCAATTTTTATAAAATATTTTTCCATTTTTTCGGTAAGAACCTCGAGCTATCAGGTGTCTAACTTAGTACCTTAAGGAGGTATGAACCATGGATGCAGTCACCATTTTCGCATTAGCGCTTTTGGCTGTTCCTGTGTTTGCCCGGTTCGCCCGAGTATCAAAGGACGCGATGAATCGTTATCACCTGATAGGATTGGGAGGTCTATTCCTGATTCTTGGTGAAGCTACGAAGATTACGGCTGTTAAGGTAACCCCTATAGCAACCGTTCTTCCGATGATCGACATCGCGACCGCGATCCTAGCGTACGCGGGGGTACTTTTCGGGGTAGTGTGGCTATCACTATACTACGTCAAACACCCGAACGAAATTTAGAAAATCCTCCGAAACGAAAAAGAGATGGAGGCGGGACTTTTGTCCCGCCTTTTTTATTTTCCGACACGACTCCTTCCTCCCCTTCCTTGAAAGAAAAGAATGGTCCTAAAACGAAACCTATTCTATCTATGGATTCAGAATGGAAGCGGAACCTTTTCAGACCCAAGGGAAACATTCACTTCTATACGTAGCGGACCCTTTGTGCACCTGGTCTTACGCCTTCGGACCCTCTATTGCCGCATTGAGGGAAAAATATTCGGACAAAATCGAATTTTCTCTCGTGATGGGGGGATACCGCTTCGGATCGGATGCGGAGCCGTTCACGCAGGAAAACACGGATCGTTTGAGGTACGTGTGGAAAGAAGCGGAACGAGTCTCTAAAAGAAAGTTCGATACCGAAATCCTGAAACGTAGGGATCTGGTCTTGGATTCGGAACCTTCTTGTAGAGCGGTGATCGTCGCCCAAAGGCTCGCTCCTGGAACGGCCTTCGAGTTTATGGATGCTCTTTCGTATGGATTCCACGCCTTAGGAAAAGACCCGACCGATCCGGAAATCTTTGTCGGAATCGCAAAAGATTTCGGAATGAAGGAATCCAAGTTTCGCGAACTGTATTCTGCAAAGGAAACCGTGTTGGAAACGGAGACGGACTTCAACTACGGCTTTCAACTAGGCGTAACTAATTTTCCGACTCTCGTCTTTTCCGACGGGTTCGAAAGAGGGATTTTGACCAAAGGATATCTTCCCTTCGAGGAAGTGGATTCCATTTTGGCCGACTACTTTCGCTCCATCGGACGGTTTTAAAGCCTGCTCCGAATCAACGTCCGTCTTTTATCTTGTCCGACCGGATACGGTCCAGGATGTATTGGAGTTCTTTTTCATTGCCTATATATATGACCGCGATCATATAATCCTTTGCAAGAGCCTCCGGAACGGAACCGGTCCGCAAAAGTCGTAATATTTCCGCGCTCGCTTTTTTGGAGGAAAGTCGACGGAAAGCTCCGAGCAGCAATCTGTCGGTCCGTGCATCCCGATTCAATTGGCTTAAAAGAAAATCCTCGAATTCCGGAAAGGTCCGAGCGTTCAAAGCGGAAACGAGTTTTACGAAAGCCAACTGCCGAATCTCCTCGTCGGACGGATATGCTTCCAACACCGCATAAAGAGTATTCGGTTCATAGTAGGTGTAAGAGCTCAAGCATTTGAGGATCGTCGCGCGATCGCCTTCCGACAAAGCCTGCTGCAGAGGTTTGACCTTTTTTTCGGGAACTTCTTCGATACGAGCACGATCCACATTACCGTTCACATCGAAAGCGCTGCGAAAGAAAAGATCTCCGATGAAAAATACGGGCGTAAGCAAAACGGAAAAAGGGAGGAAGGCCATCCGAGTCATGTATCCGTTTTCCGGTTGAGGAGTCCAAAGGGCGCTTATGGTATCCCGGTACGCGTCGGGAATCCGTAGAATCGGATGGACGATAAATAGATCTAATACGCCGGCAGCCAATCCTACCGGAAGATAAAAGGGAGCCGCGAGGACTTTCGGAACCGTCTCTTCCGGAACCAGATGTTTTTCCACCCGTACGATCAGAGGAGTGTTGTTCCGGTTGAAGATGGCACAGTTCCAGCAGGAGATGCAGAGAAAGATAAGAATCGTGAAGAAATTTCTACGCCGGAATTTTAAAGTCATTTCGCTTTTCCCGATCATTTAAAAAGCGATTCCGCTTCGTCCCAGAAAATCGACCAAAAAGAAGACCGGAGTCACAACCAATTTAGGAAAGAAAACTATGGTTTGAAAAATCACCCCTCCTGTCGGATCCATCCAGATGACTTTGTACGTATCCTCCAATGCATCAGGGATGACACTGATCGGATGCAGAACCAGGCCGTCTAAAAAGAGAGAAACGACTCCCACGGGAATCGCGACGGGCGAAAGAGCAATCTGGGCAGCGGTACTTTCGGGGCGCACCTTTTCATCCAGATAACTCGTGAGGATCCTATTCTTCCTCTGGAATATCGCGCAATTCTCCAAGAAGGAAAACGCGAAAAGAACCAGCAAGAAGGCGATAATCATCCGTTTCATGACAAAGGGCTTTTATCATGATCGCGCAAAAGCCCTTTGTCCACAAATTTTTTCCAATATTCCGTCCGCCTATCTGACGATCACAAGCTTGGTTTCCTCCTCCAGAAAGGCTTCCGCAGCTTCGGACCATTTCGCTTTTCGAGTCGTTACTTTAGAAGGATCAAACCCTTCTTCCTCGACCAACCTCAACATTTCCGGAATCCATTCTCGGGACCGGACTCTCCCGATTCTCAAATTTGCTCCAGTATTATAAAGTTCTAAATAAGGAATCGGCAACGTATTGGTCCAAAAAATGGATGCGGAACCGAAAGTTCCGTCCACACCTAGGGAGCGAAGTCCGCATTCCCAGCCTTCCGCGCTACCGCTGGCATCGGCCACGATATCGAACTTTCCGAAACTTTTCGGATATTCCGAGATTTTTTCGACCTTTACACCGAAAGAATCCGCCAAGTCCAGACGCTTCTGATCCGTATCAAGATAGACGACTTCGGCGGCGCCCATATGCTTGGACAAGGCTGCAGTATAGAGACCGATGCTGGCCGCCCATCCTCCGAGGATTAGAACTTTTTGATCTTTTCTTTCCTGCAAAAACAATCCAGCTAGCTTCCATGCTTCCACAAGATTGTCGTTAATGCTCGCGATTGCAGCCGGATCCGTATTTACGGAAAAGGGAACGAGCATCTCTTTCGCGTACGGAACGAGAACCGAATCCGCAAGTGCACCTCCGTATTCCTTTCCTCCCTTCCCCATTCCGTAGGCGCTGGTATGAGGAACGGTACTGCAACTTCTGGACTGCCCTGTTTCGCAATTATGACAGTGACCGCAGGAAATTTGGAAAGGAACGGCGACTCTGGTACCGAGAGGAAAAACCTTCTCTAGGTCTGGACTCACTTCCCGGATCTCTCCCACGAATTCATGCCCGACGGGAAAAGGCGCACGGAATAAGGTCTCTCCCCGCAGAATCGGTAGATCCAAATCGCACCGGGAAACCGCAAGGGGGCGCACCAAAGCTTGGTTTGGACCGGTGATTTTAGGATCCTCCGTCTCCATCCATTGCAAGGTATTTTTCTTTACGAACGTTAATCGTTGCATGAAGCCTCCCGATAGACTATTTAGTCTATCCATAACCACACTCTGAATCCGAATAGACTAAATAGTCTATCATTTTATCGTAGGCTTATGAAAAAATCCGGAAATGCCGCTATCGGACCCTACGATCGCTTGGTGCAAACTGCGATTCGTTTAATCTATACACAAGGATATGCGACAACCTCGGTCAATCAGGTGATAGACGAATCCGAGTCGCATAAGGCCAGCTTTTACAGGTATTTCCAGACAAAAGAGGATTTGGGAAAGAAATATCTGGAGGTTCAGGCGACGGAATTTCAAAACGGTTGGGAAAGATTGATGGATCGTTCTTCCGGTCCGACAGAGTTCGTGGAACGCTGGATGGCTTTACTCGGAAAACAGGTCCGAGCCAAAAAATATTTCGGCTGTCCTTTGGCCAGATTCATGGGAAGCGTGGAAGGACAAAATCCCGAATGGTCCAAACAAGCTAGTGCGGTATTGGAAAGTTGGATCCATTGTCTGGAACTCTATTTCGAGAATTGTAAAACGAAAGGGATACTTTCGGAGGATTTTTCTTCCCGGAAAAAAGCGGAGCGCTTTATGAAACTTTTCCAAGGAAATTCCCAATTCTATATGATGACGGGAGATCCGAAATTCTTCCGGGAACTAAGAGAAGAGATGATTTCCGAACTGTAAAATCCGAACTAATCCCGATTCTTCCTGGAATCTTCGTCATCCGCCTCCCGCTTGGCCACATAGTTCGCGAGAGCAAGCACCGCGCCGCCGAGAAAAGCGGAGAAAAAACCGGGCACGAATATTTTGCCCGGAAAAATATCCCCTATCATAAGCAATACGATCGCGTTGACCACGAGCCCTGCTAAGCCTAAAGTTAGAATATAAACGAGATACCCCAAACCTAAAGTCAGAATCACGAGCAGCCAACGAAGAACGAAATTCAGAAATCCAAAAAATAGGACGAGAACAAGAACATCCCACCAGCCTCCGGAAACCCGGAACAACGGATCGATAAGCGGAAACACGTAGATTACTACGAGAGACTGGAGAACGATCGAAAGAAGTAATTTGGCCATAAACCTTCCTAAACGGTAGAATCCAAAAATTGTCCCAAATGCGGAGGAAGCCCTTCGGGAGGAATCACGACGGTCTGCGGTTGTACCACACGATTATCCGAAACGGTAGAAATTTCCCGAGGCTGGTCCCCGACGGAGGCCGGTGCAATCGAGTCCGAAAAAAGAATCTGACGAGAACCGACAGCCATGTAAGGCATAAATTCCTCAACTCCCCTCGAGGATCAATCCGCAATCCATCTTTTCCGTTCGAAAACCCGTACCCAATATATTATATAAAAAATACGTGATCAAACCGACTGCGAAGGAGGCGTACGTCCGCCTTTCATCCACGATTCCGGTTCCTCGAAAGTAGAGTTTTATCGAGCGAAAAGACCTCTTGCTGGTATTCGGATGGTTCGCAGTGACGTCTTCCACTCCTAGATTGCAATTGTGGGAAAGGTTATTGCCGTCCAGATACAGATAAAAATCTATTCTTTCCGAAACCAGAAAGGAACTCCTTCTGAACAAGGAACCTTCCAATTCTAGTTCCTTCGAGCGCGCTCCCGTTCCGACCAGGATCGGAAATTTGGCGTATTCCCTGTCCGTTCTTCTATCCTTTCCTTCGGTTCCCGTATAATACGTGGCCCTGATGCTGGCCGGGTCGTATTTATCGGCGTCATCGAACTGGATCAGAACCGGTACGGATTCTCTCGCAGGTTCCAAGACCGGCAAGGTCATGGATTTTTTCTGTACTGCGGAACAACCTACAAGCGAAACCAAAAGTACAAGAAAAGAACCGGAATATCTTTTAGAAACGATCTTCATCGAGGATTTCGATCAATTTTCCATGCAAATCGACTTTTGTCCAGCCAAAAGCCTAGCATCGTTTTTAGCGGAGAGCCCCAGAAACGAATTTGACTTTTTTAACGGAAAACATTGTGACTGAATCGGGACCTCACTGTCTTTGTTTTGTTCCCAAAGGAATGGTTATGAATAAAAGCGACTCTATTTTGACCGAAAAAAGAAATCACGTTTTTCTGATCTGCTTAAACAGACCCGATCACAGAAACGCCATGAACACGGAGATGCTGAATCGCTTAAGCGAAGCGTATACGGAATTCGAGGACGATCCGAACGCAAGGTGCGCCGTAGTTTACGCAAACGGAATGCATTTTACCCTAGGATTGGAACTGAACGACGTTGCCGATACTCTCAAAAAAAGAAGGACTTATACGTATTCGGAAAACCAGATCGATCCCTGGGAAAACGGAGCGACGAAAAGAAAAAGAAGCAAACCGGTAGTGTGCGCCGTTCACGGTTTTTGTTTCACCTTGGGAATAGAATTACTCTTGGCATCGGACGTACGCATCGCAGCGGAGAAGACAAGGTTCGCACAATTGGAAGTCCAGCGAGGAATTATGCCTTTCGGGGGCGCCACTTTCCGCTTCGTACAGAGTGCAGGCTGGGGGAACGCGATGCGTTATATATTGACTGGGGACGATTTCGACGCGGCGGAAGCCTACCGGATGGGATTGGTCCAGCAGATCGTTCCGAAAAAAGCGTTATTAGAACACGCGATCTCCTTAGCGGAGAGAATCGGAGAGCAGGCTCCGTTGGCAGTGCAAGCCGCCATTTCTTCGGCCAGAAAAGCGGTCTTGGAAGGGGAAAAGGAGGCGGCAAAAGATCTCTTACCGATCACTCTCAACCTGATGGAAACCCAAGATGGAGCGGAAGGGGTACAATCCTTTTTGGAAAAACGGAAAGCGAATTTTCAAGGAAAGTAAATCTAGCTGACGTATCTCGAAAGTGCCGGAAGTAAGTTTCTAATTTACAAATATCTGCATTTCTAAAACGATTCCAACTTGTGGGAAAGGAAAAATTCCGAATAGAAGGAATCGTTAAAATTCGCTTAACGTGTTTGATTCTAGTCTTTTCCTTCTCTCAGACGGCCTGCTCCTCCTTTCCCCGCTCCCAAAGATCGAGGATTTCGAAGGACAATAGATACTTCCTTTTGTACCAGAACGACGAAGGAAAATTATTCATCACCGATCTAAGCGTACAATCCAGATATTCGGATGCGATCTCCGACCTCAGAAAATTCCACGAGGAAATTATAAAACCCCTGGAAAGGCGTTTCGATCTTCGGTTGCGCGACATCGACAGAGACACCACCGAACTCAAGAAGGATAGCACTTCCATTGTCCGAAGATTAGGAGCCGCACTAGCGATCGCCTTGGTTGTTCCGGTTCCGGGGGCTTTCGAGACGACCTTAACCGTCGGCCTGATTTACGTGACCTATAAGAAGATCACGGAAAAACCTGAGGACGTGCTTAGAAAAAAACACGTAGAGGATCTGATCGCTGAATGCCAAAAAACGGAAGGAAATCTAAAGAAATTCCGTGACGATCATTTGATCCGATTCGTTTCCAGATGGGAGAACTCGTTTCAAGAAGAAACGAATCATTTCGTGAATTCGGAAGACGAAGCGGACATACGTCTCTTGGATTCTCTCCGAGAAAAATACCTATTGGAGAAGGATTTACTGAAAAAGAGCGCGGAATTCGAATTGAAATCCTCGGCGTATCATTGTAACAGAGGACTCCTCCCATCGGAAGAAAAATATAAACCCGAACGAAGCGGTTCTATTTCCGAAAAACCGGCCAAGAAATAAAGGAAAAATGAATGGCAATTCATATGCTTTCAGCCCGACTATAAGGTATGGATCCGAGATTAAAAAACGCATTGGAACGTCTGAAGTCCGGGGACGAGGCGGGAGCCAAAGAAATCCTTTCGGCTTGGACTAAGGAACAGCCCGAAAACGCGGCGGCAAAATTCCATTACGGCATGTGCCTTTCCCAGCTCGGAGAATTGTCTTCGGCGGAATTTCAACTTCAAGAATGTTTAAAATTAGATCCGGGTCATGTCCAGGCCTGGGTCGGACTCGGCGTACTGTATGCGAAGAAGAAGGACAAGCCCAAAGCGGAATTCCATCTTTCGAAAGCTTTAGAGTTGGACGATTCGGACTTGTATGCGAGGAAAAACCTCGCCGCGGTGTATACTGGAGCTTCTAAATTCGAACAAGCCTTGGATCTGCTGAAAGGATTCAACGAACTCGAGCTGAACGATTCCCCCACCTTATACGCTCTTGCCATTTGCTATGTCCGTACGAATCGATTTGCCCAAGCGGAAGAAACGTTTCGAAAGTTGGAGTCCGTAGGAGTACCCGATTCCGTCAAAAAAGAATACGTTCAGTTGAAACAACTTCTGGAAGAAAAGCGTTTCGAACAGGGGGGAATCTGGAGTTTTTTAAAGAACGACGGGGAAACGGGAAATTTTCCTTGACGCGCAATAGAACGGATTTACCTCTTAGGTAGAAACGTATGGCACAGCCTTCCTTCCAAGCAAATTTGCTCGGACTCCTCCTTCTCCTACTCGGAGACTAAGAGGGGCAAGGATCGCTGCGCGTGCAAAAAACCCGTCCCTCTTGGGCGGGTTTTTTTGTTTCCGAAGACTCCGGAACCAGAAAGGGCCTCCCCGAAGGGAAAAACGGAGAAGGACTATGGAAACAAATGCAACCCCGGAAACGGACTACCGACCGACCTTTCCCTCTTTTCAGGAAATCTTCCAGACGAATTCCGTTCTGGCGATTCCGCACTCTACCCCTTTTTTCATGGATGTGACCCTCAGGGACGGAAATCAAGCCCTGCGTAAACCTTGGAATCTGCGGGAAAAGGAAATCATATTTCAACAATTGCTAAAATTGAACGTGCAAGGAATCGAAGTCGGCTTCGCATCCGCCGGCGGTCAGGACTTCGAGGCCTGTTCCCATTTATCGCAACTGGCGCCGGACCGAGTGGTGATTTCGAGTCTATCCAGAGCGGTAGAAGAGGAAATCGAACTTTCTTGGAAAGCGATTCATAAGGCCGCTCGTCCCAGAATCCATATCGTATATCCTGTGAGCGATTTTACGATCCGAAACGTATTGAGAATTTCGGAGGAACAGGTAAAGGAAAATATAATGCGATCGGTCTCTTACGCGAGAAAACTCGCGGGTAGTAGAGGGGAAGTCCAATTTTCCGGAGAACATTTCGGAGACGCATTAGAAAATATTGAATTTACGATCGAGGCTTTCCGATCCGCTTTGGACGCAGGGGCCGACGTGATCAACCTGCCGAATACGGTGGAACGATATAGACCCTTTCTGTTCGTCGCGATGATACGTAAAGTAGTGGAATCCCTGCCGCAAGGTTCCCGAATTTCCGTCCATACGCATAACGACTTAGGTATGGCAACGGCCACGACAGTGGAAAGTTTCTTTGCGGGAGCCACTCAGTTGGAAACGGCTTTGAACGGATTGGGAGAAAGAGCGGGAAACACGAATACGTACGAAGTCGCAGTGGCCTTGCACAATTGCGGAGTCAAAATGGATCTGAACCTACAAGCGATCTACGAAACGTCCAGAATCGTAGCGCGTATGTCCGGAGTTCCTGTCCCGGAAAAAGCCCCCTTGATCGGAGAGGACGTGGTCGCCCATCGCAGCGGGATCCACCAAGACGGTGTTTCCAAAACCCAGAATTTGAAAAAAGGAGCCTACCGCGCTTTCGAAGCGGACCTGATCGGGCGTCCGGAAGGGGATAGAATCGCTTTTACAAGCCAATCGGGAAAGTCTGCCATATTCGAAATTCTGAATACGGCCGGGGTACGGGTTTCTAAGGAGGAAGCTTTCCGTTTGCAGCCTGCGCTGAAATCCCGGTCAGAAAAAGAAGGAGGAGGGGAACTTTCTTTGGAACAAATGGTGGAAGAACTACAGAGGTTGAGAAGTATAGAATCGTAAAAACCGCTATCGGATCAAGAACTCGTTCCGCGGACCGTAATTCCTTTTGAAAAAAAGAAGCGATGCCGCGGACTTAATTCTCCCGCTTTACGATTCCATAAAATATGATATTGTCCAGTTCTCTGACCAAATCCCGGATCGTGTAGGGAGTGTGGGCGAGAAAGCCCGGATCGAACATAGCCTCCGTCGATGCCGCGTGGATCAACAGAACGATATCCGGATTTACGTCGGGACGAATGTCTCCGTTTTTGATCCCGGTTTCGATCATTTTGCGCATCGTTCTGTTGACGTTCTTTTCCTTCTGCTCCGCGAAGATTTTCCAGAGATCCGGAACCTGATTTCGGATATCCCTGAGAAACTCGTTCATTCCTTGAGGAATTTCACCGCTGAGACATTCCTGCATAGCCTGCAGTTTTTCCTTGATGTTTTTGTCCGGATCAGCGTGTATCTTTTCTATTTTTCCGTGGATGCGAAGATGTTTGTGGGTCATCAGCTCCATCAAAAGGTCGTGTTTGTTTGCAAAGTACTTATACAGAGTCTTTCGGCTGATCCTAAGCGTCCTCGCGATCTCTTCCATTCGGGTTTTAGCGAATCCGTAACGAAGAAATAATTCGAATGCCTTATCGAAAATCCGAAGCTTGACTTCGTCCGGTTCCGTAACGATTTGCTGTTCCACGACGGTTTGCATTCTAACCCACCCCCTGCTCCCGAGGAAACGCTTTTTTACGGCATTTCCGAATGGGAACAATCACTTTCCTTTACTCTCAGGCGTCCGGATTAGGAGCGTTTCTCCTAACTAATTCGTTTAACTTTTCTATATAAGAGAACGCAGCGGGAACCACGACCAAGGTCAGAATCGTAGAAGAAATCAGACCGCCGATAATGGCGACCCCCATACTTGTCCTTTGTCTGGACGCTTCGTTCAAACCGATCGCGATGGGAAGCATTCCCGCGATCAACGCGAAGGAAGTCATCAGAATCGGTCTGAGCCTTTCCCTGCCCGCTTCCACGATCGCGGCCTTCATTTCCATTCCCTGATGGATGAGCTGGTTCGTAAAATCCACCAAAAGGATGGAGTTTTTCGTAGCGACTCCGATCAGCATGATGAGACCGATCATGGAGAAGATATCCAAGGACTTCTGCGTAAGAAAGAGCGCGATGAACGCGCCGCAAAGCGCTAAAGGAAGCACCAACATGATCGCGATCGGAGTGATGAAACTTTCATACAAGGAAGCAAGAACCATATATATGAATAGAACACCTAAGCCCATTGCGATTCCCATGGAAGTTCCCATTTCCTTGAAATTTTCCGCCTGGCCCGTATATCCGATCCGGACTCCCGGAGGAAGAGGCAGTTCGCTTTGGGTGATAACGGCGACTTCCTGCATGGCTCCTCCCATTCCCGGTCCTTCCGGGTTGACGTCTCCGTAAATCTCCACGGATTTATTCCTGTTCATACGATTGATCGTGGCCAATCCTGTAGTTTCCTCGGCCCGAGCCACATTCTGAATCGGGATCATCCGATTATTGAAATTCGGCACAAAGGAATTGTAGAAGTTGTCCTTCAAGTCCCTCTGCCCTTCCTTTAACCTCACACGGATATCGTATTCCACACCGTTTTCCCGGTACACTGCGGGAGTAGTTCCTTCCACCAACGTTCTCAATTCGCTTCCGATCACCGTTCCCGGAATTCCTAAAAGGACTTCCTTATCCCGGTCCGGGACGACGCGGAACTCCGGCGCTCCCGAGCGATAGCTGGTATCCACGTCCAAAAGAGCTTTGGATTCCCGGAGACGTTGGAATAATTTGCCTGCGTAATTTTCCACGAGCTGACCGTTTTGTCCGCTGACTACGAGGGTAAAAGGTCTTTGGCCCCCTCCGACGTTATCGATGTCCTTTACGATCGGATTCGCGTAGGAGAAGGATTCCAGTTCCTTTCTCAACAGGTCCTTGAATTCGGAAGTGTTCATTTTTCTCTGTTTGGACGGAATCATCTCCACGAACATAGTGGTGGTTCGATTCGTGTTGAACATGGCGACCAGGAGTATTTCCCTATGCTCCGCCATCTTTCGATATACTTGTTGGGCCACGGCGGCCATCTTTTCCACGGAAGTACCAGGAGGCATATCCAAAGTGACCTGAAACTTTCCGTTGTCCTGCGCAGGAAGGAAGGTTTTAGGAATGTATTTGGTCAGTCCCAAACTGGCGATGAAGATGAGAACTGCGCCTACGAGTATAAGATTCGGCCGTTTTAGAGTAAACCTCAGCGCGGAAGCGTAACGATCTTCCAACCAGGATTGGAATACGTTGAACCAGGAAAGAACTCCATCCAAGCCTTTTTCCAAGGCTCCGAAAAATCCTCCGATCCAACCTAGTATTTTTCGGATGGGCCCTTTGTTCGAGGGCTCCGGACGGATTTTGGAAAGAGCCAATTCTTCCAGCGGAGTGTGGTCCGACTTTCCTTTCTTCTTCTTGGTCGTTTCGGAATGGGTCGTAAATTCCGGAACGGCGGAAGAATGTGCGGAAGCTCCATGGCCATGATTCGCGATCTTTCCTCCGAAATAACTGGAAAGCATAGGCGCGATGGTAAGAGCGTCATATAAGGAAATCAACAAAGCGAAACATACGGTCAGTCCGAATTCCCGGAGAAACTGCCCCACTACTCCGCTCACGAACGCGATCGGTAAAAATACGGCGATCACCGTCATGGTAGTTGCAACGACGGCTAACGTAACTTCCTTGGTTCCTTCTATAGAGGCGACACGGGCGGTCTTACCCATTTCCCTATGCCGGAAGATGTTTTCCCTTACCACGATCGCATCGTCGATCAATAACCCGACCGCCAAACTTAAGGCCAAAAGGGTCATTACGTTTACGGTGAAGCCGGCCACTGCCATCAAAATAAAGGCGCCTAAGAGGGAGTTCGGCAAGGCCAATCCGGTAATGATGGTAGATCTCACACTTCCTAAAAACAAAAGCACAACCACGATGGTCAGAGCAATCCCGATCAGGATGGTCTCCTTGACGTCGTAGATATTGTCGTCGATCATGATCGAATTGTCGTTCGCCGTGGACAGCTTGGGACTGCCTTCCCGTTTCGCGAGTTCCTTGTTCAATTCCCCTACGCGCCTTTTGACCTCTTGCGCGACCGCGACCGTATTTGCTCCGGATTGTTTGTATACTAGGAGAAAGATCGCCTTTTGACCGTTAAAGTAAGCGCGAGAAGTCTCGTCTTCCAGGGTATCCTTGACTTCTCCCAATTGCCCGATCTTAACAGGAATCTCGTTTCCGAAGAGGGAAATCGGGGTGTCCCGGATTTCCTGAGGGGATTGGAATTCGTTGATCGTACGATACACCAATTCCTTGTCGGACTTACTCACCTTTCCGGCCGGAATATTCGTCCCACCGGAAGCCAATCGATTGGAAACCACGGAGGCAGGAATCATGTGCGCCTTTAATTTTTGGCGGTCCAATTCCACATGGATTTCTCTCTTTCTTCCTCCGTAGATCGTGATGTTTCCCACATCCTTTGCGGTAAGCAGACTTTGTTTGATCTCTTCACTGGCGATATCGAAGAGTACCGCTTCGGAAAGCTCCGCTTGGAGGGCGAGGATGAGGATGGGCTGGTCCGCCGGATCGATCCTACGGATGATCGGTTCCTTTGCGTCGCTCGGCAACTTCGGCTTCACTGCGGAAACCTTGTCCCGGACTTGCTGCTCGGCGTATTTCACATCCGTTTCCAAAGTGAATTCCACCACCACCGTTCCGGAACCTTCGCTACAGGCGGATTTGATTCTCTTAACGCCCGAAATCGTGGATAATTCGTCTTCCACGGGCTTTGCGATCAAGGTCTCGATCTCGTTCGGCGCAGCACCCGGATAGGGAACCGTCACGGTCACGACCGGAATGGTCACGTTCGGAAATAAATCCACCCCTAGTTTGTTCAGGGAAAGATAGCCCGTGACCAGAATGATCAAAACGGTGCAAGTGATGAAAATAGGACGCTTGATCGAAAGTTCCGCGAAATTCATGCTCTTATTCTCCGTTCGGTGCAGTCCGATTTAAGGAACCCGAAATCGAAGAAGAAGGATTCTTGCTCGATTTTCGATCTTCCAAAGATTCCGGAAAAAGGGAAAATCCCCAAAAAAGAATTCCTAGAGATGCCAAACCCAGAACGAACCGTTTGCTTGTGTTTCGATATTCTTTCATATAAACCACCAAGAAACAAAATTTGAGTTTTTTGTTTCCAATGCAAGCAAAAAAGAAAAAAGGAGATTTTTTATTTGATTTTAGGTCTCATTATCATAAAATACGACAATGAGCATCCGAGGAATCCCCTTCCCCAGCCAAGAATTTTTAAAATTTTGCCGAAATGCAGGATCGAACCCGGAATTTTCCGCAGCATCTATGGAAATCCGGGGAGAAGCTAGAGTGCAAGAAAAGAAAGATTCTGCATTGCAAGCCGAAAGAAAGAACTCCGATTAAGCCTCGGTCCTGTGGTCGTTCGGCGACCAAACCTTCTCCCTTCCTAGTATTCCATTTCGGAAAGAACCGAAAGAGGATTGCTTGCGGGTGCAGGGCAAAGCGGTTATGCTGGAAATATGGAGAAGATCACTTCCTTCAAGCCGCCGATTCATTTGCGCCATCCTTTCGTACAGACCATCCTCGCTTCCTTGCTCAGACAAAACAGACCGGACCATCCTATGGATATGAACTCGAAACCGGCCGTCTTGAATGCGGGCAAAGGAGTCAAACTCGTCGGTCATTATTCGCGATCTCCCGAAAACAAGGCATTGCTCATTCTAATCCATGGCTGGGAAGGAAGCATCAATTCCAATTACATCCAAAGAACCGGAAGAAGGTTTTTCGAGAAAGGAGTCTCCATTTTTCGGTTAAACTTAAGGGATCACGGAGAGACCCACCATCTCAATCCGGAACCCTTCAACGGAAGTCTACTGAGGGAAACATACGAAGCGGTCCGAAAGGCGGCCACGGAATTCGGCAAAAAGGTTCCGGTCTACCTAGCGGGATTCTCCTTAGGGGGAAATTTTACCCTTCGGATCGCGAGAGAACATTCCAAAGGAAAAGCCAAAATCCCGAATCTCAAACATTGCGTCGCCGTTAGCCCCGCCATGCATCCCCAAAGCGCCACGGAGATGATGGATTCCAAGTGGATCATCGGAAAATATTTCCGGGAAAAGTGGAGGGAATCCTTACATAAAAAAAACGTGCATTATCCGGAGCTCCATCCTTATCCGGAGATCATCAAAGGTAAATCCGTGATGGAAATGACGGACAGAATCGTCGCGAGCACGAGCCAATTCAAAGACTCAAAGGAATATTTCCTTTCCTATACTTTAGGATCCAAAGATTTTAAAGGACTGAAGGTGCAGGTTTCCATCGTGACCTCGGAAGACGATCCCATCATCCGACCGGACGAATTCAAAGGAATTCCTCCGCATTCGAAATTGAACATTCTCATCCAAAAATACGGCGGACACAACGGGTTTTACGAAAACCTGAAAGGGGATTGTTGGTACTTCAAAGTATTGGAAACGGCGATCGGGGTCTGAATCCGAATCGGCGGCAACAAATCACTTGGAAAGAATTCTCCCAAAAGAACTTGCTTTTCCCTCCTTCGTCGTAAATTGGAACCAGAATGCTTCTCGTTCTTGAACGATAGTTCAAAATAAGACGAACGCCTTTCGTTATAGGAGATACTTCCATGCCAAACGCATATGTCATCGATGCCGTGCGCACCCCTCGCGGAAAAGGAAAGAAAAGAGGGAGCCTGGCTTCCGTCCACCCGCAGGAATTATCCGCTTCCACTTTGAAAGCGATCCAGGAAAGAAACGGCTTAAAGCCGGAAATCGTAGAGGAAGTCGTACTAGGTTGCGTTTCCCAAGTGGAAGACCAAGCTGCGTGCATCGCACGTTATGCAGTCATGGCTGCAGAATGGCCGAATTCCGTTCCGGGATATACCGTGAACCGTTTTTGCGGCTCCGGTCTGCAAGCGGTTAATAACGTCGCCAACCACGTTCAAGCGGGCAGCATGGATGTGGCCTTGGGCGGTGGAATCGAATCCATGAGCCGGGTCAAAATGGGCGCGGATATGGGCGACCGGGATTTCAACGTGGGAAATCCGAATATAGCGAAACATTATAATCTAGTTCCGCAAGGAATCTCGGCCGATTTAATCGCGACGAAATTCAATATTTCTCGGGAAGATGCGGATCGTTTTGCGGAGTCTTCTCAAATCAAAGCGGACAAAGCCGTCAAGGACGGAGTCTTCAAAAAATCCATCGTGCCGGTGAAATTGGAGGACGGAACGATCGTAGATACGGACGAAAACCCTCGCATCGAATCCGACTACGCTTTCCTTTCCGGATTGGGCGCCGTTTTTAAAACCATCGGAGAAAAGGAGCTGGACGCAATCGCTTTGCGCTCTTATCCGGAAATCCAAAAAATCAATCATATCCACACCTTGGGAAATTCCTCCGGAATCGTAGACGGTGCCGCTTCCGTACTGATCGCAAACGACGACGGGATCAAGAAATTCGGACTGAAGCCTAGGGCAAAAATCCTAGCGATGGCTTCTACCGGAGAAGACCCTACGATCATGTTGACCGGACCGGTTTCCGCTTCCAGAAAAGCTCTCCAGCTCGCGGGATTAAAGGTCGAAGACATCGATCTTTGGGAAATCAACGAAGCTTTCGCTTCCGTAGTCCTTTATACCCAAAGGACCTTGGGAATCCCCCTGGAAAAAATCAACGTTAACGGCGGTTCCATCTCTCTGGGACACCCGTTAGGCGCCACTGGAGCTATCCTACTGGGCACCGCACTGGACGAATTAGAGAGACGCCAACAACGTTACGCTCTGATTACTCTTTGCATCGGCGGAGGCATGGGAATCGCAACCGTTATAGAACGCATTTAAGTTCCCGGAAAAAGCGTCGATTTCCGTCCGGATCGACGCTTTTTTTCTTTTAACGCGAAGTAGCCGACAGAGATTCGTTTTTATGGAAGGAAACCGAAAAATCCGCGGGACCTTGCTTTGGTTCGTACCGGTTTTAGCGCTTCAGTTTTCTCTTCCGATCTTCCTACAGTTTAGGGTCGCCTCTTACCAATTCCATCCCAACGGACAATACAAATCCGCATCCAAAAAGACTGCGCCCTTAAAAAGAGGCATTCGACCTTACCAAGAGGAAGAAGACGACGGAATCGATTCCGTTTGGGCGCCTGATAGTACGGAATACGATCCGGAAGATCGGGTTTCCCTTTCCCTTTTTAGAATTCTCCTTTCCCAAACCGAATTGGATTCCGAAGAAATCGGAACTTCCTATCTTTTATCCCCCCTCCTGCTCAATCTACCTCCTCCCATTTCCACCTAACTTGCTTTAGACGATGATCCGTCCGCTGCCTAAAAAGCAAGAGCGGACGAAAAAGGAGTGAAAATTGCATTTATCCGAATGCGTCTTCATGACGCGCGCTCGTACTGGCCTTCTTATCTTTTCTTTTACCGTTTGCTTAACGCTTCCGATCTCGGGCGGGTTCGCAGACGCGAGACTCACATACACAAGCGTCGAAAAGATCACGACGCCGAAACGAAATTTGCATCTTCGGGAGGCGGAGGAGATGTTTTTAAAGAATAACCTGGCTCTTTTGTCCTCGAAATTCGAAATCGAATCCAAAAAAGGAGAAATCCTCCAAGCCGGTCTTTGGGACAATCCTACTCTTTCTTTGGACCAGAACGTATACAACAAGATCACGAAAAAATATTTTGATACCACAAAGAACGGGGAAACCTCCTTTCAATTGCAACAGCTCTTTGTTCTGGCCGGAAAACGGGACAAGAGAATTCGTTTGGCCCAATGGAACCGGGAAATCGCAGAACAGACGTTTTACGACACTTTACGCGGACTGAAATTGGAACTGAGAACATCCTTTTTCCAATTGTATTACGCGCGGAAATCCTTGGACTTTTTCGACGAAAGCGTTTCTTCTCTCAAAAAAACCGTTTCCTCCGCGGAGATCGTTCACTCGAATCGGAACATCCTTCTCTCCGAATTACTCCGATTGAAATCCATCCTATTCCGGCTGGAAACGGACCGTTTGGAAGTGGCGAAAATCGTACGCGAAAAGGAAGCCGTCCTAAAAGTTCTGTTAAACGAACCTTCGATTGGAGAACGGGAAATCCTTCCGGAATTTCTGGCAAACGAAGAATCCGACCGGTCCGTATCCGTTTTGGAGACGGAGGATCTTCTGAAATTAGCCCTAGAATCTAGACCGGATCTAAGAAGCTTGGAATTGGCGATCAAGGCGGAACAAACAAACCTTTCCCTCCAAAAAGCGATGAGAATTCCGGATGTGGCTCTAGGCGGAAGTTACGATCGGGCGGGGAACTATATTCAGGATTACTACGGTGTTACAGTCTCCGTTTCTCTTCCGGTATTCGATCGGAACCAAGGAAATATCAGATCTTCGGAAATGAGTCTGAGTGCGAAGAAAGCCTCCTATGAAGAGCAGATTCTGAGGATATCCGCAGAAGTGCGAGCCGCGCTGGGAACGGCAAAGGATAAGGAGGAGCTCGCCCGAAAGTACGGCACTCCGTTTACCGAGGACTACCGCAAATTGGCGAGCTTGATGGTGGAGAATTACAAAAAGAGATATATGACAATATTAGAATTTTCCGATTTTTTCGAGGCCTATAACGACAGCATGCTCAAAATGATCCGGCTCCAATCGGAACGAGTGGAAACCATGGAAACTCTCAATTATGCGATCGGAAAAACCGTCGCGGAGATCGGAAGATGAATTCTTCATTCGAAAAAATCAAGGAAAGAATTTCCGGCAGGGGCGCAAAAGCGATTTTGGCATTTTCCTTTCTCGCATTGTCCATTCTTATCTATCTTATCATAGGAACGAAAACATCGCCGATTCAAAAATCGGAATCTTTCCGGAATCCTGAAGTCTTCGGGCAAGGGAATCTCGTTTCTTTTCCCTCCGGTTCCGGAGGACTTTCCCGTTTCTCGTATTGGACGGTAGGCGTAGGAGATGCGGACTTTGCGGTGTTTGCTCCGGCAAAAGTGATCGCGAGCATCAAGACTTCAGTGCATTCGGGCGAAAAAATCATTCTCTTCGATTCGGCAGACACGACTCAGACTTATGCGGAATACAGGAGAAGTAGAGCCGTGGCTCTAAAAGCCTTCAAAGACTTGCAAAGAATCCGGGACATGTACGCAAACCAAGCTGCCACAGGAAGGGACGTGGCGGAGGCGGAATCCAATCTGGCGGTGGCCAAAGCGGAAAGTGCGGAAACGGAATCCAAATTAAGGACCATCGGTTTCAATCCCAAGGAATTGGACGCGGTAAAAGGACCTTCTCTTTGGTTGATCTGCGACGTTCCCGAATCCCAACTGAACGACGTGCAAAAGGGAGAAGAAGTTCTGATCCGGTTTTCCTCTTTTCCCGGAAAGGACTTCAAAGGTAGAGCGGAAGCGATCGGGGACGTGGTGGATCCGGCGCTTAGAACCGTAAAAGTTCGGGTGAGCCTTCGAAATCCCAAAGAGAAGATACTCCCGGGAATGTATGCAAGAGTGGATTTCGGGGATCCTAGAACTTCCGTAATCGTCGTTCCGAACCTCTCCATCGTCACTGTGGACGAAAAGAATTACGTATTTATAAAGGAATCTCCGGGAGTTTTTCGAAGGCGCAGAGTCGAACTCGGGACTTCCGGAGATTCGAAAACGATCGTCACGAACGGACTTTCCGAGCGGGAGGAAATCGTAATGGAAGGCGCGATTCTTCTGAAAAGTTTGAGTTTCGGGTTTTGATATGATTGCAAGGATCATAGACTTTTCCCTATCGAATCGGATTCCTACTCTAAGCGTCGTGTGTGCCGTCATCGGCTTCGGAATCTGGTCCTGGTCGAATCTGAAAAAAGAGGCATATCCGGACGTGGGAGATACTCAGGTTGTCGTCATTGCGGAGTTTCCCGGAAAAGCGGCCTCGGAAGTGGAGGAAAAAATCACATTACCGTTGGAGAGAGGATTGAATTCCGTGCCTTACGTTCTGACCCGTCGATCCAAAACCATCTTCGGACTTTCCGTTTTACAATACGTCTTCGAGGAAAGGATCGGCGACCTGACCGCGAGACAGCTCGTAATGGAAAGGCTCAACGGCATAGACCTGCCGGAAGAAGCTCATGTTTCTTTGGGACCGATGACGAGTCCGGTTTCGGAAATCTATAGATACGTCATCGAGGCGTCCGAGGATTGGAGCCCCATGGAACTCAGGACCCTACAGGATTGGGTGATCATCCCTTCCCTACTCCAGGTTCCCGGAGTAGTGGATGTAGTCAATTTCGGAGGCTTGGAAAAGCAATACCATGTAATCACTTCATCGAACCGTTTAAACAGATATCAACTGACGTTATCCGACGTAATCGATGCACTCAAGTCCAATAACCGAAATACCGGCGGCAACGTATTCACCCGCGGCGACCAAGCATTCCCTGTACGAGGATTAGGGGCGATCCGGAATAAGGATGACATCCGAAACATCGTAGTCACCGCGATTTCCGGAACGCCGGTATACATCGGAAACCTCGCATCCGTGGAAGAGTATCCGAGGAGGCCTGACGGAATTTTCCATTACGCTCTCCGTGACTCCGTTACGGGAGAGATCAAATCCAAAGATTCGGGGATTCAGGGATTGGTCGCGATCCGACGCGGAGAAAATCCGTCCGAAGTCATAGAAAGATTGAAGGAAAAAATTCGCCAGGTCAATACGGACATACTTCCCGACGGCGTAAAGCTGACCGTAACTTACGATCGTAGCGAGTTGGTGAATTATACCGTCCGTACCGTTCGAACGACTCTTTTCGAAGGTGTGAGCATCGTAATCCTTGTGCTGGTATTTTTCCTAGGGAACGTGCGGACGGCCGTCGTAGTCGCCTGTACGATTCCGATTTCCTTACTCTTCGGATTCGGCATGATGAAGCTCACCGGTATTCCGGCAAACTTGCTCTCTCTCGGGGCGATAGATTTCGGAATCATCGTGGACGGAGGCGTGGTGATGGCGGAAAACATCTACCGAAAGTATTCTTCCGTTAAAAAAGAACAGGGACTCGTCCCTTTTTCCGAATTGCTCCGGACCACTCGAACGGCGGCCAAAGAAGTCGGGAACGAGATCTTTTTTGCGATCACGATCATCATCTTCGCATACCTTCCCATTTTCACGTTCCAACGTATAGAAGGTAAGCTTTTTTCACCCATGGCTTTCACTCTTTCCTTTTCCCTATTCGGAAGCGTGCTGCTTACGATCACTCTGATCCCCGTGCTCATGTGCCTTCTTTTCCGTTCCAGAATGGAGGACGGATCCTTTTCCGAGATGCATTGGAAAAATCCCGTTTTGGAAAAAATGAAATCCTACTACGAGTTCCTGGTAAAAAAAGCGCTATCGGATCCGAAAAAGACGGTATATTCCATAGCTATTTCCATGGGAATCATTAGTACTATAGGATATTATAAATTAGGAACGGATTTTCTTCCGGAACTGGACGAAGGTTCCATCACGATACGGTGCTTTCTACCTACCGGAATCGGTTTAAGAAGCTCGGAAAAACAACTTTCCGTCGTACGGAATACTCTACTTAAGTACGATCCGGTGGTCTCCGTTCTGAATCAACTAGGAAGAAACGACGAAGGAACGGATCCTTACGGTCCGAATCGATTGGAGATCCTGGTAGGTCTCAAAGATTATTCTCTATGGAAGGAGAGGATTACGAAAAAGGAATTGGTGCAAAGAATCAAGGAAGATCTACAGGAAAATCTTCCCGGCACGCTTTTCGTCTTTTCCCAGCCTATTTTGGACAACGTAACCGAAGCGATGACCGGAAGCGTCTCCGACCTCGCGATATTGATCGACGGTGAAGATTTGACGACCTTAAGATCCGTTGCGAAACAAATCCTTTCAGTGATCAAAGAGATCCCCGGGGCGACGGAATCCGGAATCGAACAGGAAGGAAACCAAGCCCAACTGATCGTTACTGTGGATCGAAGGAACTCGGCACGTTACGGAATCAATGCGGCGGATATTTTAAATACGGTAGAAGCCGCGGTCGGAGGCACCGAAGCCGGAATTCTGTACGAGGGGTCCAAAAGGTTCGGTATCGTGGTCCGATATCCGATCGAGTACCGTTCCTCCTTCGAGTCTCTGAGGAACCTGACCGTTTTCAGTCCGACGGGAGGAAGGATTCCATTGCACGAGGTCGCCTCCCTAGAGTTGAAAGACGGGCCGACAATCATCCAGAGACAGGAGGGGAAACGTCAGATTTCGGTACGGACCAATATCCGAGGTAGGGACCAAGGAGGATTCGTACAGGAAGCCCGGAAGAGAGTCGTCGAAAAAGGTTCCATTCCGGAAAAAGTCTCACTCCGTTGGGGAGGCCAATTCGAAAATCTGACCCGCGCGGGAGAAAGGCTGAGCATCGTCATCCCCGCCACCCTTTTCGGAATCTATCTATTCCTTTTGGGAATTTACGGAAAAGTACGTTACGCTCTTCTTTCCCTTTCCGGGGTCCCTCTTTCCGTTGCCGGCGGAATCCTCGCTTTGGTTCTGACCGGAACGAATTTTTCCGTCTCCGCCGGAGTAGGATTCGTTTCACTCTTCGGAATCTCCACGATGACCTGCGTACTCTTCGTATCCAGAATCCTTCACTTCCAAAAAGGATCGGAAGAGCCGGATCTCAAAACTTCCGTTTTAGCCGCGGCGAACCTACAGTTTTCTCCGAGATTGATGACTATCCTTCTCGCTATGTTCGGTCTATTACCGGCGGCTCTAGCTACCGGAATCGGATCCGACGTTCAAAGACCGTTGGCGACCGTGATCGTAGGAGGCATGGCGACGGAATTGCTTTCCCTAGTTTTTCTTCCTTGCCTCTTTTATCTCATCGATTCGGAAGGATCGAAAAAGAAAGTACCAGCGGTTAAATCTTAGATCTTCCAGTATAATTTTTTCCGATCGAGCCAATACAGGATCGCGAACCAAAAAAGTAGATTCGCTAACGCATAAGAAAAGGATGCGAATTCCTGAGTCGGCGCCCAGCCGGCAAACCCTACCTGAAAGAGAAAATGTTTCAAGGAAGCCGGTTTGCCGGTTCCCCCAGGTATCGTAATCAAATTCAAGGATCTAGCCAGAATTCCCGAACCGAAAAAAACCAATATGGCGTTCCTGCCGAAAGGCAACCAAGGAAAGAAAATCGCGTTCCGTATCGTCTCTGTTCGGGCTTCCAGAAACAAAAAAAATCCGAATAGCAAGGCCGCCCAGCCGGCCGTCCAGACGACATAGCTGGAAGTCCAAAGGCTCTTATTGATCGGAAAAATCCGATCCCATAATCCCCCTAAAACCAAGAGTAAGAGGCCCGCGACCCCGCAATAAAATGCGGTTTGAGAAATCGGAATTTTCTTTCTCTCTCCGAAGCGAACCGCATCTCCGAACATTGTGCCGAGTAAGGCAGTGGAAACCGCACTGACAGAACCGAGCAAGCCTTCCGGATCCCAAGTTCGTGAGGACTTCCACAAATGGGCTTCTCCGAAAATCGACCTATCCAGCCACGCTCCCCAATTCGAATTCGGTTCCAAATTCGGAACCATAGAGCCAGGAGGAGTGATGAAACTTAACAAGATCCAATAACCGAAGAGTAAAATCCCAAGAATCGAAACCCGAAACTTTCTATCCAACGGATACAGGAGCGCGGTAAAAAAATACACGAACGAGATTCTCTGTAATACTCCCGGGATCCTCAATCCGGAAAGATCCCATTCTCCAAACCAATGTAAAAACAATCCGATCCCGAAGAGCGTCAAGGAACGCTTCCAGATTTTCAGAACGTTCCTTCCCTCCGGAGCGAAGGAAAGAGAAACGGAAACTCCCACGGAAAAAAGAAAAAAAGGAAAAACCAAGTCGGTAGGAGTGCAGCCGTTCCACTTCGTATGGCGCAGGGGAGAGTACATCGCCGACCAAGAGCCCGGATTGTTGACGAGAATCATTCCCGCAACGGTGAACCCTCGCAGCGCGTCTAGAGAAAGGAGTCTTTTGCGAATTGAATTTTCCAAATCGGATCCTATTGAACGAGCCGAATTTCTTCGGGAAATTCTACCAAAGGGACCGGTGGAATTCGGTAAATCCCCAGACATTTTTAAAAGAGACTTCCTTACCCTGGTCCGGTCGAAACGTCCCCGAAAATTTTCCCACGAACTGTCTGAAATACAGTTTCGCAAGGAAGAGATTCGATTTTTCCTTCCTTTCTCCTTCCGGTCGGAATTCCAAACGAAGCCTGCCTGCTTCATCCCAAAGACGCCAAGCCTTGTAAGGATCCTCTTGGGAAAAATCGAAGATGCAACGATCCACTCTCTGCCTTTTGGAATTGATCCAAAAAGCGTTTTCCGAAAAGAAACTTTCGTTTACGAGCGCGGCAAAATTAGCTCCGATTCTGGTCTTATTCGGAAGAACGGAGGAAAAGGCCGCCCAATACCAGTTCGTCTCCCTTCTCAAATATCCGCCGGACCAATCGTACACCATGGTGACTTTGTTCGGGTCGCGAACCAATTCCCGGCCTTCATACCGAACGGAAAGTCTTTGCGGAATCAGAGGAGAACATTTTTCGGTAAAGGTCCAACGGGTAGGCTCGGACGGATTCAACACTCGCAGAGGACGGTGAGTCTCCATCGAGTACGGAAACTCTCCGAAAACCCGGAGTTTTCCCGCGAAGTCCCCATCCAAAACGAGAGTTCCGTCGGAATGGGATTTTCGGATCTCTAAAAAAGATCCCCCTTTTTTGAATCGAATCTCGTACTCGTCCGGATTCGCAGGAAATTTCAAAGCGCGCCCGAGATCCGGTCCCTTCGTATCGAATTCGTATACCTTTCCTTCATCGAATTTATACAAATACGCGAAAACATTGTAAGCGTACCCTAAACTGACGGTCGCAATTCCGAGGATGGAATCCTCCATCAGTAAGCCGAGATAGTTGAACGTGTGAAAAGAGAATCTCTTTCTAAGACCCTTGATCTCGTTTCCGAAGAAATCCAAAAGCCGAAAGTCTTTATGATTAAAATCGATCGGAGAATCCCACACTCCGTACCTGACTTGGTTGTCCGATCCAATGATCTTGTTCATACGTCCGATCGATTCTTTTCTCCGAGGTGGAAAAATCAATGGATTTCCTGAGTGTTCGGCAAATCTGCTTTACTTTTCGTTTTTTCTTCGGAGTATAGACATACCAAGCGTTAGGAAAAAGCAAAACCGACTTATGGGAGAAGTCCAGAGCAAGCACCCGGGGAAAAGCGATCTGCTCGAGCCTTCCGATCTTAAAACCCTCAAAGAAAAAAAGACCTCCCGCGAAATTTCGCTTCTTTTGTATCGGGTCCTTTTCCGTTCCGAAGAAGCTCGGAGCGGAGCCATTAAGATCGTAAAGGAAACATTTCTCCGAACCTACTCCAATCACCCGGAGCAATTCCCTATTTTGGACAGAACCAAGTTCGTCCGAGACATGATCTCTTATTTCAAGGCCTCCACAGTGCTTCCCGCGGAAAAATTGGAGACTTTTTTCGTGGCGATCCACGCCGCCTTTCAGAACGAAATCCGCTATTTCCTGGGAAAAACCACTCAGTTCACGTTCGATATCATGTTCCAGGTGATCGAATCCATCCTCCAGGAGATGAATCATCCGGAAGAACAAAGGACCGTAGACGTAAAGGATCGGGAGATCATCCTAAAACACTTTCGCGCTTACAACGACCTTTCCAAAGTCTTCAACAAGATGGGGACTTCCAAAGCGGTCATGGATAAAAAGGACGAGATTATCACGGATATTTCCATCACTCATCGGGAAATCACCGTCGTCGCGATCGAGAATATGTTTCGGAATATTCTGGCGCAGATCCTTCTTTCCAGAAAGTACAACTGCGGAACCTTGATCGACAAGTGGTCGACGGAATACGGTTTCGGACCCGATCAGGCCCAATCCATGAGGCGTTATATCTCCGACTCCGCTACGTTGACGGACTTCCGCACCCAATACGCCAATGCTCTTAGAGCGATCAAACCGGAAAACGAAATGGATTTGATGTTTCTAAGAACGCTTTCCAACTATTATTCCTCTTGGGTAACCCAGGTCTCCGAGCAAATCCCGGCGTAGTCTACGACGTTTAACCGATCCGCTTTAGCGAATAGCCGAGACAATAACAAGCGCCGGCCAAAACGAAATGGTAGATATCCACTTTTAGGATTCCGGCCACCGCACCCGAGGTTCCGACCCCCAAACCCGCAAAAATAAAGAGGAGTCCTCCCAGAATTCCGTACAGTGCGGCGGGTTTGTGGGCTCCTCGATACTTTCTCATACAAGAAGCCAAAATGGAAAGTATGGCAAGTGCTCCGATCCCGGTGGAATAAAAACCCATACGCAAGACCGTATCTAAAGCGCAGAAGAGCAGCAACACGATGGAGATCGTCACCCAACCTCTGCGGGAAAAGCCGCCAAACGCTCCGCTCCAAAATGCGAGACCGATCCAAGGAACGCCCACCTCTGCCGCAAACCGGATCACGATTCTATAAACCGGTTCTATCCATCCTGCCCCTGCAAAGAACAGACTGCCCATTGCGGCGCCTAATGCGATGGAGTAAAATCCCCAGGCTCCGCTTCGCTGGTTCCAGTTCGCGTGTAAACGAAAACCCGACCAAGCGGCGAAGACTGCCAGTACGAAATCGGATACGACTGTGGTGATTTGCATGTACGGTATTGGAAGGAATGCGACGAAAAATGCAAGCCGGAATCCGGAGGCGGAGTCTAATGCTTACGTATGAATGCTTCTCCATTAACGCAATCGATCCGACTGAATAACGGCGTTCCGATGCCAGTGCTCGGTATAGGTGTTTGGAAAACTAAATCGGGAAAGGAATGCAAAGACGCACTCCGTTGGGCTTTCGAAGCCGGAATCCGTCATGTGGATACTGCGAGGATCTACGGAAACGAAGAGGATGTGGGGGAAGCAGTCCGAGAAAGCGGCATCCCTAGAAAAGAACTTTTTATCACCACGAAACTTTGGAACGGCGATCAAAAGGAAGCCCGCAAACACCTGGAGCTCTCGTTACGAAATTTAGGAATGGATTACGTGGATTTGTATCTCATCCATTTTCCGATCGCCGGCACACGGAAACAAGCCTGGAAGGAATTGGAGAAAGCGTACAAAGACGGACTTGCAAAATCCATAGGTGTCAGCAATTATACGGTCCCTCACTTGGAGGAAATCCTTTCCCACGCGGAGATCGTTCCGGCGATCAACCAGGTCGAGTTCCATCCGTTTCTGAACCAAACGGAATTGTCCCGAAAATGCTCGGAGCATGGAATCGTTTTGGAAGCCTACAGTCCTCTCGCTCACGGAAAAAGAATTTCCGACCCGAAGTTGCTTCGGCTTGCGGAAAAATACCGTAAGACTCCCGCTCAGATCCTGATCCGTTGGGCGATCGATAAGGGATTCGTCGTGATTCCAAAATCGGTGCGTAAGGAAAGGATTCGCGAGAATTCGGAAGTGTTCGATTTTGCCCTTTCTTCGGAAGATCTCGCCGAAATGGAAACTTGGAACGAAAACTTTCGTACCTGCTGGGATCCTACCGGGGCCTAAATTCACACGGACCGAAGCCCAACCTAGGAAAAAAGATTGACTTAGGCTGAAAGTTCCTGTCTAACTATTAATAGTTCATTCTTAAACTATATGGGAAGCCACTTCAAAGGAAAACCGAGAGAAATAAAGATCCTGGATGCGTACATCAAATTGGGCCGTTGCACGGATTCGATCCGATCGATGGAAGACAAGATTCTAAACCAATTCGGTCTTACGAGCGGACAATTCGGTTGCCTGGAAACGTTGCACCATTTGGGTCCCATGTGCCAAAAAGAGATCGGCCAGAAGATCTTTTCTTGTGAAGGGAACATTACTCAGATCGTAGACAATCTCGAAAAAAGAGGATTGGTGCAAAGGGTTCGTAGCGAGGAAGATAGAAGGTACTTCATCGTCAACCTGACGGAATCGGGAAAGGAACTCATCTGCAAAGTCTTTCCGACCTATTTGGAACACCTTAAAGATAGGATGTCCCCTCTTTCGGACGAGGATTTAAAACAACTGGGGAATATCTGCAAAACTGTCGGTATTCGAGAAGCGTAAAAAACGCACGCATAACTACTACCTATTCAAGGGGCCGAAAGGCCTCTTTTTTTATTTTCTTACAAACGCCAGACTTTTTTCACAAATACGAACGGTCAATTCCGCATAAAAACGGAAATGAGAAGCGTAAAAAGGATTATTTTAAAACCTAGAGATAGTCTATGATTCAGGACATGGTACCGGGCTCGAGATCAGGATTTTTCCGAAGAATTCGTTACGCAGTTTCGGATTACGTTCTTCCGGATAGATCGATCTCCCAAGGACTTCCGTTTTGGCGGGAATTGGTGCTTTCTTCCCTGATCCTAGCGATGACCGTACTCGGTTCCTTGGCCTACCTTCCGAGCGTACTCTTGGCCCTCCGAGAAAAGATCTTTTCCGTCGTACTAATCGATACTCTAGCCTTGGTTCTGGTATTCATATTGTTCTTCGGGAAAAAACTGCCCTTTTCCCTACGCTCCTCGGGAGTACTTGTACTGAATTACTTTTTGGGAACTTCCTTACTTGTCATTTTAGGTCCGGCGGGAGGAGGAATGATCTGGCTCTTTCCCTTTCCGGTTTTTACCGGAATCCTATTCGGGATCGTTCCCTGCCTTTGGGCTTTGCTTGGAAATTTCTTTTCCATCGTGATCGCCTCTATTGCGTTGAGTCGATTTCAACTCGCATGGAGCATGCCCGTGGAAGTACTGTATGTCGTAGGTTTCAATTTCGTCGTCGCCGATGCGATCGTATGCGTTTCCTTAACAGTGTTGATGTTGGGACTGCAGAAAAATATAGAGAGAAAGAATCATTTTTTGGAATATCTGAAGAGACGTCGGTTCCAAATTTCCCGCTCCAAACGAAATCTGGAGTCCGAGATTTTAAGACGTGCGGAAATGGAAACGAGGCTGGAGGAAAATCTGAAGGAAAAAGAGGTTCTTCTTCAGGAGATCCACCATCGCGTCAAAAACAATCTTCAGATCGTTTCCGGGATGCTCAACCTGCAGAACATGTACGCCCAGGACGGCGTGACTGCGGAAGCACTGGAAAAAGCACAGGATAGAATCCGGGCCATGGCCTTGATTCATGACCATCTTTACCAACAGGGAAATTTTTCCACGGTAGCGATGAACCAGTATCTGGAATCCCTTCTAAATCACCTGATTCTTTCGCAAGCGCCTCCCGGAAACAGGATCGAATTCGAAACAGAGTGGAATCATATTCCCATTCCGATGGAAAAAGCGATTCCTTGCGGATTGATCGTGACGGAACTCATTTCCAACGCGTTAAAGCACGCGTTTCCGAACGGAAGAAAGGGAAAGATCTTCGTCCGCCTTGAAGAGACCGAAGACGGATTGACTCTTTGCGTAAAGGACGACGGAATCGGACTGCCGAAAGATTCGCCGGCCTTCCATTTTTTAAGTACGGGAAAAATGCCGAACAAGGACGGGGAACAGTACGATTCTTTAGGTTTGATGATCATCCGATCTTTGGCCGGTCAGTTGAAGGCGAAATTGATTTTGGAACCTTGCGCAGGCACCGCGGTCCGCTTGGTCTTTTCCAAATTCTGAACGGAATGTGCATCCGAAAAAGAAAAGGAATCGAAAAAATGAATTCGTTTCCTGAATCCGTCTTAGATACAATGTCCTGACAATGAATAGAGTGACCCACGACACGAATTCCCGAAAATTCTTTTTGATAGAAGAGGACCAGGAAGCGTCCTTATCCTATTCCGAAATAGGTTCGGAAATCTGGAATCTCACTCATACCTTCGTTCCGGCTCGTTTGCGGGGAAAAGGTTTGGCGGAAGTGTTGACTCGAGCCGCCCTAGAAACCGCCAAAGCCGAAGGGAAAAAAATCGTTCCTTCCTGCTCCTATGTGGAAAGTTTCCTAAAACGGAAAGGAAAAGAATATTCCGATTTGGTCGCCCACCCGTGATCCACCATATCGCGATCGCCACGGAAGACCCTGCTCTGTTAAAAAATTTTTACGAGCGACTTCCGAACCTGAGATTCGAAAAGGACCATTTTACCCCGGACGGAAAATTGAGATCCAGTTGGTTTCTGGCAGGTCAGACAAGATTGATGATCGAACGGGAAAAAAAGAAACTCGGACCTCATGCCTTGGTTTTTTCCGCGGAAACTCCGGAGATACGTAAAAGAGTGGAATCACTCTTGGAATCGAAAATCGAAGACCGTACCGAATTTACGGTATATTTCCGCGACCCCGACGGAAATCGTTTGGGTTATAGCTCCTATCCGAGTTCCTGGAAGGAAGGGAGAAATTCCGAAAACGTTTAAGTCGAGGAGGGAACGTCCCGTGTGATTCCCTTCGCGGCGAGAAAAGAAGTGGTCCACGCATTTTGGAAATTGAAACCTCCGGTGATTCCGTCTATGTCCAAAATTTCACCGGCAAAATGCAACCCGGGAACAATGCGACTTTCCATGGTTTTGAAATCCACTTCCTTTCGCTTGATTCCGCCGCAGGTAACGAATTCCTCCTTAAAGACCCCTTTTCCTCGAATCTGAAATACGGTTCTCTTCAATGCATCTTCCGCTTCACGGAGTTGTTTCGAGGAAAGTTCTGACCAGCGTTTTTCTCCCGATCGATCCCAGATTCGTTCCCAGAGTCTGGCAGGTAAACGGAACTCGGGTGCCGCAGAAGGTCTTTTGGAAGGAATCCTTTCCCTTGCCAAACGAAACGTCTCGCGGACTTCTTCTCTAGTTACGCCCGGAATCCAATCCAGATGTAGGGAAGTTTTATATTCGCAGGACGCGAGTTCTCGAGCCCCCCAAGCTGATAATTTCAGTACGCCGGGTCCGCTGAGTCCCCAATGAGTAACCAAAACCGGACCGGACTGTTGCAATTTAAAGTCGGGAAGAGACACCTCCGCTTCCGGTACGCTTAGGCCCTGAAGGCCTTCGATAAACGGATCCGAAATCTCGAATGTAAACAAGGAAGGAGCCGGAGTCTCTATGCTGTGTCCCATATTTTTTGCCCAATCCCAGACCTTCCTGGAAGATCCGGAGGCCAAGAGCACTCGATGAAAATCCTGCTGGCCTCCTTCCCATTTCACAGTAAACCCGCCTTCTTCCTCCGTATTTCTAGGAAAAATACCCAGAACGGGAACCTTGGTGCGGATCGAAACGCCAGATTCTTTGGCTTCCCGCAAAAGACATTCCACGATCGTATTCGAATCGTCCGTTACCGGGAACATTCTACCGTCTGCTTCCGTCTTTAAACGAACTCCGTGTTCTTCGAACCACCGGATCGTGTCCTTGGGCTGGAAACTTTCGAATGCATACTTCAGTTCGCGTCCTCCCCTAGGATAACGCTTGGATAATTCCTCCGGATCAAAACAGGCGTGGGTGACGTTGCACCTTCCTCCTCCGGAAATGCGGACCCTGGAAAGAACGTTAGGCGATTTTTCCAAAAGCACCACGTTGTAGGTTCCGAGGGAAAGCCTACGAGTCTGGATGGCTCCGAAAAAACCGGCCGCCCCTCCTCCGATCACTGCAATGCTTTTTTCTTTTTCCTCTTTGGGCAATCGATCCACCTTGCGGACTTTTCTCCACCCATCTTTCCGAGCGGTTAAAGAATCTCACCCATTTTTCCGGCGGAATAATCTTCGAAGGCTTGCTGGATTTCCTGGGGAGTGTTCATGACGAAAGGACCATATCTTGCTACGGGTTCCTTCAGAGGGACTCCTCCTAAAATTAAAAGTTCCCATTCGAAATCCTCGGGAGCTCGTAAGGTGATCGAACCTTCCTCCGCTCCGAAGTAGAGCGTTTCGCCCTCTTCCACTTCGATTTCTCCCTCTGCATCCACGGCGGTTCCCCCGCCTACAAAAGGATAGGCGAGTGCCGTACATTCTTTCGGAACCGGAATCTCCGCCCAAGATCCGGGAGATAATTTCACATGAAAAAACACGATGGGAGTTTGGGTCTGAATAATTGCGGAAGTTCCCCAACATTCTCCCGCCACGACTTTTACCCAAGCTCCGTCCTTTTCTACGACGGGAAGCTGAGAGGAGTCAACCTCCTGGTATCCGGGAGAAATGAGCTTTTTATCCTGGGGAAGGTTGACCCAGATCTGAAATCCGTGCATCCGCCCTCCCGAATTTTGAAACTCTCGGGAAGGCATCTCGGAATGTACCAAACCGGAGCCTGCAGTCATCCATTGGATTCCTCCCGACCTTAATTTTCCGGAATGCCCCCACGAATCCTTATGTTCCATTTCTCCGGAGAGAAGGTAGGTTACCGTTTCAAATCCTCTATGCGGATGATCGGGAGCCCCGATCGCTTCTCCCGGAGAATAAATCACCGGACCCATTTCATCCAAAAGTAAAAACGGATCCCAATAGGAAAAGCCCTGCACCGGGAAGGGTCGCCGGACCGGAAACCCTCCTCCTTCCAACATTTTCTCCGCAATTCTCGTACCGATAATTCTTCTAAATCCCATTGACCCCCGAACCTACATTGATTGGACTATTTCCGGAAAAACTTCCGTCTTAAAAACTTGGAAGGCCGGGCAAAACCCTTGTTTTTTTCTCAGCCCTTCCCAGAATCTGTGGATATTCTCCGATTCCTAACCTTTTTATGGATTCCCCTCGTCCTTATTCCGTCGCACCGTTACCTGCAAACGAACTCTCTCGCCTTCGGGAATTAAAAAAATACGATATTCTAGATACTCCGCCGGAAAAGAAATACGACGGAATCACGAAGGCCGCCTCCTTGATCTGCGGAACTCCCATCGCCTTGATTTCCTTAATCGATGAAAAGAGGCAATGGTTCAAGTCCAGAGTAGGATTGGACACGGAGGAAACCCAGAGAGAAGCATCTTTCTGTCAATTCGCGTTACTCGGTTCGGATATTTATATCGTAAACGACGCAGCCCAGGATCCCAAATTCGAAAAAAATCCGTCCGTACTCGGCCCGCCTTACGTTCGATTCTATGCGGGAGCTCCTTTGATGACACCTTCCGGCTCGGTGATCGGAACTCTCTGCGTGATAGATACCGTACCTAAAAACTTGGATCCTAGACAACTAGAGGCATTACGCGCGTTAGCCGATTCCGTGATCGCGTACATGGAATTGGAAGCGAATTCGAGAGAACTGATCCGAGCCCAAGCCGTCAGCCTGGATCTGCAAAAGGCGAGAGAACAGTTTTTCGTGAATATGAATCACGAGTTTCGGACCCCCGTACATGGAATTCTGGGAATGGTGGATCTGATCCGACAAACGGAGATCGATCGTATGCAATCGGAATATCTGGATTCCGTCCAGGAAAGCGGAGAGCATCTCATTCATTTGATAAACGACGCGATCGATTTTAGCAAAGCGGAATCCGGGACCTTGGTTTTAAGTTCGCTCGAATTCGATCTGATTTCTTTAATCCGGGAGATCGCAACCTCGGCGGAAAAAGAGGCGAAGCAGAACGGATTGAAGTTCGTTTTAAATCTTCCGCAGGGGATTTCAGAATTGATCGTCAAATCGGATCCTCGCAGAATCCAACAGGTATTCTCCAATCTTCTTTCCAACGCGTTGAAGTTCACGGAACAGGGCAGAATAGAATTCTATTTCAAGGAAGTGTCGGTTTCCGAAAAGAACGTACAAGGAAGGATCGGGGTCATTGATACGGGAATCGGAATCGCGGAGAAAAGAATCCTAGGACTGTTCGAAGCCTTTTCCCAAATCGACGCATCCATTTCCAGGAAGTACGGCGGGACCGGATTGGGTTTGGCCTTGTGCAAAAAAATCTGCGATACCCTGGGTTGGAAGATCGGAGCGAAAAGCGTTTTATGGCAAGGAAGCGAATTCATCCTCGAAATCGACCTTCCGAAAGCGACATTCCCCCTGCGTTCCGGAAACCAAGCGGAACGATCCATATCGAAAATAACGGATTTTTCCGGCTATTCCACGACCAGCATTCTAGTCGCGGAAGACAATCCGGTGAACCAGAAATTGATCCGCAGGATGTTGGAACAAATGGGTTTAAGCTGCGAGATCGTTTCAAACGGTTTGGAAGTGCTCGCTTTTTGGGAGAAATGGGAAATCGATCTGCTTCTACTGGACATCCAGATGCCGGAACTCAGCGGAATAGACACTGCGAGAATCCTCAAAATGAAACCTTCTTCCCGCAAAATTCCCTGGATCATCGCAGTTACGGCGCACGATAGCCCGGAGGACAGAGCGGAATGTGCTCAGGCCGGAATAGACGATTACTTGGGAAAACCGTTTCGCATCGAAGAACTCGCGGAGAAAATCCGCGAATATCTACGCAAAGCGGGGTTATCGCTTCCCAAGTAATCGTGACGTTCGTTCATGCGGAAGGAATCAATCCCTAAAAAGAAAATTCGAAATCATCCGCTTCCCTCCTTCCGTCGCGAAAGATTCCGGATGGAATTGTATTCCTTCCGAAGGTTTCGTCTTATGACGTATGCCCATCAATTCGTCTCCGGCAAAAGAGGTCCTGGTCCATTCCTCCGAAAGCCCTTCCGGGTCCACTATGAGGGAATGATAACGCATAACGTTCAATCCGTCCGGTAATCCTTGGAACACCCCCTTGCCGTCGTGCGAGATCTCCGATAATTTTCCGTGCATCGGAAGCCTGGCCGGAACGATCTTAGCGCCCGCTAAAAAGGCCATGCCCTGCATGCCCAGACAAACCCCTAAAATCGGAACTCTCCCGCTCAATTCCCGAAGGATGAGGGAAGAAACCCCGAAATATTCGTGATTTTCCGGAGTCCCGGGTCCGGGGGAAAGAACGATCCTGTCGTACTTAGCGGATTCTATTTTGGAGAATCCGATTTCGTCGTGGCGGAACACGTCTAGCCTGAATCTGGAAGCGTATTCCTCCTCAAGAATCTCTCCCAAAAATTGAAAGAGATTGTATGTAAAAGAATCGTAATGATCGATCAACAAAACCTTCATAGGCTCACCTCCCGGATCGCGCTTAAAACCGATCCCATTTTATGTTTGATTTCCTCGTATTCGTCGTCCGCTTCGGAATCGAATACTACACCGCCGGAAGCCCGTAGGAATCCTTCGTTTTCGGTACGGAAGAAGCTGCGGATCGGAATGCAGAAAGAGCAGTTTCCGTCGAATCCGAATCGTCCCACCGCGCCACCGTAAGGACCCCGGGGATCGTTTTCTATCCTATCTATGATCCGCATGGATTCCACTTTTGGCGCACCGCTTAACGTTCCCGTGGGAAACGAAGAAGCCAAGCCGTCGAAAGCGTCTCTCCCCGGCCGGAGAATCCCGGAAATCTCCGTAGACAGATGCTGTACGTGGCTGAACCGTTTCAAGGAGAAGGAATTCCTTACTTTTACGGTACCGAACTTCGCGATTCTACCTAGATCGTTTCGATGCAGGTCCACCAGCATATTGTGCTCCGCGATTTCTTTCGGATCCGAAAGCAGGTGTTCCGCCAGAATCCTATCCTCCTCCACGTCCTTGCCCCTCCGAGTCGTTCCCGCGAGAGGAAAGGATTCCACGACACCGTCCTTCAATCGGAACAATAACTCCGGACTCGCTCCCAGAAGCGACCGATCGCCGAAGGAGAGATAAAACATGTAAGGAGAAGGATTCAAAGTCCGTAAGGCCTCGTATAAGCGAAGGTCCTCCCCTTGGATCTCGTAAGAACGCTTGAATCCGATCTGACACTGGAACGTATTCCCCGCGCGGATTTCCGACATGGCTTCCGAGACCATCTTACGGTGCTCTTCCCGAGTCCTGGAATCTCCCAAATCTTTCAGAGATATGGCGGATCCCGTCAAACTCCGTTTTTTGAAGATCGATTCAAAGAGAGAGTAACGATCCGTACCATAATGAAAATAGTTAGACCTTCCCGTTCTACGATCGATCAAGATCCCGTCTTCCATCCAAGCGAACTGAAACTTAGGAAATCGAGGATGTTCCTTCAATCGGATCCCCGGTTCCATATCGTTCACGCTTTCATAAGACAGGGTCCCGTAGAGTCCGCCGCCGCCCGCCTCCGTACATTCCATAAAGGATCTGTAAAAAGATCCGCCTTTGTCCTCGGAATTCCGTCTCGGGGAGAGGATTTCCGACAAAGTCCGGTACGGATTTCCTTCCGCTAAAACCGTACCGTCCATTTCCAACCTATTCCCGCGCGCGGTAAAGACACGCTTCGGAAAAGCGGAAAGGAACGTATAACGGGAATTATCCGATTCCGGTCCTAAACTCTCCAAGAGTACGGCACAGGAAGATTCCGAAAGCAGATTCCTGAAAAACGGAATCGTCTCATGTTCGGTTAACGGAAATGGTTTTAAGAACGGACGAGGAGATAAGGATTCCACCTCGCTTCTTAAATTGCTCAGATCTAAACGCATAAAATACTCCTTGATTTTTATTTCGGGTCGCTTAAAAGACCCGATCCTGCTTCGAAGGGTGAAAAAGAAAGATCAGGCCCCTAAAGGGGCCAATAAAAGGGGAGAAAAGAGGGGGCTTCCGCAAACTTCAAGATATACATTTCAATTTTAGGATATTCTAAATTTTTCATTCTAACACCATTTCCAGATTTCCTTTTCCTGCCGGAACTATCGGCAGAACGTGTAATTTCGGATCTATCGTAACGACGACGAGTCCAGGACCCGGCTCCTTTAAGAACCGGACCAAATCGGAGAGGGTACGGCCCTCTTCCCCCAAATCCAAGCTGGGAATTCCCAACGCTTCGGCGACTTTCGCGGATTTCGACGGTCCCGGATAGGAACTCCCGTAAAACCTTCCGTGGAAAAAAAGTTCCTGCTGCTGCCGGACAAGCCCCAAATGTCGATTGTCGAAAACGAGAATCTTGACATTCAGGTCTGTCTCGGCAAGAGTATCCAACTCCTGGACGTTCATCCAAAAAGATCCGTCTCCGGAAATGCAAAGTACGTCTCGCTCCGGAGACTCCAAGGCTACGCCGATGGCCGCAGGTAAACCGAATCCCATAGTACCCAATCCGCCGGAAGTGATCCAAGTCTTGGGCTCTTCGAAAGGATAAAATTGGGCGGCCCACATTTGGTGCTGCCCCACGTCGGTCGTTAATATGGTCGCGGGTCCCAAGGCCTCTGCGCAAGTTTTCAGTACGACATCGGGCATATAGCCGTTCCCCTTTGAGAACAAAGGAAGAGGAAAGAGTCTCTTCCAAGAGGCAACCAAACGATTCCATGAATCCCTCTTCCGTTCCGGTAACTCCACCGCTGATATCAGGAAATTCCGGAGGTCTTCCAAAAAGAACAGATCCGGCTCTCTTAATTTCCCGATCTCTCTAGGATCGATGTCTACATGTACCACCTTCGCATTCGGGCAGAAGGTCTCCAACTTTCCGGTGGCACGATCGTCGAATCTCACCCCGAAAGCCAAAAGCAGATCCGACTCTTCGAGAGCGATGTTCGTATATGGAGCGCCGTGCATACCCAACATCCCTAAAGAAAGAGGATGTTTTCTGGGAAAGCAGTCCATACCCATGAGCGTGGTCGCGACAGGAATGTCCTGCTTTTCCGCGAATTCGACTAAGAGGTCTTCTGCTCCCGAAAGTCTTACGCCTCCCCCGGCATACAAAATAGGTCGTCTTGCATTCTCTAATAAGCGACAAAAGGATTCGAATTTCTCCTCCGAATCGGATGAAAGCCTTGGACTCTCGGGTTCCGGGCGGGAATTCCAGAGCTCCTCTATTTCCTTCCAGTCCCCGTCGAACGGGGAAAGTTGGACGTCTTTGGGAATATCGATCCAAACGGGACCAGGTCTCCCCACTTCCGCGATGCGAAACGCCTCGTTCAAAACTAGTGCGAGTTCGCTTGTGGAACGCACCAAATAGGTCTTTTTGGTGATCGGCTTTGACAAGGAATACGTATCTATTTCCTGAAAGGCGTCGGTTCCGATCAAAGACTGAGGGACCTGCCCAGTGATCGCGACCAAAGGAACCGAATCGCACTTGGCATCCGCCACCGCAGTCAATAAATTCGTGACCCCAGGTCCGGAAGAAGCGATGCATACCGCGGCCTTTCCTGTGATTCTGGCGGTTCCTAACGCGATAAAACCGGCTCCTTGTTCGTGCCTAGCCAATACGTGTTCGATTCCGCTCGCGTACAGCGCGTCGTAAATCGGAAGGTTGGCCCCTCCCGGAATCCCCACCACACGTTTTACGTTTTTGTGTAATAGAAAGCGGACGAGCAGTTCTGCACCGTTCGCAGGTCGGTCGGAGGTTCTGAATTCTTCTCGTTTCGTTTCGGTCGTCCTTGTTTTCATTGTTTCCTCAAATCCTGGAATAAAATAAAAAAGCCCCCCTTGGCTTTAGCCGAGGGGGGCTTTTTCGAAGATTACAGCTTGCGAATGATCCCTACGGCGTAAAGCCCTGCCCTGGTAGCATTTCCACTACCACCGTCCAGAGGACCACCCAAAGGGTTAGGCTAGACTGTTGTCCGAAGTTCATCATCTTTCGTTGATATGGTCGTCAGTTCGACCTGGACCTATTCGAATCAATTGATTCTAAAAATGCAAGAACTTTTTGCGGCGAGAACCTCTCTATTTAAAATATGTCCTTAGACACCGGCACTTCTTTCTGGGTATCGGTGTCTAATCAGCTAAGGAAAAAACTTATGGCAAACGTCACATTGAAAGGAAACCCGGTCCCGCTGGAAGGATCTTTGGCAAAGGTAGGAGACAAGGCTCCGGATTTCGTCGGAATCGGAAAGGACTTAAGTCCGAAAAGCCTGAAGGATTTCGGCAATAAAGTGAAAATCCTGGTAGGTGTTCCGAGTCTGGATACTTCCGTCTGCGCCTTAGAAACGAAAAAATTCCACGAAAGGGCCGCAAAAATGGACGGAATCGTCACTGTCGTCGTTTCGGGAGATCTTCCTTTTGCGATGAATCGATTCTGCACTACGGAAGGAATCGAATCCCCGAATCTGGTCACTCTTTCCCAATTCCGTGACTTTTCCTTTTCGAAAGCCTACGGAACGCATATTGCCGACGGTGGTCTGAAAGGCCTCTCGGCGCGGGCCGTTTTCGTAGTGGATCAGAACGACACCGTCCGCTATGCAGAACTGGTTCCCGAAATAGCCAGCGAACCGAATTACGAGGCGGCGATAGCGGAAGCCAAGAAACTGCTATAAATTTTCCATCGTCTAGTGTACGGAAAATAAAAAGGCCCGCCTTCCGATTCCGGAAGGGGGGCCGTTTCTTCGATGATCGTTTCCGTTTAAACGAAGAATTTTTTAGTGAGCTGGATCATTCTATCCACAAAACCGGTATACGGCGGATAGAGCATCTCTATGGAAGCGAGAGGCGCCTGTTTGAATACGGACTTCTCGTGAGAGAACGTCTTAAATCCCCACCATCCGTGGTAACTTCCGTGTCCCGAATGGTTGATCCCGCCGAAAGGAAGATGCGGATTGGCGAGGTGAACGATTACCTCGTTGATCGCCGCTCCCCCGGAAGAAGTCTCCTTTAGTACTTTGGAAATCGCTTTATTATTTTTTCCGAATACATAGAGAGCCAATGGCTTCGGTCGGGAAATCACTTTTCCGATCGCTTCATCCAAAGTCTTGTAGGTGAGGATGGGCATGACCGGGCCGAAAATTTCGTCCTCCATGATACGAGAGCTCTCGGGAACGTTCGTGAGCAAGGTCGGAGAAATATAATTCTGAGCGGAATCCGTTTCTCCCCCCATGGCCAATTTCGCCCCCTTTTCCACCGCTTCGTGAATGTATCCGGATACCCTTTGGAAATTCCGTTGGTTCACTAGGCGACAATAGTCCTGGTTCTGTTTGATCGAATCTTCGCTCTTGCCGTAAAAATCCGAGACGATCTCCTTTGCATACCTTACGAATTCGTCCGTCTTACCTTCGGGAAGAAGAAGATAATCCGGAGCAACGCAAGTCTGCCCGGCGTTCATGATCTTTCCCCACATGAGTTTCTTGGCGGCCTTCTTTAAATCCGCTCCCGGCACTATGATCGCCGGCGATTTGCCCCCGAGTTCCAAGGTAACCGTGGAAAGATGTTTTGCCGCCGCAGCCATCACGATTTTGCCAACGTGAGTACTGCCCGTAAAGAAGATATGATCGAAAGGAAGATCCATTAGGGCTGTAGAAACGGTGTGGTCTCCTTCGAAAACCGCCGCTTCAGATTCGGGAAAGGTTTCCTTTACAAGCCTTACTAGCAGCTTAGAGGTTTCCGGAGTGAATTCGGACGGTTTTAGAATCGCCGTGTTTCCGGCCGCTATTGCCGCTATCAGTGGAGCGAGAGCCAAATAAAAAGGATAATTCCAAGGAGAAATGATTAAGGTCACCCCTTTCGGCTCATAGATCACCTTGCTAGTGGCTCCGAAAAGAGACACGGGGGTTTTTACGTGAATCGGTCTCATCCAAGTTTTTACGTTTCGGATCGCATCGTTCAACTCACCGATCGTGGGCATGATTTCCGTAAGGTCCGTCTCATGCGGAGCTTTACGGAAATCCTTCTGCAAAGCTTCTTTGATTTCCGGAGTCAATCTTTCCACGGAAGCCTTCAACTTTTTCAGCCTTTGGATTCTGTCCTTCGGTTGAGTCAGCTTCAGAACCTGGTGAAAATGATTCTTTTGGAGTTGGAAAATTCTTTCCATTTCCTTCGGATCGGAAGAGGGAAATGATGCTGCGCCGGTTACCGGCTGTGCAGTGGCTGGACGGGTTGCTGTGGTCGACATGAAAAGCGCTCCTTGGGTCAGGGTGGTCCCATCTATTTTGGGTCCGAGTCGAGGGACCAGGGTATTATAGAACCAAATTCGGGAAGAAGAAGCAACCTTTTTATTGAATGATCATTCCGTAAGGAAAAATCAGAAACTTCTCCATACCGAACAGCATTCAATTGAACTTCCGGAAAAAATGTCCGAAAGTCCGATCAAAGCATTTCCGAAATTCCCAAGAAAACGAGAGATCGGAAATTTTTGTGCAAGGCACCAATAATTTGTCTCAAATCCCGTGGAATCGGAGTATTTTCTTCGTATAATTCGCTTAGCAACGAATTACTTTTAACATAATCCGTGATGCTAAATCTTGACAAAGAACGAAACCGTTTTCCAGAGTTATAAGATATGAGCCAGGGAAAAACCCTAGAATTATTTCATCATACCGATTATGGCATCTTCAGCAATCTCAAGGATTTGAATCAGCCGATCGAGGAAAATCTTCCGTTTCACTTTAAGTTCCATAATTTGACGGAAAACGTAAATAACGTTCTTTCCCGCACCTTGGACCGATACTTATTGCACCTAGACATCATTTACGTCCGCGATTCCGTGTTGGCGGCCCTAAAGGAAACCGTTACAAATACCATCAAAGCGAACGTCAAAAGAATCTACTTCCGCGAACTGCAAGCGGACATCCAAAACCCGCTGGTTTATAAAAATAAAATCACAGGATTTAAAAAATCCTATCTGGACAACAAGGAAAAGTACGAGGACCTACTCTTCAAAAACAACTACGTGGTGTTGGTCTCCTTCATCCATAATAAGGATGCGATCCGTATCCGTGTCATGAACAACGTGAAATTGAGTCCCGAGGAAGTTGATAGGATCAACCAAAGGATAGAAAAGGCGAAGTCTTATAACGATCTCGCGGAAGCTTTTATGGAAAAGGGAGACGAAACGGAGGGAGCCGGATTGGGTCTGATCATGACCCTGATGATGTTGAAGAACGACGGATTAGGTGCCAGCTCCTATCGGGTGGAAAGTCAGGGGAACAACACTTCCGTAATCATAGATATTCCCATCCGGATCCAAAAGGAAAATATCCAGCTCCAAAAAACGGATGAAATCATCGGACAGGTGGACCAACTTCCGACGTTTCCGAAGGCGATCCAGGATATTCAGACCACGATCGACAAGCCGAATTCCAGCATCGGTCAGATTGCGGAAATGATTAAGCGGGACGTCGCGCTCTCCGCAAACATACTCAAGCTTGCAAACTCCGCTGCCTTCCGTAGAGGGGGAAAGGTGGAGTCTTTGGACAGGGCCATCCAATTGATCGGTCTGAAGGAATTGCAGGCTCTTCTGTATTCCTTGGGAACGAAACAGATTCTAGAGGAAAAATTCCCCGCCTTCCTCGCTATCTGGGAAAAATCCAACCAATGCGCTTATTACTGCAAATTAATCGCACAACGAATGGGCATGCAGAAAGACACAGTCAGTAACCTGATGTCGGCCGCATTGCTTCACGATATCGGAGAGATCATTCTACTTTCCCTCGAATCCGGAAAAATGAATAAAATCCAAAACTATTCCGCATCTAAGGAGATCGCTTCCGCGATTTCTCTGGAGGAGGCCGCCTTCGGAATCACTCATACGAAAATCGGCGCGTTGATTGCGGAAAAATGGAATTTCCCCGAACTGTATTCGAAGACCATGGAGTACCACCACCGTCCCTTGCTGGTGGATGAACAGTATAAAGAAATTATATTTCCGATTTACCTCGCGGACACGATGATCAAGATCAATAACGAAGAGGCAAAATATTCCGAAATCCCGGAAGAAGTTCTTAAGTTCTGTAAATTCTTTACTTCGGGGGACTTCCATTCCTTCCGGACCAAGTCCTTGGAAAGTTTTGAAGCGGCGTCATAAATCGTACGACGGAATCTCTTAGAGAAATTCTAATCTATAAAATATTTCCAATAGGTGCCATTATGTCGGCACTTATGTGAAAGGAAATTCGGATCCATCTTGGTCCGAAAGAATCTGAAAATTATACCTTCTGGCATATTGTCAGTCGGCGTTCCAAAAACGATAATGAGGTCGTTTTGGAATTTCATTGTATGGCCGACTTCAAAAATACATCTGCCCTTGTCTGGTTGCTTTCCGGGATTCTATCCCTCACGGGATGCACTTCTTCCCAGGATCCGAATTACGCTTGGCTTGCGAGTCTAGCGCAGGGTGGAACTCCCGCCCCGGCACCCACTGGTACTACCGATTTCAATGTGTCGGTCCAGGATGCCTCCGCTCCCGTGGACTTCGCGTTCGATACGACTCGAACATTGAACGTTAACGTTCAAGTCATTGACCCGGTAGCACCGGTCAACGGAAGTCTGGTACAGCTCACCGTTCCTTCCGCTACTCCCGGTGCGGCGAATTATCGATCCGTGTTTACCGCTTACACGAACACCAGCGGACAAGTTACGGGTAGTTTTACCGTGGATGGAGACACGAAAACGGTTCACATGCAGGTGCAGGCCTACGGAAAATTCTATGATGTGGATATCAATATCGCCCAGGTTTCCGTCATCGATCGCAGGATTTCCATTTCCTTTACCGCAGTGGAAACTTTATTAGTGGATACCGACGGTGACGGCGTACCCGACGTGAACGACGCTTATCCCACCGATCCGACCCGTGCCTTTATCGTGCGAATCCCGGCCGAAAACTACTATTCCATCGCTTTCGAGGATTTGTATCCGAAAGAAGGGGATTCGGATTTCAACGATTATGTGGTCCGGGCACATTTTGAAGAGGACCTGAATGCCCACGGCGGGGTCGCCAGAGTGCGCGGGTATTTTACCCATGTAGCCAAAGGTGCGAGCTATAGCCATACGCTTCATTTCGGCCTGCCTACTGCGGCAAACGTAGGCTCCTATACCTTGACTCAACTCGGCTACGACGGCACAACGGTGGAACAGACGTTGACCGGAACCGGACCGACTCTGACGAATCTGCAGCTATTGGGAAATAGTTCCACCACGATACCCTCCTGGAATTCCAGAAAGACCGACACGTTCCAAATCGGAAAGACCGCCAATTTGGAAGTGATTTTGGCTTCTCCGATTTCCACTACGGACTTAGGGGCACCACCTTTCGATACCTACCTGCACGTAATCAATACAAACAAGGAAATTCACGCGGCGGGAAAATATTTCGACGCAAATGGAACCGATTTGTACCGGGATGGGACAGGATTCCCATGGTTTCTTCTCGTTCCGGGCAATTTCAAATGGCCTTACGAAACCGTAAATATCAGGATTTCCTATCCTCAATTCCAACCCTGGTACCAATCTTTGGGCACCGCCGATACGGACTGGTACAGAACTCCGAACACTTCGGAAGTGTATCCGGTTCCCCAATAAACGGACTCCTAAAAGAGTATTAAGCATCCTTCGCCCCTTCCCTCATTTCGGCCGAGGGGAGGGATTTTTTTTTCCTTTCCCGCGGATCGGAGTAGCTTTAACGTGATCTACGTGGCGACGGGACTCCTCAAACCCAAAGATCTAAAGCGTCTCTCGATCGATCCGGACACAGAGCAGGCCTTAGTATATTTTCTTTCTCTAGTGGAAGAAATCTCGCCTATCGTCGCCTTGGATAAACATAACACTATACGTTTTGCGACCGCGTCGTTCCAGAAAGAATTCCGTAGCCGACCCACGATGATCGGCGCGGATTTATTTTCCATTCTGAGGCTGGATTCCAAGGAAGAGGAGAATCTGAAGGAAAACCTGAACAAATCCAGACATACCAAATTGCAGAACCAAGAGTTTCGAAAGGGAAATAAATTCTACGGTTATACGGCGTTTCCGTTCGGCAACAGCATAGGAATGATCCTAAAAGACATCAGTCAGAATAAGAAGCTGCAAAAGAAAGTCGCGAATCTGCACACGAAGGTCCTTGCCTCGCAGGAAGAGGAAAGATCCCGATTGGCCAGGGAGCTTCACGACGGAGTCGGGCAACTGATTCTCGCGGCCAAACTTCATTTTCAGGCATTCCAAAAATCCGCAAAGGATCACGCGGATTCCTTCAAATCCGGTTTGGGGCTGATCGACAGAGCAAGCCAGGAATTACGGGAAATTTATACCAACCTACAACCATCCGCGTTAAAAGAATTGGGCTTGGAGGCCGCTTTGACTTCCTTGACCACCGGAATCTTTCCTCTTCAGAAAATTAAGATAAAAACCGAATTCAAAGTACCGGAAAAGATTCCTCAGATCGTTCAAAACCAGGTATTCAGGATATTGCAGGAAATCTGTGCGAATATTTTAAAACATGCCCAGGCTGATAAGGTGGAACTCCGTATCGTATCCGATAAAAATACTCTAGTGGTTACGACGAAGGACAATGGAAAAGGTTTCCGAGAAAAAGAAGCCCGCATCAAACAGACAGGGTTCGGGCTGGAGAATATCCGACGCCGGGTAGAAGATCTGAACGGCACCTTGTTTCTGGAGTCGGCGCCTGGTATAGGTACGACTTATGTGCTTCGAATTCCTCTAAAGCAACGTTCAAAGGAGAAAATATGAACTCTCAACCATCCACTTGCAGACTTTATCTCGTGGACGATCACGCAATACTCCGGGAAGGGCTCCGCCTGATCGTTTCCGGACAGGCTGATTTGGAGATCGTCGGCGAAAACGGAAGCGCAGAACAGGCGTTAGATGAGATCGGTAAACTCGAACCCGATATCGTGATCACTGACATTTCCATGCCCGGAGTCAGCGGGATAGATCTGGTAAAAGGCATCAAGCGCTATTATCCGAAAATTCAAGTCATCATTCTATCCAGACATGATAACGAGGAATACATCCAAAAATTGGTCGATCTAGGCATCAACGGATACGTCCTAAAAGACGACGCGGGCGAGGACCTTCTAAGGGCCATCGACGCGGTGAGACGCAAAGAAACCTATCTCAGTCCGAGGATCGCGACTAGAGTGATCTCCGGACTGAACAAAAAGAAAAGTGGAGAACAATCGGAAGAAGGACCTTCTATATTTTCCGTGCTTTCCGACCGAGAACGCCAAATCCTAAAGCTGATTTCTGAAGGGAACTCCAACGAAAAAATCGGCAAGTTACTGCATATCTCCCCAGCCACAGTCAAAGTTCACCGGGCAAACATCATGAAAAAATTGGACCTGCACAAAGTCGCGGACCTCGTGGTTTACGCCATTCGGGCCGGAATCGTGGAGAGTTAAAGCCTCACGCAGAGCAAAGCCTGGGCAGTGTTGCAGTTGTTTGCGAACGTATTGTTAAACGCATTCATACTCGTTACCCCCGGGCTTCCGTAATCGCCTGTGTTCGCAAACGTTCCGTCCGTCCAGTTCAGACAAGTGCTCCCCGTAGTCCACGTGGCGGAAAGCCCCGTCCAATATGCGGTGGATCCGGGCAATGCTTGAGCCAACGGAATGCTCGGAAGAGCGCCGGCAGTCGTAGTAAAAACGGGGCTGGGACTTGGATAATTTAGATAATAGGTCGTGGAAGCCTTTAAGGGCCATCCTGCTCCTCCGGCGACCCTCCCCGTTCCCACCAAGAGAGCATTGTATTCCGAACCTAAACCCGGTAGACTCGCGGCACTTGTACTTTTGGCCGTAGAGCAAATCGAATCCGCTCCGCTCACTCCTCCCAAATTCCCGAGCGACGTGGACGAGGTCACGAACACGTATTTGTAGGAGAGTTGGGGATTCGAGGAACCGCTCTGCAATAAACTTAAAAGCAAATAAGATTCCCCTTCCGGAAATGGTTTGGAGCAAAATGCGAATGCACTTGTGATCGAGCAGGATAAAACGAAAAGACGAAGCATTGCGAAAGATTTTCCGGTTCCGTTCATGGAATTACTCTAGAACCTCCAAGTATAATCTAACTCCCATTTGGTTGCAATTCCTTCTCTTACGATGGAGGTTAACGCAAAAGGAGTATCTGGTCGGACCTTTAGGGTTACCGTCTGATCCGGGGGAAGGCGATTCTCGAACCAAAGGGAAAAGGTCACCGTCAGGAGAGCCAATCCACCTAAAACGAATTGATTTCTCTGGTGCATGTCGTATTGGGATTTGTGATGCGACCTTTCCTCCCAAAGGTACGCCGCGACTAACGGAGAGGTTTGCATTCCCAGTATGCCGATGACCTTCGGATCGTTTTTCGAATCGGAAGCCAGACGATTTCCGGCTTCTCTTTCCGCATTTCCTAGGACCGCAAGTGCGGCTAACCCTCCCCAAACGGACATCGCTTTTAACTTCTCCCCGTTCCGATAGAAACCCCATCCAGGTACAAAGACCCGAGAAGAGACCTTGGGTTTGGAAGCCGCTTCTTTTTCCGCCAAAGCGATCTCCTTCGGTCTATCCTGCTCCACTTTAAATCCCGTCCAGGGTGTGAAAGCGGAAGGTTTTCCGAAACGATTCAGAGCGGCGATCCTATACTCGTAGGATCCGGATTCCAATCTGAACTCGATCTCGTTTTCCTGGACTTTCTTTTCGAGGATCGTCGTTTGGGGAGGCGCAGCACCCCGGACTTCCACGATGTATCCCCGACTTCCCTTCACTTCTTTCCATTCTATATAGTAAATAAAACTCCGACCTTCCGCAAAAACCCCCCAAAAAGGAAGAAAAAATATTAGAATATACTGAAATACAATCAGACGATTTCGATGGACAGATTTGACGACTGAGCCTTGCATTCGTTCTCTTTAAGGACGGGCGCCGCTTGCTTTGGTTTCCGGCGCTTCCAAATTTTCACGGAGTTGTATCTTAAATTCCGCTTCCGACCCGAAGGTAGGATCGTTTTCGGATCGCACGGACCAGAAAAAGGTCCCGATATCCAATTTTTCAAGATCGCGGAAGGAAAAGCGATCCCCCTTTACGCTCCGCTCATAAACCAATTCGTCTTTTCCGGACTTGCGTACATATAGACGAAATTTCCATTCCGGATGTTTTGCCGAATCCTTACTCTTCCATCGGAAAAGAAGACTTTCTCTCCCGGTCATGTCCACTACGGAACCCTTTTTAGGAAATTCGAGGGAGACGGAATCCGTTTCCTGTGCTTTCGACCGGACCTCGGAAATCTCGACCGGCTTCGCGGACTTGGGTTCCACGGGTCCGACCACGGAAAATCTACGTACTTCCGAAAACGCATCCGTACCGGGAAGATTCGTGTACGAAACCACTCTCCAATAATATGTGCCGGGATCTAGAGTCAGGGAGAAATTCGTCCGAAACACCTGGGATTCCATCGCATCCGAAAAATTCGATTCCTTGGAAATTTGGAGTTTGTAAGCGCTTGCGATTTTCTGTTTCACCCAAGTAAAGGATACCGTCCGATCCTCCTGCATACCATCCTTCTTCGGATAAGAAAGTTCGGGCGGAGGATTGGGAACGACTCGGAACTTGCGAACTTCGGAAGTTCGCTGCCGATCGTTAGAACGAACCCTCCAAAAATAAATCCCTTCTTGGAACTTCCGACGATGGATCCTATCGGAAACGGGAACCGATTCCAGCGTTTTGTGAAAATCCCTGGTAGAAGAAAGCTCCCATACACCGTCGTTTCCTCCCTCCCAACGGAATTCCACGGACTGCTCGTTTTCCTGCGGAAAGAAACGGTAGGATTCCTCCGGCAATGAGAGAATCCAATTCTTATTCGTCTTGGATCCGTTCCACGCCTCTTCTCCCTCGGAAACGGTGGCTTTGGAAACTCCACCTTCTCTCCAAGCGACTTCCCCTTTCCTCACGTTCAGGGAGAATCCGTCGGGCGATTTACTGATCTGAAATTCGGAATCTGCTTTGGCTTCGAAATCCTCTTTTCCGGAAACGACGGAAAGAATTTTTCTACTTTGTACGAACAACGTACCTTCCCCCAATTCGAGTATCTCCCGATTTTCCTTTAACTGCAGTACCACCATCGATTGGGGATCCAGTTCGATCTGAGTACCCGAATTCAGAAACACTACGGCTTCGGAAGCCTCATCCGTTCGGACGGAATCCCTATCGAATACGGACATTCCTTGGTCCAGATCCTCCCATAGCATTCGATCCGAAAATTTCCGTTGTGCCGTCCTGTATCGAAACGATACGTTCCCCAGCGCTTCCTTTTGCGAACCGCTCCGAATCTTGGATTCGCGGTACAATAAGAACAACGAACCGGTAAAAACGAAGGTGCAAAGGATACCGACCTGGATTTCACGGACATAGGATCTCCAAGAAATCATCGGATTACGCCAAAGCCTTGGATGGTCCCTGCGGCGCGGGAATCCCGCAGATCCTGCGGACCTCTTCCAAACTCTTAGGACAATCCGGGTCCTCTTTCCAACCGAGAACCGCATACAGGTTCTGAGGTTCCTCTTTTCCCCGAATCCATACAGGAGGAAGAGTCTCGAAATGATAGTGATCTTTTACCTGTTCGTACGAGGACGCGGAGATCAGTATGTCCGTACCGAAATCCTTAGTCAGGTACTCGATCCTTGAAGCGAGATTCACGGCGTCGCCGATGACGGTAAATTCGAATTTCTTTTCGGAACCGATCTGACCGACGACCACAGGCCCGGTGTTGATTCCGCAACCGAATCTTGCCTTGGGACGTCCTATTTTTTCTCCGACTTTGTTGAATTCCAGAAGCGCATTGCGCATCAGCAGGCCGGTGTTCACGGCGTTTCGGGTGTCGTGGCCGTCCGAATACAGGGCTCCCCAATGCGCCATGATCGCGTCCCCGATGAACTTATCCACGATTCCTTCCGTAAGATAGATGCATTCCACCATTTCGGTGAAGTACGCATTCAGAAATTCCACCACCTCGCTCGGCTTCATTTTTTCGGACATGCCGGTAAAATTGCGAAGGTCCGAAAAGAAGACCGCAACTTCCTTGGTTTCTCCTCCCAAGGAGACTTCTCCCGCGAGAGCCCGTTCCGCGATCGCTTCGTTTACGAACTTACCGAAGGTATCCTTGATTTTTTCCCGTTCCTCCAATCCACGGGCCATTCTTAGGAAGGAATTCGTCAATACTCCTACTTCGTCTCTGGTAACCGGGCGGATCGCAACCCGATAATTCCCTCTCTCGATCTGTCTAGTAGCGCTTAATAGATTTATAATAGGAACGGTGAGGGTTCTGGAAAAAAGAAATACGACCAGGAACGCCAGCGATAGGACGCATAACAGAATGTAGAGGTTTTGCCTCCGAATCTTGTACACGGCTTCGAATGCTTTCTCCGCCTCGATCGAGGAAACCACCGCTAGGTTTCCATCCTCCAACTGTTGGAAAGAACCTAGAATCTCTTTACCGTCGAAATTAACGGTTCGAGAACCGTTATCCGTGGGATTGCGTAAAAGAAATTGCACGAGAGGATTTTTGGAATAATCCCTGGAAGACATCGCTTCGGTCTCGTCGGTATGTGCCACCAATTTTCCCTGCGAATCGACAACCCAAATATTGAAAAGATCCGTCTGCAAAGCGGACCTGGCAGATTCCCATAGGTCGTTGGGAGAAAGCAGGAAAAAACTGGCTTCCTTACCTCCTTTTTTGCCTTCCGAAAATAGAGCGAGGGGGAATCCGAATTTCGGACTCAGGTTCGAGACTTGCAGAATCCCGGATTCGGACAAGACCAACCTGGTCCTCTCCTCCTTGCTAAGAGAATTCCATTTTTCTAAAATGATTGCCTCGTCCAACCTGAATTCCTTCAGGAATCTCGGATTCAGAAATAGCCGAATATCCTCTCCCGACATCCTTCCCCATGCGAGAATCCTAGGCGAAGAGTTGAAATAGGTCTCCAAGAAGCCCGGTCCTAAGGAATTTTTTACCGGTCCGGGAGCCTGATGCGAAATCGGAATTCTTTCGTAGAATTCCGCCGCTTTGCCCGAGAGTTCCCGGATCCTTAAGCCCACCTGTAGTCCCGTCAATCTGGCCAAACTCAGGTTATACTCCTGGATCAGAGAAACCGTATAATTCCGAAAAAGGGAGGTCGCCAAATAGATCATCAGCCCCATGCTGAATACGACGATGACGGATACGATGGAGAGAAGTTTGACTCGGATCGTGATCCTGGAAGGACGGAAGGTCTCCTTCTCCGAAGCATCCTTTCCGGATTTTCCGTAGCCGCCTCCAGAACTCGGTTTTCCGACCCGCGGCTTCTTCGTGACCGGAGAAAACGGCTGCGTGCGGCGATGCTCCTTCGGTTGGAAACGGTCTTTAAGAACTCCCAGGATTTTTTCCGCCTCGTCCAGGGAATACCAGACGAGAACCGAATTCTTCTTTCCCAAACCTCTTAGGTAATGTTCCAGCTTTTCTTCGGAAGCGACACCGGATTTGAATTTGGATCCGTCCAAAGTCGTCAAAGAAATCCCTTCCGATCTTAACGTCTGGATCAGCTTACGAAAAACTGCGTTTTTTTTCCAAGAGGCAGCCTCGTTGGGGCTTCCCCAGAGAATGACTTCCCGGATCCCGTAGGAATGCACTTCCTCTAACCAAGGTTCTATCTCTTCCGATTCGGGAGTAAACCTTTGGGCGTAAAGGGAAAGTCCAGAATCCAAAGCATATTCGAGCACTTTCTTTTCTGCCTCCCCATCCTTGGGGTGGTGAGTTTCCCATACGGATTCCGTTTGTCATTCCAAAATCCTGTTTTTGGGAGAAGCGAAGAAGGTTTGCATCCTTCTCGTCCTGCCAAAAATGCCGTGGCTATGCCACATAATAGCGTTCGGCGAGTTCAAGCTCCAATAAAACCCTTTCCGATATTCCGATCGGCTGCAGAATTCGTTTATGAAAGAAATTGAATGGCGTATCTTCCTAGAGTCTCACTGGATGATCGGATTATCCGTCGCGATCACAGGAATCCTTTTCGGGTATATTTTCGGCAGCTTTCTCGTACCGAAACTCCTGCAAGCTCTGACCGAAGTCAAGCTGGACAAAAAACATCCTTTGTATCTGGCCTTGCGTTCATTGATTCGTTATTCTTTCTTTTTTATCGGGCTATATATCGCCTTACACGCGCTTTCCGTTCCTCCCCAATTCAAACAGCACGCATTTCTGTACATGAAAGTCTTCGCGATCGTGGTTCTCAGCTTTTCCTTAGCGGAGGTGGCCGCCGGGTTCTTCGAACTCTTCTCCTCCAGAAACGGTGGACTACTCTCCTCCGCCTCCATTCTGAGCAATATCCTTCGCGCGGCCATTCTGTTACTCGGGTGTTTGGCGATCTTACAGGCGTTCGGAATTTCCGTGGCCCCCGCCTTAACCGCATTAGGCGTAGGAGGATTAGCTGTGGCTTTAGGATTGCAGGAAACCCTATCGAATCTCTTTGCGGGATTGGAGATACTTTTAGGAAAGAAAGTGAAAGTCGGAGATTTCATCTCTCTCGAAACGGGCGAGGAAGGATATATAGAGGACATCAATTGGAGAAGCACCTCTCTCCGCAAATTGAACGGAAGCACTGTCATCGTTCCGAATTCTAAGATGTCCAAAACCACGTTTACCAATTATAAACTTCCGTCCTCCGTCGTTTACGTGAATGTTCCGGTTTCCATCTCCTATTCCAACGACCTACCGAAGGTGGAACAAATTTGCATAGAAACCGCAGAATCCGTCCTTCAAGCCGTCTACGGAAGCGTGTCGAAAACGAAACCGACCGTTCGATTCCAATCTCTGGGTTCATCTAATATCGATTTGGCGGTGACCTTCGAATTGAAAGAAATCACCGATCAATACTTATTGAAATCGGAATTCATAAAATCCTTGCACGCAAAATTCAAATCGGAAGGAATCGAATTTCCGACGGCATCCCAAAACAAACCTAAGTAGGACTTTGTTCGAGGGAACGGGAGAGAAAAACGAAAACATGTTTCCATCGAACAAAAAAGACCTATGGTTTTATATCCATGTGCTCAGCTTGGATATTTGCCTGGGAGTATCGGGCTCGGGCGCTTACGCCGCGACAGTGACCGGCGCAAAGATGAAATGGGCCTGGTGGCTTTTACTACCTTTAAGCGTCTGGGTGGTCTACACGGTAGATCATCTGCTCGACGGCTGGAGAATAGGAACCGATTCGGTAAATCCCAGACATTCCTTTCATCATAAACATGCAAAAATTTTAATGTTCTTCGCAGGATCGGGGATCGTCGTTTGCGGGGCGGTTTCCTTTCTTTTTCTGAGAGAGATCGTTTTTATAGGCGGCTTAGTTCTGGCTTTCGCGGCATTAGGACATCTTCTTCTTGCGGCCTGGGGCGGGATACGCATGGGCAAGGAATTTTCGGTGGCCTTTATCTATACCTTAGGAGTTTGGTTCGGCCCGATTGCGGTGGTAGGATTCCGCTCCTGGACGGTCGTTCTTCTGCTTTCGCTTTTTTTCGGGGGAACGGTCCTGAATCTGATTATGAATTCATTGATGGAAGCGGAACTCGACGAAAAAGAAGGCCAATCCTATCTATTGCGTATCTTTTCCCGGGAAAAAGTCAGAGATTGGGTTCTCAGATTTTCCCTGCTCGGAACACTGTCTTCCGTTCTGCTCGCAGGATGGACCAAGAGATTCGAACCGAAAGAATCCGCAGTCGCGTGTTTATTTGCGGCGGCACTCTGCGCAGTGCCCGGAATCATCCTACGGTTCTCCGAATTTTTTTCGGGCTCTCAGAGATACAGATTATTGGGAGAAGGAATCTATGTTTTGGGATTCCTTCCTTGGCTGGTCCATTGGTGATCCTCCGCTCACGGCGAAGGATCACCTTTTCGCTTCAAGGAGCGATATAAACGCTCGCACCTTTTTCCAGAAACTCCTCCGATTTTTCCTTCATGCCCGCGGTAATCGCGGCTTCTTCGGAAATTCCTTTTTCCTCGGCGTATTTTCTGAGTTCCTGAGTCAGATGCATGGAGCAGAAATGGGGACCGCACATGGAACAGAAATGTGCCGTCTTCATCCGATCCTGAGGCAGGGTTTCGTCGTGGAATGACTGCGCCGTCTCCGGGTCCAAGGAAAGCGCGAACTGGTCCTCCCAGCGGAATTCAAAGCGCGCCTTACTCAACAGATCGTCTCTTTGTTTTGCACCAGGATGTCCCTTGGCGAGATCGGCTGCGTGAGCGGCGATTTTGTACGCGATCACTCCTTGTTTTACGTCCTCCTTATCGGGGAGGCCGAGGTGCTCTTTCGGAGTCACATAACAGAGCATAGCCGTCCCGTGCCAGCCTATGATGGCGGCGCCGATAGCGGAAGTGATATGATCGTATCCCGGAGCAATGTCCGTCACTAGAGGGCCTAAGGTGTAGAAAGGAGCTTCTTTGCAGATCTCCATCTGAAGGTCCACATTTTCCTTGATGAGATGCATCGGTACGTGGCCCGGCCCTTCTATCATTACCTGGATATCCTCTTCCCAAGCCTTTTGGGTCAATTCGCCTAACGTTCTCAATTCTCCGAATTGAGCCTCGTCGTTGGCATCGGCGATACTACCGGGACGCAGCCCGTCGCCTAGAGAAAAGGAAACCCCGTATTTTTTCATGACCTTGCAGATCTCGTCGAATCTTTCGTACAGGAAATTTTCCTTATGATGAGACAGACACCATTTAGCGATGATAGATCCTCCCCTAGAAACGATTCCCGTCGTTCTTTTTGCGGTCAGAGGAATGTATCTCAACAGGACTCCGGAATGAATCGTAAAATAATCCACTCCTTGCTCGGCCTGTTCCTCCAAGGTTTCCAGAAAGACTCCGATGTTGAGATTCTCCGCTTTCCCCTTTACCTTTTCCAGAGCCTGGTAAATCGGCACGGTTCCTATAGGAACGGGTGAATTGCGAAGGATCCATTCTCTGGTTTCATGGATGTTTTTTCCCGTGGACAGATCCATGACGGTATCCGCTCCCCAACGGACTGCCCATCTCAACTTTTCCACCTCCTCTTCGATGGAGGAAGACAATGCGGAATTTCCGATGTTTGCGTTGATTTTGACCAGAAAATTCCGGCCTATAATCATGGGTTCCAACTCAGGGTGTTTTTTATTGGAAGGGAGAATCGCCCTCCCTCTTGCGATTTCGGAACGCACGAATTCGGGATCGAATCCTTCCCGAAGACCTACATATCTCATTTCTTCCGTAATGATTCCTCTTTTCGCGTAGTACATCTGGGAATGGTTTGAGTCTTTTTCTCGATTTCGAATCCAGGCTTCTCGTAATTTCGGAATGCCCGTATGAAATTCTTTGGGATCTCTCGGGTTTCCCCAAGGTCCTTCCGTCGTGTATGCCTCGTATTTTGTTCCATCCGTTAACCGGATTTCCTTACGGGGGATTTCGTATTTAGATGCGAATTCGTTTTGGATCGGGTCCATCATTGTCTCTCCGACCGATGGGGAAACGTGGATTCCAGGAGGAAAATCGGAGAAGGCGGCAAGAGTTTCCCGGGTTGAACCCGATCGAAACAGAAAAATGGAATATACCTTATCGACGAAAACTTGTTTGCTGCCGTCCGTTTTCCTTCGCAGGCATTATCCTGATCAGGTTCCGGGGACTCTCTCAGAGCCGCTAATAGCGTCCCACCCCCAACGGTACCCTCCATGATGCGATTTTTTCGCCCTCAGGCAAGGCTTTTTCCTTCGAAAATAGAACCAAACCTCCGGTAAAAGACAGAACTTGTTTTGATCTTAAGCGAACGATCATTCAGTACAGAGTAGAAGAAATCTTTCCGGAATCATGTTTACCGAATCAAGCCTTGTTGCGTTGCCCAAAAGCAGAGCAGCAAGATTACCTAACCTATGTTCGAAATAAAGAAAATGAAAATAGGACTTTTTTATTTCCTTCGGATTATCTGTTTGACAGCCAGTCTAGCGCCCTTAGAGTCCTGTCCTATGTCTGGGCAAACAATAGACATAAAATGCTCGGACTTTACGACACTTCACGATACGAAAAGTTTAAGGAGCTATATAAATGGTTCGTAACATTAGCAAAGCTATGCTTGTCTTTGCCGTACTTTTTTCGGCAGCTAGCGTAAGCGCAAAATCATATGTCTTCGGAAGCCTTGGTACTCAGTTCGACCTAGGCCAACTCGGAGGCACAATCACAAAAGACGGTCTGGATGCATCTAGTTATTATGACGTTCAGTCTTCAACTGGAACGACTGGGGTTGCTCCTCGCCGGGCAATTATCCCTGAGAACCGCTTGATTACTCTGCAACACACGACGAACGGACTCATCAGTGCGAAAACCGGAGGAGCCATGACCGGTGGAGTGATCTCTTTCGGATATGAAAAAGACTTTGGAAAAGCCTTTTTCTGGAGAGTTTCAGGTAACTATACCAGAAAGATCATGGGTGGAGATACGACTGCGAAGTTTGCAGGATATGAATACTATAACATTCACTGGGATTATAATGCAGTTCAAATTCCCGTGAACGTCGGTATCAAACTTTCCGTTTCGGAAGACGCTTCCATCTACATCGGAGCAGGGATCCACTATTTCAAAGGCGGCTGGAGCCTTGCAGGTAGTAACCACGCGGAAGATGTACACCAATACTTAGCGGCAACTCTCGGTCCGACGAACACGATTACGAATTTAGTCGCCGACGGAACCAGCCCGCAAGCGAACTGGGAAAACACTCGTTTCAGCGTGGCAGGATTTGCTCCGAACTGGTTGATCGGAGCGCAAGCGAGACTTACGGACAAAGGACACTTCTTTATGGAAGCTGAAACCCTTTACTCGTTCCAATACGGTGTCGGACATACTCGCTCCTTGGGCGGTATCATCAGCTTAGCTCCTACTCCGGCTTATCCGATCGTATTGGGAGGAACCCAATACCGCTTCGGATACAAAGTCGAGCTGTAATCTCCTAGCTTCGATCGTTTTTGAAAAGGCTCCTCAGGGAGCCTTTTTTATTCCTTATCGTCGAATCCTTTTCCTTTTCCGGTCAAAGGCACGAACTGTACGGGAATTCGATCGGATTCCTTCCAGGAATCATTCCGTTTTTTTAATGTAATCAGGAATTGGATCCCCTTTTTTTGCAGGATCGGAAGCACAGCAATCCCTTCTTCCTCTAAACAAAGAAAGAAAGGATGCTCTCTTCCCGGAACCTCCGGCAAACAGGCAGAGGATACAAGACGAACATAGCGGTTTTTCCTTCCCGCAAATTCGAATGCATCGCCGCAAAAAAGAATCCGATTTTTCACTCGATTCGATTTCCAGATCGCTAAGGTTTCCCTCGCGCGACGATACAATTCGGGTACGATCTCGACGGAGACGAGATCCGCTCCCAACTCCAGCAAGAGAGCCGTAAGATACCCCGAACCGGTGCCCACTTCCAGCACACGATCTCCACGAGATAGGGAAAGCTGTTCCAGAATATACGCGACGATATAAGGTTGCGAGATGGTCTGACCGAAGCCGATCGGAACTGCTTTGTCCAGATAAGAGAGATCCCTTTTTTCAGCAGGCAAAAAAAGATGACGAGGAACGGATCGCATCGCTCGAAGTACCTCTACATCCGAGATTCCTCTAGAAAGAATTTGGCTCCGAACCATTTCTTCCCTTGCAGCGACGGTAGAGGGGGACTCGAAAAGAGGCGGTGGTCCGAAACTTGGATTTTCCATTGACAGCTAGCCTCTATTTCTTACCTTGGCAGTGGGTTCGGCTCTGTAGCTCAGTCGGTAGAGCAGAGGACTGAAAATCCTTGTGTCGGCAGTTCGATTCTGCCCGGAGCCAAAACCTAATGCTGTTCCTTTTTCCGTTCCTCTCCCAATTTCCATAATTCCGAAAATACGACTTCCTCTACCGACTTGCAAAGCTCGGGTTTATAAAGCTTCTTTACGGGAGGCTTGGGATAGACGTGCACTTCGTCTGTATCCGGAATGTACGTTAACATCCTCTGGATCTGATCGTTTCCTTCTATTTCGTACATCGTGTACGACATCCCTTTGGAAGGGATGATCTGGGAAGTTTCCAAATATTTCATCTTTGTCCTCGAATCGTTTCTTCTGTCGGTCGCTCCGACTTCGGGAGGAAACTCGGGAACTCCGCCGCAAGATCTGAGTCGCAGCCTGTTTTCCGGTTTCGCTAACAAGAATACCGAACGTAACTCTGCATTCTACAATATTCCTCGCCTTTGGACCTTATAATTTCGCCCTCTTTTTTGCTTGTACTCCTTCGCTTCCTATGAATAAGGTCTTCTATGTCGCAAATTCCGGCAAGAGAAGACCACGCTTTTCTGGTCGGAATCACGGGGATGATCGGAGGGGGAAAGTCCACTGCGGCGAAAATCCTAGAGGAATTGGGAGCCTTTCGGATCAGCGCGGACGAAATCGCACGAAAATACACGGATCCGGACAGTCCCATTGCCGACCGTCTTGTGGAAGTGCTGGGAACGGAAATTTTAGGGGAATCGGGCAAACCGGACAGAAAAAAAATCGCGAACCTTGTATTCGGAAATCGGGAAAAACTAGAAGAGCTAAACCGGTTAGTGCATCCTCGGATCCGGGAAGAGTTCCGTAAAATTCTGAAAGAAAAGGCGGGAGGAAGAATGGTGGCTTGGGAAGTACCTCTTTTGTTCGAAACCGATTCTTATCTTCTCTGCGACTCGACCGTTTGTGTGGTTTCCGACCCAAATACCTCTCTGCTCCGGGCGGCTGCACGAGACGGAATCTCCCTGGAAGAGGCCGAAATGCGCGCAAAAAACCAACTGACTCTCGAGGAAAAAGCGAAACGGGCCGATTCTATCATTAGGAATCTAGGGAACCTCGAGGATCTACGACAGGAATGCGTTAAATTATTCGCGGAATTAAAAGGCAGGATGAAATGAAGGAAAAGGTATTCTACGTAATCAATCTGGACAACAAGAGAATCGCGCTCTTATCCATGTTCTTAATCGCACTTCTCTTTTCTTTTTTCTTCTTAGGCGTTTCTATCGGAAGAAAAAAAGGACATGTGCAAGAAGATCTTTCCCTGAACCAGGGATTCGAATCTTCTTCTTCCTCCGTTCCGACCTCGGTACAACCTGCGCCGGTCGCGTCCAACTCTCTTGCCTCGGGAAATCCGCTTAAGGAAGAAGAGATCAAATTCCGAAACCTTCCTCCCGGAACGGAAGTCGTAGATCTGCGCGCGGAGACCGCGTCCAAAAAAGAAGATCCTGCGAAACTAGCTCCGGAAGCTCCTGCCGAACCGCACAAAGAGAAAAAAATCGTCAAAAGAGAAAAGGATTCCAAAAAAGGCGGAACTTCTTCCGTCGCACAGAAATCTTCCCGCAAACACGAAGGAGGATTTTACGTCCAAGTCGCAGCCTTCAAAGGAAAAGAAAAAGCGGACGAATTAAAATCCTCCTTGGGCGGAAAGTCTTACGTAAAAAAAACGAAGAACGGTTATTATACGGTTCGAATGGGAAACTTTTCTTCCCGCGAAGATGCTGACGGTTCGATGAAAAAACTTCCGTCTAACTTAAGAGGAAACGCTCTAATCACAAAGGAGTAAAAGAAAGGTTCGGAAGAATCTTTCTCGGGTCTTTTTTCTATTGACCCGCGTGCTACGGGGGCCCAAGTGTTGCTAACAGAAATGGATCTGAAGGAACTCGAACCAGTTCGTCTCGCTGTAGTCAGATCCACGATTGTCCGTTTGCGCGGTACCTATTCCGATCTTCTCACGACGATCAAAGGCTACGACGGAATCCCTCATTTTTTCGAAAACAATCTCTATGCGCCCGCTAATAAGGAAGAGCGGGATAACGCTCTGGAGAATCTTTATGAAAAATTAAAGACGGTCGCAGGCAAGGCCATGACCGACAACATACATCAAATCATTCTTCTAAATAAAATCACGGATTCCTTGGATTTCGATACGGCACGAATCGTACTGGACAATCATTTGTTGGAAGACGGAAACATCCGACAGGAATGTCTGTACGCGGCGATGGGCGAAGTCGGAAGATACGACGATAGACGGGAACAAATCCGAATGGTGGGGGAAACGCTTCGTTTCTTTTTTTCCCTTTCCAAGCTTCCCATGGTAAAGCTGATCATGGCTCCGATCAAAGTGGCCGCCTCCATGGTCGGAGCCACTTCTCTGGTAGATACGATGGAAGCCGGTTACAACCTTTCGAGCAAGATCAAAGACTTAAACCCCTTTATAGAAGCCTTCCAGGACCGGGAAAACAGACTGATCTCAAAACTGGAAGACGGACAAAAATATTCCTCTACGGACGGGATTTAACTCCCTTCCGCTCCGAAAACCCTCCCCCCTCGGGAATCCAAAAAGAATCGCTGTTGCCAACTTTGCCTCGGCAGATAAATCTTTGCTCTGCTACAGAGACGATTTCAGAGTAGGAGAAGAGAGAATGTTCATCGGTCATTACAGCGTTTCTTTTGCCTTAAAAAAAGCGGAACCCGAAACGCCTCTCTGGACCACCTTGGTTGGGGTTCAGTTCGTCGACATATTATTCATGACTTTCATCCTCTTCGGCTGGGAGAAAGTGCGGTTCGTCCCAGGACTCACCGAAACGAATCCATACGAACTCTATTTTATGCCGTACACCCACAGCCTAGCGGCTACGATCGGTTGGAGTATATTCGTTTTCTTTGCGTTTAAGTATGTGATTCTTCGAAATAAGCCGTACGAAGAAAAAACGAAAAACCGGATTTCGTTGGGCATCGGACTTTCCGTTTTTTCCCATTACTTTGCGGACCTTGCGATGCATACGCCCGACCTTCCGATCTTTCTGGACTCCGGACCCAAGGTCGGTTTGGGACTTTGGCATTATAAATGGCTCTCCATTTTCTTTGAGTCGGCGCTTACGATCCTAGGGTTGGTTCTGTATTTTCGCGCCACTTCTCCAGGAAAGGATTTTGCCGGAAAATACGGAATGCAGATCTTCGCGGTTTTCCTTATCGTTTTGGCGGTTCTTACGCCGTTTTTACCTCCGCCTCAAAGCATACCCGAATTTTCGTTCGAGGCGCTTTTCGGGTATCTCTTGATCGCGACCTTAGGCGGATGGTTGGACACAAAACGCATCGCTAAAAAGAAAGTTTAGGAAAATTGAATCTATGGAACCTCGAATCAGTATCGTAACTCTCGGAGTCTCCGACCTGGAAAGATCCGTTCGGTTTTATCAGGACGGTCTCAAATGGCCTTTGTCTAGTGCGAGCGAGGCGGCCATCGCCTTTTTCCGTACCGGAGGAATCGTCCTGGCCTTATTTCCGAAAGAGGAATTGGCAAAGGATGCGGAAGTCTCTTCTAAAGGAAACGGTTTTCATGGATTCACCTTGGCCCATAACGTCAGAGAGAAAGCGGAGGTGGATGAAACCTTGGAATTCGTCCGAAAAGCGGGCGGCAAGATTCTAAAACCCGCTCACGACGCTTTCTGGGGAGGTCGCTCGGGTTACTTTGCGGATCCGGACGATTTCCTCTGGGAAGTCGCTTGGAATCCTCACTTTCCCCTGAGAAAAGACGGAAGTATAGAATTACCGGTTTGAAGAGCCAGAACAACTGAAACATAAGAGCATACCTCATGACAAAAAAGTGGATTTTCCCGGCGCTTCCAGGAGCAATTTTAATCGTACTCGCAACGATCGTCGTTACGTTCTTGGTCGGTTTTTTATTGCATAGAGTCGGACCGATTTTAGGCCTCCGCTTAACCGAAACAAGTTTATTAGGAATTACGAATACTCTTTCGATCGGAGCGGTGGCGCTCACAGGCTGGTATTTTACCGGACGATCTTTTCGGGAGGTGTTTTCCATTCGGAAAGCGAACATTCCGGAGTCTCTGGCGGTCTTGTTGACTTGTATCGGATGGACCATTACGATTTCGGAAATCGACAATCTTTTTTCCCTGGCTCTGCCCAAGCCAGATTTCATCCTGGAAATGCTGAATCGCCTTTTTTCGGACGAGGACCTTTTGGGAACTTCCATCGCCCTTATGGTAGTCGCGCCGTTTACCGAAGAGTTTCTGTTTCGGGGACTGATCTGGAACGGCCTTCGGGGGAATTATTCTTTTATAAAAGCCGCACTTTGGACTTCCCTACTATTCGGAATCCTGCATCTGAATCCTTGGCAATTCATCGGCGCAGGGATTGTAGGATTTTATTTTGCCTGGCTCTTGGAGAATACCGGATCCTTGGCCCAACCGATTTTAGCTCATATGGTCTTTAACGGGTTTCCGATTTTCGTAAAATTCGGTTTAGGAATACAAATCAACGGATATACCGGGGAATCGATGCAGAACGGACTCCTACAACCGCTTTGGCTGGATTGCATGGGAGTTACGATCACTGTCGTCGGGATCGCAATTTCCATATTTTTGTTTCGAAAAAGGGAAAGGCAGGCTTCTCATTTTTCGACAAACTATCTTTGATTCTGTGGAAAATGATTTCCTACCGGGAATGAAATCCGGTAGATTTCCCAGAATGAACTCGAAACAAATCATCGTTCAATCCGCGATTGCAGCGGAGATTCAAAAAGTCTGGGATTACTATACCGATCCTAAACACATCACCAAATGGAACTTCGCTTCCGACGACTGGCAATGCCCTTGGGCCAAAAACGACATGAGGCCGGGCGGCAAATATAGCGCGAGAATGGAAGCCAAAGACGGAAGTTTCGGCTTCGAGTTCGAGGCTACCTACGATGCGATCACTCCCCAGAAGAATTTCAGTTACACGATGGCGGACGGTAGAAAGGCGATCGTAAACTTTGAAAACAAAGATCACAAAACCCTTGTGACGGTCAGTTTCGATCCAGAAACGGAGAATCCTGTTGAAATGCAGAAAGGCGGTTGGCAGGCCATACTCGATAATTTCAGAAAATACACCGAGGCCAATTGAACCGACCTGCGAAACCTCCGAGGGCTGCAAAAGCAAGCTCGATGCATCGCGTTAAAAGCGACGGCTGCACAAGCCTTACCAGATCGTTTTTAAAAAGAATTCCCACTTTTTCTCCATTTTTAACAGATTCCAAAATCTCGGAAAAGCGAGATTTGAGTTCGCCGACGGGAAAGGATTTCATACCCTGAGCTTTGGCTTAAGTTGACAACTTGTCAAGATACAAAATGCAGTCTACTTTCTCCCCGCGAGGGATGCGCAGGGCTTGTCCAACGCGCGACTTAGAGACGGGATTTCAGGAAGGAAAAAAGGATCGTGTTGGATGAGCGGGACTCCGCGAACCCGAAGCAGCCCGGGCTGCAAAGCCGCGGCCATAGATACTTCCGACGGAAGCATTGCGAGTGGAGGGACTCGAACCCCCACACATTACTGCACCAGAACCTAAATCTGGCGTGTCTACCAATTTCACCACACTCGCGAGGACAAAGCCAGGATCCTTCGAGAATACGTGACGTCAAGCGATTCAAGAAACGGATTTTCGGAGGAAATTATTTCACTTTTCGAAACAGCGGGTAAAGAGCCGCGGCAAGTTCCAAATCTTCCGGACGGGTCACTTTGATATTGTACGGATGGGATTCCGTTAATTTCACCGGAATTCCCGATTTTTGCGCCCACGTGCACAAATCGGTGGGCTCCCCTTCTTGCGATTCCCTCGGCAAACTCTTCAAAAGATCTCCGCGAATCGCTTGGGGAGTTTTCATGAACCAGATTTTGTCCCGATCCAAAAACCGAATTCCCTTCGGTTCCTCTTCCAAAACGGTTTCATAATTTCGATCCGCTAATGTGGAAACCCCGTAACTCTCCGCCGCAACGGAAAGTCTGTCCAGGTCCGCGGCAGACACGAAAGGACGAGCGGCGTCGTGGACTAAAACCAAATCCGCATCGGAAATCCGAAGGCAGTCCAGACCGGCCAAGGTGGAACCGTGCCTTGTGATTCTTCCTTCCACAATCCTATCCCTTTCCCGCAGGTACGGAGAACAAAGCCTTTCCGTACGCTCCATATATTCAGGATGAGAAACGAGAATGATGCTCCTGGACTTTCCCCAGTCTAGAAAGGATCTCAGGCTATGTAAGAGCAAAGATTCCCCTTCGAGTTCCAGGAATTGCTTCGGAACGGAGGAACCCATCCGAGTTCCTGTCCCTCCCGAAAGCAGTAGAATGTACAGATTCTCAGAGGGGAACCAGGATTTCATTTTGAACGATTTGTTCCGGATTCTGTTTTTTGCGGATCAATTTGAATTCGCCGTTCGTATCCAGCAACACCTCCGGAGTCTCCGGATAGGAATTGTAGTTCTTGACCGACATGGAGGAACAATAAGCGCCCGTTCCCTCCATCACGACGAGATCCCCGATCCTAGGCTCCTGAGTGGTTCTGGATTGAGGTCCTCCGCCTTCTTCCTGGGTCAGCAAATCCCCGCTCTCGCAACAATGCCCTACGTAAACGAAGTCGCCGGCCCTTCTTTCCTCTTCTTCACGAACCGGGACCACGACCAGGGGGTGCTTCGCAGCATAAAGTGCAGGTCTCGTATTTACGTCCATCCCCATGTCCAACTTCACGAACGTAAATCCGCCTTTGCCCGTGTCCACGACGTCGTCCACTTTGGAAAGAATGGCTCCGTGATTCACCATCAGGAAAGAGCCAGGTTCTATTTCCATACGGAGCTTAATTCCTTTTTCGGCAGCAAAGGTCTCGAACAATTGCTTTACGGGGACGCCGATGACCTGAGGATCCGTCGTTTTTTCCTCTCTCATTCTTCCCACCTTAAAACCCCCGCCTAGATTCACGATCCGACAAGTGGGGAATTTGGAAGCGATGTCCAGAGTATGCTGCGCTACCGCCTTCCATACCTCCGGATCCGAACCGGAACCGATATGGGTATGAACACGATATAACTTCAGGTCGTATCGGGAAACCAGAGACTGGACCTTTTCCAACTCTTCGTGCCAGATTCCGAAAGAAGAAGTCCGTCCTCCCACATCCGTCTTTTTCGTCGCTCCCGAGCCTAGACCCGGATTAAAACGCACGCTGACTTCCTTGCCCGGAAAGATTTTTCCGAATTCCTCCAATTGGTGCAAAGAACAGGCGTTGAATTGCACGCCTTGCGCGACCAGATCCTTTAAGGAAGCGGCAAGTTGCTGGGACGTAAGTAAAATATCGGCAGGAAGAAAACCGGCGGCCAAGGCCCGCTTCACTTCGTGTTCGGAGGAGGCGTCGATCCGGATTCCTTTTCTTTTCAGAATTTCCAGAATGGTTCGATTCGGATTCGCTTTCATAGCAAAGCGAACCGTCAACCCGAAGGCGTTCGGAAACGCAAGAGCGGCGTCGCAACTGGATTCGATTCCCGCTCTTGTATAAACGAAGACGGGAGTGCCGAACGTTTCCGCTACTTTTCGAACTTCCGATCTTGTCAAAAATTTTAGATTTTCTATTGATTGCATACGTATGGAGGCTTTTCTAGATAGTTATAGGCCATCTTTCCGATCGGTCCGGGTTTTTTCAAAGGCAAAATTCCGATTATGGCAGGCAAAATCACCCATCTGGAAGCCCTCTCTCAAGTTTGTAAACACTTGGATCACGGGACGCAAGAGCAACGAAAAATCGCAAAGTTGCTCCGGGAAGAAAGCACGCGCAAGTACGCGAATATCGGGGCGATCGCGCCGGATATTTTTTATTTTTATCATATTCTCTCTCCGCGGCGGACGAAGAAAGCCACGGGATGGGGAGACCTCAGCCATCACGAAAAAGTATTCGAGCTGGTCCTAAGTTTTTTGGATCGGATCCTTTCCACCGAAGAAGGTTTGTACAGGGACAGATTCATCGCGTTCACCCTGGGCTATATCATTCATTGCGCGGTGGATATCATAACTCACCCTTACATTTTCTTTATTTCCGGAGATTTTTATAGTGCGGACAAGGAGATAGGCAGCGTCGCCCAATACAACCATATGAGGGTGGAATTCGCTCTGGATTCCTGGTTGCTGGATTTCCGCTGGGGAATGACCCCGAAAGCTTATGATTTCGTACATCATGTGGATGTGATCCATAAAGCCAAGGACGGAAAAAGAAAAATGGATCCTATGCTTTGGCATTTCTGGCTGAACGGATTAAAGGAAACTTTCCCCGAGAAATTCAGATCCAATTATCTCGGATCGGAAGACAAAATCATCCCGGGCGATATTCTAAACGAATCGTTTTTGGGATACGTGCAATTCCACAGATATCTGGATTCGCGCAATTCCTTCGTTCGGGCGGCCTTAAGTTTTTTAGATAAAATCTCCTTTCACAAAGTAAAATCCTCCGTGCTCATGCTTCCTCTGAAGGAACATATAGATAAGAGGATCATGAACGAAGAAAAAAAGGAATGGTCCTATCCCGCCGATCCGTCCCTGATCCGGAACGATTCCTTTATCGAATTGCTCAATCGGTCCTGCGATGCGGCCAAAGACGCGGTCAGTGCGGCCTGGAATTATCTGCATGACAAAACGTCCCGTGCTGCGATTTTGAAGGAATACCAGGGGTACAATTTGGATACCGGTTTGCGTTATCATGGAATCGACACGATGAAACAATTCTCTCCCTTGTCATGAGCCGGGCCACGCACGAAATATGAAAAAAGAACCCGTAGATTTTTTGTCCCGTTATTTCGTGACGATCTTTCGGGAAAGAATCCGGACCGTTCTGGATTCCGATCACCCCGTCAGAAAGTTGGTCTATCTTTGCTCGGGGCTCCTCCTGCTGAACGGATTTTTATTCGTATTTTCCGTAAAGGATATCTGGAGGGTACCTACCGCGGATCGATACGAAAAACCCTCTCTTCTTTACGGAGTCAATTCCGACGGTAATTACGAACCCATCGCTGAATTCTATCGTTTTTCACGAATCGTATTAACCGACGCGGACCTTCCCGGAGGATGGGACAATAAGGTGATCCGCTGCTTCGAATCTACGGAAGACAATAATTTCCGTTCCCACCGAGGTTTGGACATAAGAGGAATCCTGCGAGCCACCATGGTCAACCTGATCGCAGGCAGGGTAAAGGAAGGCGCTTCCACCATCACCCAGCAGGTGGCAAGATTAAAATTTTTGAATACGGAACGCTCTTTTCTCCGGAAAGCGAGAGAAGCCTGGCTTGCCATGTTATTAGAAGCGACCTTCGACAAGAAGACTCTGATGCAGATCTATCTGAACGAAATTCCGCTCGGACACGGGACGATCGGAGCAGGAGCAGCGGCACGTTTCTATTTCCGCAAGGACATCAAGGACCTCAGTTGGGGAGAAGCGGCTCTTTTGGCCAGCTTGACCACTCGTCCTAAGGAATTTTCGCCCTTGGCCAACCCGATTACCTCCGAAGGAAAGGTTCGGGTCGTCTTCAAAAAGCTGGTGGAAAACGGAATTTTGGACGTAAAAACCGCGGAAAAAGAATTCGACGCATTTTCGGAATATTACATTACCCTAAACCGATCCCCCAATGATTCCGCTTTTTCCGATAGGTTGAACCGTTTTCCTTACTTTACGGAATATGTCCGCAAAAATCTTGCCCGGATCATTCCCAAGACCCAGCTCTACGAGGGCGGACTCAAAATCTATACGACGCTGAACATACAGCACCAAACCCAGGCGGAAAAAGCTTTGGCGGCAGGGCTCAAGCAGCAAACCTTATTGTCCAACCAACGGGCCTTTACGAAAATCGACGCGTTCGAGGACGCGTACGGAGACATTTATGAAATTCTCGCAGGATTGCACGATATTCCCGAATTCAAGTTCAAGATCTCCAGATCCTTCCGGACCTTCAACCGTGCCTGGCAGGAGGATCTTAGGGACGAGCTTTCCGTCTTAAATCTGATTTCCGGAACGGAAGGTCTGGGCGAAGTCGTGGATTGGAGTTATAAAACCCAGGCCACCGAAGATCACTTGCTGCCTGTGGAAGGAGCCTTGATTTCCCTCCGACCGGAAACCGGTTATATTACCGCGATGGTAGGAGGATCCGGCTTCCGATCCGACAACCAACAGATCCGGGCGTTCCAGGCGTATAGACAACCGGGTTCCGCCTTCAAACCGTTAGTTTACGCTTCCGCGATGGAATATTATCACGAAAATCCGGATCCGAAAAAGAACGTCACGGCGGCTTCCCTCTTCGACGATTCTCCGTTGCAATACGTCTTGGAGGACGGCGACGAATGGAATCCTACGAATTATTCCGGAGAATATTCCGGATTCATACGCTTGCGCCAGGCCCTGGAATTATCCAGAAACAGCGTAGCCGTACGGTTACTGGAACATACTGGACTCAACAATCTTCTTCCGAATCTAGAAAGATTGCTTCAGGTGGAGAACCGAAACCTTCCGAGGGACTTCTCCATTGCATTAGGAAGTTTTGAAGTATCTCCCTACGAACTCGCAAGGGCGTATGCGGTATTCGCCTCCGGCGGAAAACGGGTATTCCCTTTAAGCGTTCTGTACGTGGAGGACGATAAGGGAAATCTGTTAAAGGATTTCCGCAAAGATAACGAGAAAAAGGAAAGGAAACAGCTCGTCTCTCCCGAAGTCAGTTATGTCATCACTTCCATGATGGAGGACGTGATCAAAAAGGGAACCGGAACCGGTGCTAGGTCCTACGGACTGACGCGACCGGCGGCGGGCAAAACGGGCACGACGAACAATTTCCGGGACGCGTGGTTTGCGGGGTATACTCCCGAATTGGTCGGAGTGGTCTGGGTCGGTTACGACATCGGAACCCTTTCCTTGGGAAAAGGAATGTCGGGCGCCGTCGTTGCCGCTCCCATTTGGGGAAGATTCATGGCCAACGCTCTTTCCAAGGAAAAGTCCAAACCCTTCGCTTTTGGAGATCCGAAAATCGTCAGGCGCACCATCTGTTCCATATCGGGTAAATTGCCGGGTAGCCATTGCCACCAAACGGAAGAGGAAGTATTCGATAAGGAAACCGTCCCCACCGAAGTCTGCGACGATCATAGAGGGTTGACCGAGCCTGCTCCTCTCCCTCAACCCAAGCCGACTTCCCCTAAAAAGAAAAAACCGAATCTCTTCGAAGGGGACGAGGACGTAATTCGTTAACTCTAACGCCTCGGTTCCAACTCTAAAAAGAGTTGTCGTTTTCCGGAGCCGTTGCCAAATAGATTTTATTCCCAGGTATTTTTAAATCATTCAGGAGTGACAGATGGCCATCGGTAAAGATAATAATAACAGCGTAATCGGCCCCGGTTCTATCTTCGAGGGTAAATTTTATATCGCTGGCTCTCTGCGTATCGACGGAAAGTTCGAGGGAGAAATCAAAACCGACGACGCCCTTTTCATCGGAGAAACCGGAAAAGTCCGGACCAATATCGCGGCTCGCGAGGTCATAGTGGCCGGGACCTTGATCGGGAATATCAAGGCCGAAGCCGAAGTCCGGTTGGAGGAGACAGGCCGTCTCTTAGGAGACATCATTGCTCCCGCTCTGACCTTGGCCAAAGGAGTCGTTGCCAAAGGAAACATTACCGTGACCGGAGGCCAAAAGAAAGACGTGAAAAAAATAGTGGAAGAGTCCTTCGGAGGCACGCGCACCTTGGACAACGGAAAGGAAGAATAAACCGGAGGGATCCCCTTTTTCCTTTCTAAAACCCATCCCTGGGGAAAAACTCGGGCAGAGCCGAAGCTGCCCGACCGATAATTAGAACGTATGATCTTCAAGAAGCCCAGACAGCTCTCCGCGGGAAAAGAACTTCTCCGGACGGATAATTTTACGCTGATCTATCTCGGCTCCTTTCATTTCCATTATTCCTTTTATTTTCGAGGCAACCTCCACCACGGGAGTGTGGATTTCCGGAGAAGAAAATTCCGGATGATCCCCGCCTTCGCATCCGTCCTTTTCATTCTTCTTTTTTTCGGGATCTGGATGAGTCCTTCCAACGCATCCATGGATCCCAAGCCGGAGGAAATTTCCGAAAATGATTCGGAAGATTTAAAGGCCAAAAAAGGGGACGAGAAATTTCTAGAGGAATCCGAAAAGGCCAAGCTCACGATCCTGATGGCCAACGAAATCCGTAATCCGGCCGACAAGAAAAAACAGCTCAAAGTAACCACTTATAAGGTGAAACGAAACGAATCCCTTTCGGAGATAGCGACGCGGTTTAAGGTATCCATGGAATCCATCGCCGGTTCCTCCAATATCAACATGGATGACACTCTTTATCCCGGTCAGATCCTACAGATTCCGAACAAGCAAGGACTTCTCTATAAGGTCAAGGCGGGAGACACGATCGCCAGGGTAGCATCCCTGTACAAAGTGAACCTGGACGAGATCATGGAGGAAAACAAACTGGATGATCTGGACGTCCTTCGCCCCGGACAAAAAGTTTTTCTGCCTGGCGCGGTGATTCCAGATCCGGCTCCGAAATGGGTGATTCCAGTCACCTCGCGGATCGTTACGTCCAACTATGGCTGGAGAACCTTCCCTCAGCATAAATTCCACGAAGCATTGGACCTGAAAGCGAATTATGAAATCGTAATGGCAGCTAGGAACGGGAAAGTCGTCTTTGCGGGTTGGATGGGCGGATACGGAAACGCAGTCGTGCTCGAGCATAACGACGAATTTAAAACCTTATACGCTCACAATTCGCGCCTGAACGTAAAACGCGGAGACTATGTCGTAGCCGGAAAAAAAATCGCCACTTCCGGATGCACCGGATATTGCTTCGGCCCCCATTTGCATTTCGAAGTCATTCATAAAGGCAAATCCGTAAATCCGAGCAAATATCTAAAAGGCCTCGCTTTCAAAAGAGGCGGAAAACCCAATCACTAGAAGAAATTAATCCGTTTACCCGTAAAAAACTAGGTACTAAGGATTAATTTCTTCTATAAGAGACAGAAGAAATTTTTGAACATATGTTCGAAAGAGAAAACGATGCTGTTCCGGATCCCTATTCCGAACGAAATCCGGACTTCATTTATCGATGTGAGTAAAAATTTTCCCCTGTTCCGATTATTGATTGCGTGTGACGTACAGTTCATTTTCGAAACCTTTTCGCCAATATTTTCATAAACGATTTCTAATAAATGTGATTGAAACGAAACGTTTTACTCGTAGATTAGAAGTATGCTTACGAAGCCTAAAATTCTTGTAGTTGAGGATGAGATCATCGTGGCCGTGAATCTTGGCCAGAAACTCAAGAAGTTAGGATACGACCTCGTCGGAATCACTTCGTCGGGGGAAGAAGCGATCCAAAAGGCGGAGGAAAATCATCCGGATCTGGTTTTGATGGATATAAATATAGAAGGGAATCTGGACGGAATCCAAACCGCCGAAGTGCTGAGAAATCGATTTCAAACCCCCGTCATTTATCTAACCGCTTACGCGGACGAAAACACTCTCAATCGCGCTAAAAGAACCCAGCCCCTAGGCTATATCGTAAAACCTTTCGAGTCCGACCAACTCCGTTCTTCCATCGAAGTCGCCTTGTATAAAAACGAAGTGGAATTCAAAAGTCGTAAACAGGAAGAATCGCTTAAATCCACTTTAAACAAAATCGAATCGGGAATCATCACCACCGACGAAAACGGAATCGTGATCTTCTGCAATCCTGCGGCGGAGGAAATGACAGGAATTCCGTTTTCGGAATGCATCGGTCAACCTCTCTCTCGGATTCTTAAGCTGGAAAATTTCGAAGGGGACGCACAAGGAATTCCGCTTTCCGACGTTCTGGAGAAAGGAGCCGGAATCGATTCGGAAAACCGTACGATCGTAGATAGCTTAGGACGAAAAAAAAATGTCTCCGTCAGCTCCTCGCCTATTCTAAATACGGAAGGCGTTGCGACCGGAACGATGATCGTCTTTGGAACCGAAAATTCCGACGATCCGGGACAATCCTATCTTAAGGAAATCCATCATAGAATCAAAAACAACCTGACAATCATTTCTTCGATCCTGAGCATGAACGCTTCTCATCTCAAGGACCAGGAAAGTATGGACATCTTTAAGGAGAGCCAACACAGGATACACGCAGTAGCCCTGCTCCACGAGGTGCTGTACGAAAACCACGATCTTTCTTCCATTAGTTTCGATTTATACGTCCGTAAATTGACGGATCTTCTATTCGAAGTTTATAAAGTGAATCGGGAAAAATTCAAGCTCATCCTGAACGTAAAGGAATGTAGGATTCCTAGCGAAACGGGAATGAACTGCGCTTTGATCATCAACGAACTTTTGACCAACTCCTTTAAACACGGATTCGTAAACAGAGAGGATGGGGAAATTCGGGTGAACTTTCACAAGAACGGTTCGGATTACGTGTTGGAAGTCAAGGATAACGGCGTGGGGTTTCCCGCAGATGCGATACGGAATAGGAGCGCCCATTCTCTGGGACTTTCTCTGGTGGATTCCTTCGTCAAACTGTTACAAGGCAAGATGGAGTGGGAGAATTCTTCCGGTTGCTCCGCAAAACTCACATTTCCCGTCCGAAAATAACGAACCGTTCTCCCCGGCCAGGGGTATGTAGCTTTAGCTCCTTTAAAAAATGGTAGCCCTGTCCCTTCCGGCAGGATTATTCTGATCGGAATGAAAACCTCCTTCGAATTTTTCGAGATCGTTCCGAAGCATGACGGAACGGCAATTTTATATCTGAATCGTCCCGACAAACGCAATGCGATGGATTGGAGTTTTTGGCGCGATCTACCCGATGCGATCGAAGAAATCAATTCGGCTTCTTCGATCCGCTCCTTCGTGATCGCCGGAAGGGGAAAATCCTTTTCGACCGGATTGGATCTGGATTCGTTTTTTAAGGAATTCGGAGAAACGGTGCAGGGTACTTACGGAGACGACCGTTTCAAATTCTACGATCTGATTCTAAGGATGCAAAAAGGAATCAACGCGGTCTACGATTCCCCGAAACCGTCGATCGCAGCCGTTCATAAACATTGTATCGGAGGCGGCCTGGATCTGATTTCGGCTTGCGATATCCGTTATGCGACTCACGACGCTTCGATTTCCCTCCGGGAAGCCAAGGTCGCAATCGTAGCCGACATGGGATCGTTGAACCGATTGCCTGCAATCATCGGGCAAGGCCATACTAGAGAGTTGGCGCTTACCGGAAAAGATATAGACGCAGAAGAAGCCCGGAGGATCGGCTTGGTTTCCAAATTATTCGATACGCAGGAAAAATTATTGGAAGCCGCCTTGGCGACGGCCGCGGAAATCGCAGCCAACCCCAGAATCGTCGTCCAAGGAGTAAAGGAAGTGATGAATTTCTGCGAAGGAAAACCCTTAAACGCAGGATTGAATTACGTCGCAGTCTGGAATTCCAGCTTTTTAGATTCCAAGGATTTTCGGGAAGTCTTGGCTTCCTTTCGGGACCGAAAACGCCCGGAATACAATAAGAACTGATCGATTTCGCTTAAGCGTAAATATCGAGCAGTCTAGCTTTCCCTTCGATGTCCTGAGCCTGCAATTTGGATTCCACGCCTACTCGTAGCAGCTTGGAATTCAGATCGGCTTGGGCCTGAAAAATTTCGCGGGGCAAATTTGCGATGCGTTCGAGCATCATGGATTGGCTGGCTTGGTTGCTAATCTCCATAATCGTTTTTCCTCTCCGACGAAAATCCGTCGAAATCGGGGGAAAATCTCTTTCTATCCCCCCATTTCAATCATCGGTCAATCCGAGGAAAACTTGATTATTTTAGCTTTTTTTTTAATCTGTCCCAGTCGTGGGATTCAGGGAATTGATACGCAACGCCATCCAAAGGGAAAGGCAACGGGAATTTACCAAAGCGTTTAATTTGTACAAGGAATCCCTGAATTTCACCCAGAACCCTAAAACGGTACTGAAAGTAAAGAATCGGCAAGCCTGGTGCCAGTATCACATCGGGAATACCCGGGAAACTTTAAATTTGTTCCAGGAATTGCTGGATAAGTTCGTCGGACATCCGGAGAGCCATCTACATTACGCGAACTATCTGATCAAGGTTCACAACTATAAGTCCGCGAAAAAGATATTAAGCAAGGCGATAGAGTCTTTTCCCGATCAATTGGAACTCTATCTGACTCTTGCAAGTCTGTTGAAGGATACCGATCGGTCAAACGAGGCGATTGCCGTCCTGAAACAGGCCCTTTCTCAGGAAAAGCTCTCGCGAGGCAGGGGGATCAAACGTAAGGATATTTGGGCGGAACTCGGGTATCTGTATTTCCAGAGAGGAGATTACAACTCAGGACTGGCTTCTCTCAAGACCGCCATGAGAATGGACGAAGAGGAAACGTTTCTCCATTATGATATGATCGCCCAATGTTATCTGAAGGTCGGCGACCACAAGAACGCGTTGAAATTCATCGATCTTTATATCAAATACTTCGGGGAATCCGATGCGGATATCCTAGTCGTCAAGGCCAGAGCCCACTCCCAGTTGGGTGAAAGCCACTTAGCCTGCGCTTCCCTACTCCAGGCCTATTCCATGGAAAACGGATTGAAACTCTCCGCGGAGGATATGGTCGACTTCGGCCCTCTTTTACAAACCGGGTTTTTCGATACTCTCGAAAATGTGGAGATAGACGAAGCCTGACGATCGGAAGATCCGTTTTCGAATACTTAAAGGTTCTTTAATAAAGGTTTTAGCTCTTCCAGAATCTGCTCTTCGGGAACGGTGATGTCCAGTTTTTCCACCTTTTTCTGGATCCTTCCCGAGGCGACCTCGTCCGCGAGAGACTTGATCTTAGAAAGGATCGCCTCGTCGGTACAATTTGAGATGGAGAGTATATTCGGAATATCCCGTCCCCAGGAGAAACGAAGTCCGGGAGAATCCACGAAAAACGATTCCGTAATTCCGTCATCTTCCTTGTCGATCATCGTGTAGACTGTGGAATCTCCGGTGACCACTACGACCTTCTTCCCTTTGAGGTATTTCTCCACTTTGATTCTGGTATTGGTCATATCCCGGTTCCAAAAATAATAGTACAACTTCTCTATCTCGGCGTCCACCAATCGATCCCGGGCCTTGCGATACAATTCCCCGTATTTCTTTCCGACTTCCTCTTCACCTCTGATCATTCCGTCCACTTCCCTGGGACTAGTGGAATGCAGGTAATAGTCCGGCACTCCGTTCATATGATTGGTAAAAACGTTTTGGTCCTTACGATCTCCAGGATACGGATTCGTTTCCGGACCGGGATTCCGGAGAAAATTAGAGAGGACTCGTTTCCTTGCCGAAACCCTTTCCATAGCTTCGGAGTATTTGTTTCGCAAAGAGCTAGTCCGAGGAGAATCCTTTCCGTAAATTTTTTCGGAGCGAACGTATTCCGCATAGGCGGCTTTTGCGGCTCCATAGTGTTTCAAAAGTTCGTCGTCGAACTTCAACAGTAGATCTAAGCCTTTGGATCTGGGTTCCGGCTCGGGAAGAACGGAATTTGTCGCGGACTTATTCTCGGCGGAGGAAACCGCCTTGGCTTCCTTGCCGGAATCGCCGACTTTAGGATCCGATGCATCCGCTTCGGTAGCGGTTCGAAGAGTTCTCTTTTCCGCTTCCGGAAGTTTTTTATATTCCTGTTCCAACTCTCTCAAACGGGTATAATGGTAAATTTTTGCCAAGTATTCCCGTTCCCGGTCGCGAACTTGGGACGGATCATCATATCCGTCCTTTAGTAGGGTCAATTGTCCTCGGTCGATAATGACTAACGTGGCTTCCGAATTGTCCTTTCCGGAATTTCGGTCCGGGATCGCGTTTCCGTCCTTGTCCACAAGTTGGACATAATGAAAAGCGATACGATCCGTCCGAAAGTCGGAAATATTTCCCACCTCCGGAGCGATCTGAAGATCCGCCGCGGCGAAAAGTCCTCCAAGTGCAAACGCAAGCGGCACGAGAAAAAGACCCGATAAAATACGATCTGAGGAACGTCGGAAAGGAAACATGGCTGCTATGAATATCGGCCGTAACTGGCTCGGAAAAAAGGCGAAACGGGAAAGGAAGAGCGCGAAAACCCGGCCTATTTCGGGTTTCTGATATGGATTTCCGTGAGTGAGTAAACCAAACCTCGGATCTCTTCCGCTTCTCCGCCTAATCTGAATTCGATGCGGTTCAGATCGGGGTCATTCTCGAATATGGTACGTTCGACCGCCTTGAAAGAAGAAGAAAGCAGGGATAATTTTCTACGGGTAATTTCCTTCGATTTTTCCTCTTCCGTCATTTGGCTGGCGTACGTGTAATCGATCCGGAATTTCATCTCCCCGAGTAATTCCTCAAGAGTGGACTTTCTCATATCCAAAATCAGAAGGTCTCCTCGTTTCCAGATCGCGATGACCGAGTCCTGGAGGTTCGGAAGTTTTTTCAGATTTCTAAAATGAACCGCGTCGTTCGGAACGGAAGGATCGAAGTAGCTGGATTCCCCCACTTCCCCCACGAGAGTGAGAACGTCATGTCGGAAATCTTTCCCGTCCAAAAGCACTTTTCGATGGATGGGAAAGGTTTCTCCTTCCCCATCCGAACCGTAGATCACCACGTCTTTGCGCGGATCCAAGTTCGGCAGATCATAAATGGAAAAAGGAAGAAGAAGTTTGAGAGGATTCTTGCCGGCAAGGATAAAGCCGGTCAAGAAGAGAAGGACCGCGATCCAGGAATAGGATAAAAACAACAGTCTCTTGGCTTGCGCGTTGTTCGAAGGAAGAGTGGCTAAGCCGAAAATCCAGGAATAGAACCGTTCCCATCGTTCCAGAAATTTTTCGAAAACTTCTTTAATCTTTTGCCAATTCATAGGCTCGTATTCCTTCCAGGATACTTTTTGCGATCCGGACTTGTTGCGCCTGGTTCGCAAGCTGTTCGGACTCTTTCCCGCTGGTCAGATAGCCCATCTCCACGAGAATCGCGGGCATTAGGCTTCCCCGAAGAACGGAAAAATCCGCCTTTTTTACCCCTCGGGACAATATCTTGGGAGCGAGCTTTTTTTTCATCTCCGATTCGACGCTGTGAGCCAAAGCCCGACTCCTCCTTTGGATCAGGGAAGAAAGCATCCCCGCTTGGATTTTCCGAATATCCGTTCCTCCTCGACGACCGACGATTTTATTTTCCAAGATCGAGGTTTCTCTGGCGGATTCGGTGGAGGGCGTCTGGGAAAGGTAATAGACCTCGAAGCCGTTTACGTCTTCGGAAATCGAAGCGTTGCAATGTAGACTTAAGAAAAGAACGGAACCCCCTTTCTGAGTTTCCTTATTTGCGACATCGGACCTCCTCTCTAGTTCCACGAAATGATCTTCCGAGCGAGTCAAAACGACTCTGACTTCGGGGTACACCTTATTTAGAAATTTTTTCAGGATTCGAGCGACTTGCAAAGAGACGGTTTTTTCCTGGATGCCTTTTCCTGAGGAAGTCCCCGGATCCTTCCCCCCGTGTCCCGCGTCCACGATGATCGAGGCAAGATGCAGCCTTTCGGCTTTCGGCAGGATCTCGAAAGTCAGTTCCGAATCGGAGAATTCGTATTTTACGTCTTCCGAAAGAAGGCGGACAAAGATCGCCTCCACTACTTCCGGAGGGAGTAGAAAATCCTTGTCGCGATATAGAACGGGAAGGTTCGTCTTTTCGAGGCTACCGTTGAAGGAATAAAAAGGGGAACCGATTCGAAAACGAATCTCCCCCGACGGATGAGAGACGGAGCCGACCAGAATGGCCGACTCGAATTTGGTTTGTAAACTCGGGATCCGTTTTCCGATTTCCTCGAAGCGCACATAACGATTCTTTCCGATCGTCGTTATGCGAACTTCGGAAAATAGCGGGGAGCCTCCCGATAGAAAAAGTAGGATCAGTCCCCGAAGAAGGATTTGATTTTTCGCCAAACGGATTCCTTCTTCTTACTTTGATTTTGTTTCGATTCGTTGATGTCGAAAAGGTTTCTCTTTTTCTTATCGTACGTTTGGTTTCGAGAACGTTCTTCGGACTGGAAGGATTTGTTGACGCCGCCCTCTTTCGGTTGGCGGTTCTTTCCTTTTTTCTTATTCTTGGGATTCTTGTCCCTTTTTTCCGCGACGGTCCCCAAAACTGTATCCGCTTTTTGCAGAAATTGTTCCGCTTCCCGAATGGCGGATTCCGGTTTTTTACGCTCGAAACGTGCTTTTCCGCGATCCCGGTTTCTATCCTTGCCTTCCCGAGGTCCCCGATCCCGGTTCTCGGTTTGGAAAGACCCGTTGCGATCTCCCTGTTTCCGATTTCCTCTTCCATCCCTGGATTGCGGTTGCTTTCCGTTCCTTTGGTGTCTTTCCTTCGGACCCTGGTCGTACGCGTCTCCCGCTACGAACGGCTCGAACTCGCCTTTCGGAAAATCCAAAAGCTCTTCCTCGACAGGGGTAACTTCTATCTTTTGTCTAAGATAACGTTCTATCTTTTCCAGTTCGTTATAATCGGTCTCCGAGCAAAAGCTGACCGATTTTCCCAAACGCCCTGCTCTCGCAGTACGGCCGATCCGGTGAACGTAATTTTCGGTATCCTGAGGGAGGTCGAAGTTGAAAACTAGACCGATATTTTCCACGTCGATCCCGCGGCTCGCAACGTCCGTAGCAACCATGTATTTGAAACGTCCTGACTTGAAATCCCTCATCAGACGCAGTCTCTTTTTCTGATCCAGATCGGAAGAGATTCCGGTGACCGGAATTCCGTATTTGCGAAGAGTATGAACGATACGAGGGATATTCGCTTTAAAATTCGTGAATATGATTCCCTGGCCGTCCACTTCGGAATCCAGAATCGTATTCACCATATAAGGAAGTTTTTCTTCCCGCCCCAAGTGGACCAATTTTTGGTCGATCCTCTCGGTGATGAGTTTGTCCGGATTGATCTGGATCTCGACCGGCTCGTTCATAAAGCGATACGCCAGACGCATGACTTCCACGGATAAAGTGGCCGAAAACAGCAGAGTCTGTTTACGATTCTTGCATTTATGGAGCAACCAACGGATATCGTTAATGAATCCCATATCGAGCATCCGGTCCGCTTCATCTAGGACAAAAAATTGGACTTGCTCCAGGTCGGCAGTGCCGCCTCTGGCCAAATCTATCAAACGTCCGGGTGTAGCGACGATGAGTCCGTTTAGACCTTCTAAATCCCGGTTCTGGGATTTATAATCCGTACCGCCGATGATCGGGACCACCCTGGTATCGGTGTACTTTAGGAGCTTCTCCGCCTCTTCGGAAATCTGAATGACTAGTTCCCGAGTTGGTGCGAGGATCAGCGTGCTGACTCCCTTGATTCCTTTGGTCAGGACATTGTGAATGATCGGAACGAGAAAGGCCACTGTCTTGCCTGTTCCGGTCTGGGCTAATCCGGTGATGTCCTTCCCCTCGATTCCGTGGGGAATGGCCTTTTCCTGGATTGGTGTGAGCTCGACGAAACCGGCTTTTTCGATAGCTTTTTGCAGGTTTGGTTCGAGGTTTAATTCTTCGAATTTCATACTATTTTAATCGCGATTAAATGGAATGTATCCGCGTAGCAGGCGAGGTTCGCATAGCGGACAAATAGAGGATGAGGTAGAACTTTTCCTCTCCAACCCTTATCTCTAGTCGGGTGGTAGGACATAGGTTTCTTATATACCGTGCGCCAACCGTACAATTTCAACATTTTTTTCAGGGAATCCGGCGAATAATCCCAAAAATGATCCTTAGGATGCCCGGCAAACCATTCTGTCGGGTTCGTCCGGAACGTCGGGCCGAATAAGGAAGGCAACCCTAAAAAGAGCAATCCGCCAGATCGAACCAAATCAGTCAGTTTTCGAAACACTGCCTCCGCATCCGAAAAGTGTTCCACGACGAAAAACGCGCAGACCGCGTCGAATTTTTCCTTCGGAAGAAGTTCATCCGACAAAAAAGATCCGGAGATCACGTTTAAACCCAAGGTTTTCCGGGCGAAGGAAGCTTCGGTTTCGGAAAGCTCCATCCCTGTTACGGAATATCCCGCTTTTTTAGCCTCATCTAAAAAAAAACCGGCAGCGCATCCGACTTCGAACAGGGTTTTCCCGTTCGGATTTTGGAATCGGGCAAGAGAGGCCAATCTTCGTCGAGCGAGCTCTCTTAATTGGGGCTCATCTTCGTAATACGTTTTTTTATATTGGTTCTTGTATTCCTCTTGGAAATAGGAATCCTCGTATTCTCTTTCTCTCGCCTTTCGGTAGAAATGGACTCCCGTACGGGAACATACGAGATACTCCTCCGGATATTTCGGATGCGGTTTTAAATCGAAGATCGAATCCATTCCTCTACTTTTGTTCTCAGGATTTGCCGGCGTACTCTAGGGTAAAGAAAAATCCGTTTTCCGTTTCCTCCCGAAAGGGCCGACAAACGAAAATCCGTTTCTAAACTGCTTGAAAAAAAGGGTGCCGAGTCTGTTATAGAAGGAATCGCTTTCCGGAGGGGCACTTCCTTGAACGTTCTTGAAAAAATCAAATCTTTGGGACTAGAGTTTCCTCCGGCTCCGAAAGCGATCGCCTCCTATATACCGGCAAACCGTTCCGATCGACTCGTATTCACCTCCGGACAACTTCCGATGAAAGACGGAAAACTGGTCGTTTCCGGTGCGTTGGGCTTCGATCTTTTGGTAAGCGACGTCAAGGAAGCCACCGAGCAGGCGACCTTGAACGGGTTGGCAGCAATCTCCGCTCTGATCGGCGGATTGGACAAAATCAAATCCATCGTCAAAGTGGGCGTTTTCGTAGCTTCTTCTTCCACTTTTTTCGAACAACATCTCGTGGCGAATTACGCGTCGAATCTTCTCTTGGAATTGTTCGGCGAGTCCGGCAGACACGCTCGTTTTGCTGTCGGTTGCGTAGCTCTTCCGCTCGGCGCTCCTGTTGAAGTGGAAATTACGGCAGAAATAGAATAATCCATGCTTTTTTCTTCCTTTTTGAAGGACCTCGGCCTCGCCTTTCCGGCCATTCCTGTCGTACTGCACGGATGGCAACGTTTCTTTTCGGAATTGTACGGTAGATTTAAGGAATTCTTCTTCGAAAAATCCGGAAGCGAGAAATTCATTTTCGTTTTCAGTTTTGCCCAACTTCTTTTCAGTCTTTCGAGCTGGGTCGGCTATAAGATCAATCTTGGATCCGAAGAACAGGAAAACATACGGGTCGCCACGAATATATTCTTCATCCTTCCTTCCTTTCTGGTTTTTTTCTTCGGAGGGTTTTGGAGAAGCGACTGGCTTTATAAAGTTTTATTCGTCCTTCAGATATTTTTAGGACTTCTTCTCGGTCTGGGCTTCTTTATGCCGGATATCTTCTTCGTCAGTTTCAGTAGCGAATCCGACTATGAGTTCAATTGGAAATTTTATACGTTTGCAGGGGTCTGGCTCCTGACCACTCTTCTTGTTTCGGCTTCCAATGGTTCGAAAGAGGGGTTGAAAAGGTAGCCCCACCCGACTCTGGGTGGGGGCCGGTGCGGTGGTACCCCGCGCCAGCATCGATCAACTATCAGAATTTTGTTATTTAGGCAAGAAAGTTTTTTGCAAATTCTTGTAGGAGCTCCTACAAGAAAAGGTTGAAAAAAGTCGTTGCGAAAAGGGCGTTTTTATAGTGGAGAAACGGGCGACAATTGGCCCACGACCCCGCCGCCGCTCTTTCAAAAAACTCCCTTATATCCCTTGCAAGACTAAGTCCATAATTTTAGAAAAAACTTTCCGGATATCATCTCTCGCATCTTCATCGGGAAGAACCTTATGATTCCAGATTTTCAGACCGAAGCGAATGAAGAAATTATCCAAAAATTCGGATTCTATATGCGTGCGCATCAATGTCCGAGCCCCTTCTCGATCCCATCTCAGCACGAAATAGGAACCTTTTCCACCGTTCGCTTTCACTAAAGTCTCCGTAAATTCGTGGATAATGGATTGGAGATTTCCCGGAATGAACAAATTAATCGCCCAACTTGGAGCCAAATACGCGAAAGCTCCGCTTACTTCGAATTTCTCCACCTTGGTCAGTTTCAAATTTAAAACGCCGGAAGAAGGCGAATTGGAAAATCTGCCGAACAATTGGATATCCTCGTTTTCCAATAGTAATCCGTAGAGATTCGCTTCGAGAGAAGCCTTCACTAAAAAAGGCAATTCCGTCAGAGACGAGAAGGAAAATGCTTCTTCCGGATAGAGATTTCCTTTTGAATCGAAAGGAACGATCTTACCGTCTTTTGTATAAAAGCGAAACTTCAACTCGGCAGTCTTGGAGACCAAGCCGAATTGGAGCAATGTTTTTCCTTGCAGATTCGTGATTCTCGCCTTAATCCAACCCAGATATTTGATATCATCCAAATAATCGCCGAGATCCGTAAAATCCGTCGCTAAGGATTGTTCTACCGTTCCTTCGAAATTGAATTCGGTAATCCCCTGTGCTTTCCCTTCCTTAGAAACGCTAAGCAAAGAGCTCAGTCCGAAATAATAATTCAAAAATTTTGCAAGTCCAGGAAAAGAAGAATCGAAATCGTTCAGGACATGTCTCGCTTCATGGTCCTTGATTTTTTTGAAAATCTGAGTGGAAGGCGCCTGAATTGCGGAGACGTTTTTCGGATCTAAAAACTTCAGCCCTGAATCCATCGCGTTTACTCCATGTTTGTGGGTAAACGGACCTAAATTGGTGGAAACATCCAAATTGCCCGAGTAAGAGTTTCCGCCGTACGTAGGTTTTGGATTGTGTCTTAGGGAAAATTCCGCGGAAAAATCACCGAAGCTCTGGATCGGTACTTCTTTCATCCGGATATTCTCTAAACTCACACGGTAGCCGTCCGGAGCGAATTTCCCCTTATAGGTGACAAAATGTCCCCCATCTTCCTTTTGCATGAATTCGGAGTTGAACAGATTTTTTAATTCGAACCTCTCCAAGGAGCGATCCAGATATTTGTGGAACTCCAACGCGCGACCATCGTATTTATTTTTGATCGCTGCGATCTTTAAGAACTGGAAGAACTGGCGAGAAATATTGCGTCCATCAGGTCCGATATGATCCGGAATCTCTTTCAAGGAAAGGGCCGTGGAGGCGGAGCCGGCAACGAGAAGCAGAACAAAACCGAGAGAAACGGCTTGTTTACTTCGAATTCGAATATTCGATTTTTTCTTAATCCCTAACATTCTATCCTCTTTCTCTTTTATCAAACAATTGTTTTATATAAATTCAGTCGTAACTCTCTCAATTTATTCCGAGAGAAGAGTCTGTCAAGTGTATAGCGATCGCTACAATGGCCTTAGACCCTAAAAACCGTCGAGTCCGTTTTCTTACGATTTTTTCCGTCGGAGAATCTATATACTTACTTTAAGACGTTAATTGCAATTTAAAGTCGAATACGTCCGAACAACTAACGAATCTTCAACTCTATACTCTTTGGTGTAAGTATCTTTGATACAATCGGAGAGCGACTTCGCTTATACGACTTCTAAGCGAATTTTGGATAAAAGTCTTTATTTTTTGGCAAAGTTTCGTCTTATTGAAAATCTTAAAATCCAAGCTTAATTCATAAACGATGCGGCCGAATTAAAATCTTGGATGATCAAGAAATTAAGGAATAGATAGATGAAATCTTGGTATTCTCGTTTAGGTCTCAAAATAAAACTTACTCTCCTGTTTTCATCTCTGCTATTGCCCATTTTGATGATTCTCGGACTTTCCCTTTTAAACTCCTCCTCCCGAATTCGAGATATAGAAACCATTCACAACGATAGGCTCATACCGCTAAAACAATTAAAGTCCATATCGGACTACTATGCGATTTCTATCGTCGATTGCGTGCATAAAGTGCGTAGCGGCGCGGTCTCGTTCTCTCAAGGCAGAGAAAACATCGTTCAGGCACAAGCCGGAATAAAGAAAGAATGGACGGCGTATCTTTCCACTCAATTGGTTGCCGAGGAGACGCAGATCATCGAAGAGTTGAAACCGTTGTTTGCCGCGGCGGACAAGGCGGTGGAAGAAGGCAAAAAAACGATGGAATCCGAAGACCAACAACAGCTGGTAGAATTCGCCGAGAAAATACTTTATCCGAATATCGATCCGGTCACGGAAAAGATAGAGAGGCTGATTCAGGTTCAATTGAAGATAACCGAAAGAATCTATACGAAAGCGGAACTAGAGTACGAATACAGCATCGGAATATTTACCGTTACTTCCATTGCTACGATCGCCTACATTCTCATCGCCTCCATCTCCTTTTCATTGCGCCTAGTAAAAGGACTTACGACGGTGACTTCTTCCATAAAAAATGCGGATTTCAGTAAGATCGTCGATGTGCAGCATGACGACAGGAATAAGGACGAACTTTATCTGTTGCTCATCGCCTTCCAGGAATTCCAGGAAAAAGTAAAGAATATGTTAAGTACGATCTTTTCCTTTTCCGAATCCATATTATCCGCTTCCGAAGAACTTTCCAAATCCAGCGATCACCTTTCTTCGAACGCCCAGACTGAATCGGCCTCCGCGGAACAGATATCCGCATCCGTCGAGGAAATCAGCGCAGGAATGGAACAGGTGACCCGAAACGCCGAGGAGCAATATTCCTCCATTGCGTCCTTTTCCGGAGAAATGAAAACGTTGGACACGTTGATCAACAGAGTCGGAGATGCTGTCCAAGGTTCCCTACAAAGCGTTTCCGAAATGGTTCAAAAAGTGGAAGGCGGAAAGAATACCATGGGCAATCTTTCCGGAAGCATGGGTAAGATCGAAAACAGTTCCGTGGAAATGAGATCCATCACCGCCATCATCAAGGAAATTTCCGAAAAAGTGAATCTTCTCGCTTTGAACGCCGCGATCGAAGCCGCCAGAGCAGGAGAGCACGGACGCGGTTTTGCCGTCGTCGCATCCGAAATCACAAGATTGGCCGAGCAGACCGATGAAAGCGCCAAAACCATAGAGGAATTGATAAAAACCAGTAATGCCGAGATCGAATCGGGAAAAGGATTCGTGGAAAACTCCGTCAAGGTTTATGCGGGAATTCTGGACGGCCTTCGGTCGATAAAAGAATCCTCCGACAATATCGTTCAGATCATGCAATTGCAGCAGGAAAAGAAGGAAACCATCCGCGGAGCGGTACAGTTGGTGGATTCGAAATCCGCGGAAATACGAACCTCCGTCAAGGAACAGAAAGTGGCGATCGTCGAAACTGCAAATGCCGTCGCCAATATTTCGGTTACCGTTCAGAGCAGCGCTGCCAATTCGGAAGAGATCGCGGCAAGCGCTTCAGGACTTTTGAATATAGCGAAAAATCTTCGGGAAACTATGAGCTTCCTGAAGACCTAAACCGCTCTCGGCACCCGTCTTCCGTCTATTGTTCCGTCTTGTCCGGGGACGGAAGTGCATCTATCTTTCGTAATATATAAAATACGGGAAAATGCAGGATCAAATCCCAGGTAAGCGAAAGAAAAATCACCGCTATAATCAAAGCCAAACCGAAAAAAGAGGAAATGAAATTCGGAAACGAAGAGAATATGTACAGAACGAAGAAGGGAACAAAAAATACCAGAAAAGAAGTCCACGCGACCTGGAGATAGTCGGATCTTCTCAGATATCTTCCCAACGAGGCCAAGCCTTGCACTACGCTTAGTCTAGCGATCAAAATAGGTACCAGAGTAAATAAGATCAGACCGATCGCAAAAGGAAGAAGAATATAGAGCCTCTCTAACTCGGGCGGCAAAGGGGTTTTCGGATCCTTAACATAGCTTTCAAGATACGGCTTTAACTTCGGACTCACGAAAGGACTGACGACAAAATCGATCAGTAATACCACCGCAAAGCTGAAGAGGATCATCGAAACGAAAAACCGGAGATATGAGCCCCATTGTACCGGCTTTTCGGGCGTCAAATTCGATCGTATTTCGTAGCCATTCGCGGCATAAGTACCGACCACTCCAAAAAAGAGAGCGATACCTAAAAGTAGGGAAAGGCCGGCCCCTCCCTGCAAAGCGGGCTGCACATACATGAATCCGATCAGGAGAAGGGATCTTATCGTGATAATGTTACGGACTTTCCTAAGAGTTGAAATGAATTGAAGGTATTGTTTAAGCATCTCTCAAAATATCCCGATCAGGATTCGTCTTTTCTCCCGCATCGTCCGGCCAAAAAATCGCGTTAACTCTTCAGACTTTTAACGCCCGCCTATACCGAAAATAGAAACATCGCCGCCGGAATCAAGTCGGACACGATCGTCTCGAGATCTTTCCGTCCGTTTTGCAAATCAGGGAGATACGATGATACGGATAGGATTTCCTTTCCGATCTTCCAGATCCCTCAATCCGGAATTGATCTCCTGCAGACCTAGGATTCCTGTAATGGATTTGGAAAGATTCAACTTACCCGCAACGTACAAATCGATCAGTTCGGGGATAGCCCTCCTGTCAGAACCGTAGGAGCCTGCGATCGTAATCTGCTTCTCGATGATCGAAAACGGAATCGCGAACGTAAGCGGATCCCTGCCGATCCCTACCATGACCATTCTTCCCCCGGGATTCATCGCTCTTAAAGATTCTTGAATATTCGAAGTCCTTCCGGAAAAATCGGCCAAAACGTCTATCCCTTTGGAGATTTCCTTCAACGTTTTTCCCGCATTTTTTACTTCCTTTAGATTGATCGCTTCATCGGCGCCGTATGCCAACGCGTTCTGCAAAGCTCCTCGATCCACATCCAAAGCGATCACCTTACCGCTCGTCAAAGCCCTCGCAATCGCGACTCCGTGAATCCCCAATCCTCCGCACCCGAAGACAGCAACGCTCTCGCCGTCCTGAATCCTTCCCCGAAACTTGATCGCATTATAAGGAGTCGAAACGGCATCCGCCAATATAGCCCCCTGCTCGAACGGAATCTTGTCCGGTAACGAATAAAGGTATCTCTCCTCTACCACGTTATATTCGGCAAAACTCCCTTCTCGATCGAACCCGAAGACTCCCAAATTCTTGCATAGATTTTCGCGCCCGTTAAGACAATGTGCGCACTCGCCGCAACTTGTTCCCGCCGCAATCACTACTCTATCACCTTTTTTGAATTTACTTACCGACTCTCCAGTATCTTCCACGATTCCCGAAGCTTCGTGCCCGGGAATCTGGGGATAATGGCTACATTTCAGAGTTCCGTGTAAAACAAGATGAACGTCGGACCCGCAGATTCCGCACGCCTTTATCCTGACCTTAACCGAAGTGGGTCCCAAACGAGGGACTTCGACTTCCCGAATTTCTAAAGTTCTTTTACCGGATTCCAATACTGCGGCTTTCATAAAAACTCCAATCCAAACGCTACGTAGAATAGAATCCGGGAAACTCCGGTCAAGGGATTCTCGCGCTTGGAATTCCCAGGCAAGCCGTGATCGTTTGAAGAGAAAACCATCGGTGAGAATTTTCGGACGGGCTCGATCGTTCGAGACTTAGCGATGTTCGGTCGGATCCTTCCGAAACGAGGTACCGATTTCCTCCTTGTCCCGTTTTCAAAAAGGTTTTCCATGGTACTGTAAGTCATCCTTTCGTATTATTAAAGGAAATACCCTATGGTAGAAGAACAGATCTATCGACAAATCAAAGCCAGCCAAAACGGGCAGGATTGGCATCACACGAACTGCTTCGGCTGTGGACCGGACAATCCAAAAGGACTGCATGCAAGCTTTCCCTTTCACGAAGCTTCGGGAGAAGTCAGGTTCAGTTTCGTAATGGAAAAAGGTTTTGAAGGCGCACCGGGTTTCACCCACGGAGGCGCCTTGGCCACATTAATGGACGAGGCCCAAGGGGTCCTTTGCTTTCACCTCGGGCATTTCGTTATGACGGACCAACTCTACATGAGGTATCTCAAAGCATGTCCGCTCGGAGCGGAAATAGAAGTCCGCTGTTGGGTCACGATGGTTCGCAGGAGAAGATTGTATACCAAGGGAACGGTCCATCTCAAGAAGACCGGGGAGCTATTGCTTTCCTCGAAGGCTCGTTGGTACGACATGCCTGAAAAAGTCTTTGCAAGAATGTTCCAGGGCACATCCTTTCCGATAAAGATGATCGCGCAGGTTCTGGAAGAGAATCAAAAGCGCGGAAAAGAGATCCGGAAACGACTTAAAAAAGAAAGGGCAAGGCAGGAAGGAAAATAATCGAATTCCCGGATTCGAAGACCGGTCTAATAAATCATCCAAGAAGGAGAGAGCGATTGATCGAACTATATACTGCAGGAACGCCGAATGGAAAAAAGGTTTCCATCATGCTGGAAGAAATCGGACTTCCCTATTCCGTCCGAGCCTTGGACCTGGGTAAACTGGAGCAAAAAGAGGATTGGTTCTTAAGAATCAATCCGAACGGACGAATCCCTGCGATCGTGGATAAGGACAACGGAGACTTTGCAGTATTCGAATCCGGGGCCATACTGATCTATCTTGCGGAAAAGACAGGTAAATTGCTTTCCAAGGATCCGAAGCAAAGGTCCGTAACTTTACAGTGGTTGATGTTTCAAATGGGCGGTGTAGGTCCCATGCAAGGACAGGCGAATTTTTTCCTGAGGTATGCGACCGAGAAAATTCCCTTCGCTATTCAAAGATACCAGAATGAAACCAAGCGACTCTATTCCGTTTTGGAAAAGCGTCTTCACAACTCGGAGTATTTGGCCGGTTCGGAACTTTCCATAGCGGACATAGCGACTTGGCCCTGGGTTTACGGACATACCTATTCGGAAGTTTCTCTAGACGATTTTCCGAAGCTCAAAGAATGGCAGGATAGACTTGGAGTTCGTCCGGCCTTTCAGAAAGGAAAAGAAGTCCCGGTCAAAGCCTAAAAAAGATCAGAACGTCGGGAAAACTTCCCGGCGTCCTTTGCTTATCGTCCGTTCATTTCCTAGCTGCGTCTATGGAGGCTCCCACCGTAACGGAAACGAATAGGATCATAAAGTATCTCAGTCCGATCTGAACGAAATAATCGCCCAGAGTCATTTTGGACATAGGCACCAAAATCAACAGATCCAAGCCTAGATTTTCCACCAACCAGATCAAACCGATTGCCGCAAACGTTTGGAACGCGGGAAGAGCAACCCGCTTTGCCATAAGGAATAAAAAAAAGCATCCGGACGCTCCTCCCACCAGGAGCATTACCGTCTTAAATAGAAAAATATCTCCCCTCAGTTTTCCTTCCGGAGTGTAAAACCCGAAAGCCGCTAGGAACGGAATCAACCATACCAAAAAACCGAATAAAAGAATCCGGACTGTATTGTTTTTCACGAAATGAACCTCCGAAACGCAGTTCAGTTCAACGGAAAAGAGCCGGGTGTCCATCCAAAATCGTCAATTTGGAGCGGTAGGAAGCCGGACTTTAAAAGTGGTCCTTCCGGATTTGGACTCCACATGAATCGTACCGTTGTTCCGTTCCAGGATCTTACGGCAAATATCCAAGCCGAGGCCGCTCCCTTCCCCCTGAGGTTTTGTGGTAAAGAAAGGCTCGAAAATTCTTTCCCGAATCTCCGTGGGAATTCCCGGTCCGTTATCCGTTATAAATACGTCCAAAAATCCGCCCTGAGGACGCGTCTCCAATTCCAAACGTCCCTTGTACGAGATGGCCTGAAACGCATTATTGATAAGATTGGCCCAGACCTGCGTCAATTGGTCCGCTTGTCCGAAAGCGATCGAAGGATCGTGGAATTTTCGGACGATCTCCACACCCTGCTTTACTTTACCGTAATATAAGGTAAGAACCAGCTCCAACTGTTCCCTTACATCCACTTCGGTTGCTCCGGAATGGTCCTGATAGATATACGTCTTTAACGCCCGTATAACATGGGAAGCCTTGTTCGCAGCCTCCCGAATCACATTACTATGTCGGAATATTCCGGAAAGATGAACAGCATTTGCCACGATCACGGGAAATCTTTCCTTATCGGCACTGGCGATCATTTCGGACAGATCCTTCCCCTCGATTCCCAGCTCGGCCAAATTGTCCGCGAGAGAATTCGCCTTGACGAAACCTTCCTGCTTCAATTGGTCCCTGATATGTTTCCGCTTTTTTCTTTCCTCCGCGGAATCATAGAATTCCGGCAATACACTTCCTTTGAAAAACAACATTTTCCAGAAGTTTTTCTCCTCATCGTTAAATAAGGAGAATTCCTTCAATAACGTTTCCCACGCGTCCCTAAAAACGGACTGAATCCCTTCGTTCGAAGAGATAATGGCTCCTAACGGAGTATTCACTTCGTGAGCGATCCCGGCGATCAATTGTCCGAGAACGGCCATCTTCTCGGATTGTACAAGCTGCCCTTGGGTAGATTTTAATTCGATCAAAGCATTCTTCAAATTTCGAATCGTACTTTCTAGATGACTATTGCTCGCATTTAGCTGTTCCGTGCGGAGGGAAACCTTAATTTCCAATTCCTCGTTCAGTCTTTTTATCTGTTCCTCGGATCTTTTCCTTTCCGAAACATCCCGAACGATGGCCTGGATCACGTCCGCATCGCCGAATCTGACCGAATTCAGAGTCACTTCCGCGGAAAAATTCGTTCTATCCTTTCTGCAATGAGTCCATTCAAAGGTCTGGGGTTGACCGGACATCGCCAGCCCGATTTTGTGGATGGCGGCCTCCGCGGAATTGGATCCGTCCGGCTGGAACTCCGGGGAAAAATCCACCGGTGAATGTCCGATCATCTCCTCCTTCGTACAGCCGAATATCTCCTCCGTCCTGGGATTACAGTCTAAGAAAATCCGGCCGTCGAAGATGAAGATCGCGTCCCCTGCCGCCTCAAACAAGGTTCTGAACTTACGTTCATTTTCTCGGAGCGCCTTTTGTATCTCGGCTCGCTTCACCAAAGTCTCGGCCAATCTGCGTTCCGTACGTTTCTTTTCGGTAATATCTTCGAAAGTTAAGACGAGTCCGTCCACAGACTCATGCTCGTCCAATATAGGAGCGACCTTTGCGTGTATTTGAAAAGACGATTCGGATAGCGAGGTGAAATAAGGTCCTTCGTATTCATAGGTCTCTCCGGAATACGCATGAGTCAGCATGTTGACCAGGTTTTCATCCCGAAAATCGCTGAACGAGGATCCGATCAGATCTTCGCCCCGCATTCCTAGAATTCTCAAAGCAGCTACGTTCGCGTCCACGACTTCCCCTCTACGATTGAAAATAATTAAACCGATAGGAGATTGTTCGAAAATCGTGCGATATACTTTATCCTGCGAACGGTCCATGAAAAATCCTAAGAGATGACGCGGCTTTATACCGTACTATATTTTTTATTCTATGACAATCCAGTATATTTTCGGATCCTACCATGCCTGGTAGTGGAGAGATGAGGCATAAATTCCGTTCGACAGAGAAGAATACGGGTTTTATTCTTCGTCCCATGCCGAACGAGCGGACTCTTTCTTTTTTCTTATTCTGGATCTTTCTTCTCCGCTGTTCCGGTAAAACCGACAATTTCGGACCTAGAATATTGAAAGCCGACAGAACAGGCTCCGGAGTCGTCGTTTTCGTTCCCGGTTATAAGGGTTCGGAATTGATCTCTTCATCCGGAAAACGATTGTGGCTCGGTCCTTCCCAGGCATTCGCTTTTTCGACACCGGATTTGTCTCTTAGGGATGGTGACGGAATCATGGCCGGGGATATCCTCTCTTCCGTTACCGCAATTCCAGGAATCCTAGACGTTAAAGTATATTCTCCTTGGTTAAAGCGCCTAGAATCGGAGGCGGGCCTTGCCTCCTATGTATTTCCTTACGATTGGAGAAAGGATAACGGAAATACTTCTCTTTTACTCGAGACGTTTTTGGAGCGGGTCAAAAAAGAGTCGGGCGGAACGGCTCCCGTCGTGGTGGGACATAGCAACGGGGGAACCCTCACATTGAGTGTCCTCAACCGAAGGCCGGATCTGATCTCGAAAGCGATTTTTGTAGGAGCTCCTTTTCATTCGGGAATCGGATTCTTGGAAGATTTGATGCTTCCGCAATCGACGGGATTGAACGGAAAAATCGCCGATCCATGCGTCGTTTCCACGTTTGCAAGCGTGTACACGTTCTTTCCACGGGAAGAAAGTTTTGACACCCGAGAAGTTTTGAGTGATGCGAAGGGAAAATTCGTAGAGAATCGATTTTTCCGAGCCTCCTTTTGGAAGGAACACGGACTGGGTCCGTTCAGTAAGACCGCCTCTTGCTCGAACCTACCGGAGGAAAAAGAATTCCAACAACGCTTGGACCGGGCCAAAACGTTTCGAGACTCTCTGACAGCCACAACGGGAAAAAATCGACCCTCCGTATTGGTCGTTCGGGCCGTAAATCGACCGACTCTTCGCGTACTTACCGGCGAAAAAACGACCGAAGGATGGAAATGGGATTTCGAGAAAGCCAAAAGGACGAACGGTGACGGAAGGGTGACTGCCGAAAGCGCTCTACCTCCCCCAGGAATCGAATACGAACTCTTCGAATCGGAAGCGGAACATTCCAAACTTTTGAGCGATACCAAAGTGCAGGACAGGATTCTCGATTTCAGTCGGACCAAATGAGGGAGTTTCCGATCCGCAGGTCCGCCGAGAATTTCGACGAGCCGGAACTCTTTTTTCGATAAAAACCCGCGCCTACCGGCCCTCCGATCAAAGAACCGAATGTTTGAATCCGGGAATCTTTCACGTCTATCTTATTAGGGAGAAAGATCCCGCACTTTCGATTTTTCATAGGCCGTTCGTACATCATGGATTTAAAAGAACAGAATTCAAGGGAGATAAACTGGATCGCCGATCCGGCACAAAGGTTTCAGCTCGTCAAAGCCTACTTATTGAATCATACCGTTTCCATCAAAAAGCCCCCTTATTTTTTCGAGGCAATCGTCGTCGAAAGTTTCGAAAAAGAAAATCTGCTATTGATCCATATTCCTACCGGAATCAAACTCGTAAAAGGGGAATCGATCTCTTTTTTTAAGACTTTTGCGAAGTACCTCCAGCTCGATTGCGTTTTCGAGAAGGAATACGAAGAGTACAACTATCTTTTCCGTCTTGTGAACATAGGGATCACCGAAACGGCTCGGGAAGAAGATAGAATTCCCGTACCGTCGGAAGTGGCCTTTGCCAGCAATTTAGTGACCTATAAATTCTTTCCGGGAGACAAAAAAGAAAAAATCCCGAACATAGTGACGGAACTCTTTTCCAAATACCAGGAGAAATTGAGAGAAGGCAATTTTCCCGATTTACACATCGATAAGTTCGGATTCGTTTCGAACCGCAAATTGGAAGTGGTGCGGAAGACGCAAAAGATCCTTTACATTCGCAATTCCGCCGATCCGGAAAATTTTCGTTCTAAAGATCCGTCCTTCGTCGACTTCGCCAAGGAAATCGTTTCCGACATCCCCTTGGCTATACAAACTTATAAGAACGAGAACATAAAGTCGGAAGTCATCATACCCATCGTTTATAGCGACGGCCATTGTGAACCTTTCCCGTTAGGCGTAATTTCTCTTCATAGTTCCGAAAAGAATATCCTCGAAGAGGAAATGCGGGAGCTAGCCTCCGTTGCGAACGAAATAACCGACGTCATCAAAACCTGGAATACATTCCGGACTACGACCTCGTATAAGATCCTGGATATCTCCAAGAAAGGAATGTGCGTTCGGATTCAGGACAAGAAGTTGGCCGATTTGCTTCCGAAATTCAAAACGATAGAATTGGATATCCTTTTCAGAAAGCAGCGACCTCTTCCTATTTCCGGAGAAATACGTTGGTGGAAAAAAGACGAAAAGGGAGCGTTGATTCTCGGCTTAGAATTCCACAAAAACCCGGAAAAGGCGTTAGAGACGAAAAGACTGGAAAAGAATACGGATATTCTGACGCAGCAGTTCAAAAAAATCATCAGCAAACGTGTCTCTTAAAAGACGTCGATATGCGACCTACATTCAGAACAGGGTTCTGTCCGGTTTTTCCGGCAAGTGAGGAACGTTATTCACCGAGACGGGTAGATATCTTCCCCTGACCCAACGGAACGTACTTAAGGAAGTGTTCCAAATCCATGGCATCCAGTCGAAACTTCCCGTATCCTGTCTGAGAATCTTTTTTAGTACTAGCGAGATGGGAGTCCCCGAAGTGAAGACGAAGGTTCTCTCCTTATCCGATGGGGAAAACCATCTATCACAGGACTCCATCACACGGCATTCGAAATCGGAATAAGATTCGATTCCGTGAGGAGTTTCCTCTCCTCCTCTCCAGGAGACCAAGATCTCTTCCGTTAACTTGAAAAAGAGCGCCGCAGAGCGAATTCCTCCCTGGAGTTTCACTTTCGCGAATTGGGAAAGACTCCGATGAAAGTCCGGATTTTTTTCGGACAATATTTTCGCATAGGAACTCCACAATTCAGGGCTGAATTCGTTCCAACCGGAATCCCGAAGAACCAAGGATTCCTCCTCTCTATCCGTCAAAAGCCTCGGATTCACTGACCGCAGTCCGTCCAAAAAAGATTCTGCAGTTTCCTTATGCCTTCGCAAGCTCCCAGTGACGATCCGATCCGGAAGATCTCCGTTTTCTCCCATGTATTTGCCCAGGAGAAAGGATTGTTTCTTTCCGTGGTCCGTTAGAAGATCGTAATCTTCTCCCCGAGAATTCGCTTGGCCGTGTCGGATTAGATGAACTACGGACATGGGTCCCTAGTCTTCTGTAGTGAAACGCGGATTGGTGATCTCTACCTTCTCCTTCACGCTTTCCTTTACATGTTCCCAGAAATCCCGGTCATCCACCGATCTCTTCTCTTTTCGGATCCGATCCCGCAACTCCATATTCCAAGAAGCGGCAAGAACCTTCTTCTCATTTAACGTATTTAACGGCGTCCGTATATCCTTTTCGAGCAGCTTTGCAAGACGGACGATTTCCTTATCCAAAAGCTCTTCCCCGGATCGAATTTCCCGGGAAATAACCCCCAACATATTCCAACTGACCAGGGTTTTATAGGAAAGCAGATCCTTATCCCTGAATTCGGGAAGAACCTCCTTCATTAAAAAATCCTGAATCGCTTCCAATAATTCCGTACTAGTAGGTTTATCCTGCATACTCCCCTCTTAGGATAACGATTCCTCGATCAGACGCATCGCCTCGTATTCCATCTCGCCGGCCCTTCTTCCGATCGCGGCGAGCTCGATTCCCTTATCCTTTCCCGATAAGTGACGTTCGGACTGACCGATACAACCTATGGCCCATCTCAGATTCCCCATCACTTCCCAATAGGTCACTTTTTTGGGATCCAAAGTCACTCCGGCCGATTTTTCGTACGCCTCGTAAAATTCGGAACGGTCCGCAAACCCTCCCGCTTCCTTATTCAGCTTTCCGAAACGCCAATCCCTCATACAAAGCCAAGTGAGATCCTCGTGACGATCCCCCCAATGGGCAAATTCCCAATCCACGATCCCTTGGAGTCCTTCCGGAGTGACCATGAAGTTCCCGGTCCTGAAATCCCCGTGGACGAGAACGATCCTGTCGCTCGGAACAGCGTTCTTTTCCAACCAATTCAGGATCATCTCCATGGCCGGATAAGGCTCTTTCATTCCTTCCAATTGACTCCTTAAATTTTGGACCGATCCGGAAGCGACGACCATATCGTTCAGATCCTGTCCCAGAGAGAGGGTCTTTCGCAAAGGCTCGTCTTTGCATGTTTCCGGAGTGACCGAATGAATCTTGGCGAGGTTTTCCGCGAGCTCGTTCGTAAGTTGTTTCCGGATTTTATTCAGACTAGGATCTTTGACAACGAATCTACCTGTTGCCCTACCGGAGATCCTTCTCATGAAGTAGAAGGGATTGCCGGTGACACCGGGATCCGTTTCCAGCCAAAAAGGTTCCGGAGTTTTTACGCCCGCTTCGAACGCCATTCTACAAACTTTAAATTCGTCTATCCTAGATAGGGAGGCCAGAAGCGACGCACCCTTATCCGTTCTATAGACTGTCTGGTAAGTTCCTTTTTCCTTTCCTTCCGCAACTATGATGTCCGCGGAAAAGTTCTCCTGGCAAGCCCCTCCCGAAAGCGAGATCATATTAGAAATCTCTACTTTTCCCTTCAGCCTTCCTCCGAGATAGGTCTCTAACCTCTCCTTTAATTCCGAATCCTTCACGTTTAAAATTTTTCCTTTCCCGACATTAGGTTCCGTCCGATCACCATCTTATGCGTCTCCGTAGGTCCGTCGGCGATTCTCGCTGCGCGTGCGTCTCTGTAAAAAAGCTCCAGCTTCAGATAGCGGCTGAACCCGTGGGAACCGCAGATCTGAATCGCTCTGTCTACGCATTTGTTCAGAGTCTCACTCACTTGCCATTTAGCGAGGGAAATCGCTTGTCTGGCGTCCCCTCCCTTTCTGAGAATATCCGCGGCCTTTAAAGTAAGCAGAAAGCCGGATTCGATTTCGAGAGCGGCCTCCGCGAACATCCATTGGATCCCCTGTTGCTCGGAGAGCTTTCCGCCGAATAATTCCCGTTTTATCGCGTATTCTCTCGCGATTTCGAGGGATCGACGGGAAAGTCCGATCCATCGCATACAATGCGTTAGACGGGCGGGACCAAGGCGCTCTTGGGAAAGACGGAAACCTTCCGCTACCTTTCCTAGAACCTGGGATTCGTGTACTTTAACGTTTTCGAAATTCAGTTCGCAATGTCCTCCGGGTCCGTGGGAACCGAGCATTTCGATTTCCTGAACCATCGTGTATCCGGGAGCGTCCGTCGGGACCAGAAACATCGTGGTTCGACGAAAACTATCGTTAACCTTAGCCATGACGATCAGGAAGGAGGCTCCGTTCGCACCGGTACAATACCATTTTCTACCGTTGATCACGTAATGTTCGCCTTCCTTAACCGCATTCGTAGCGAGAGTAGTAGGATCCGAGCCGGCGCCGGGAGGGGGTTCCGTCATCGCGAATCCCGAACGGATCTTACCTTCCACAAGAGGATAATAATATTTCTTTTTCTGTTCCTCGTTGGCGGCCAGGTGAAGAAGATGCATATTTCCTTCGTCCGGGGCGTCGCAGTTGCATAAATACGGAGCGATCGGAGAACGACCTAATTCGCTAAATATGAGAGCGGTGCCGACAAGATCCAATCCCAATCCGCCTTCCGATTTGGGAAGGTGGGCCGTCCAAAGCCCCCGTTTCTTGGCTTCCAGCCTCAACGTTTCCGTCAACGCTTCGGGCATTCTCCCTCGATTGTAATCGTAATGATCCTCGGCGGGAATGGCCACTTCTTCCACGAAGGCCCTGGCCTTAGCCTTTATCTCTTCGACTTCTTTAGAGACGGTTAAATCCATAGTAATTTAAATTTTCCTACTTTCTTTATTTTCTGAATTCCGGAGGGAGTTCGAATTTTCCGATCCGGTCGTTATGAAGACTTCCCAAATATACGTAATTTCCCTTGCGCTTCACCGAAGTGATCTCCTTCAAGTGTTCTCCGGTAGGATCCTGAAAGCTGGCTAAGGCACGGCCCTCCTCGTCCAGAAGCACCGCGAGACCGTAAGGTTTGGGTTTCGGCCATAAAAATTTCGGAAGTTTTGCCACCAGAATTTTCGCCCAAGGCCTGGGGTGAAGAAGATGATCCATGGTCGGATTTCGTACCGTAAACATAGCCAGGTAGAAAGTCCCGTTGCCGTCGGAAGAGATATTGTCCGGAAACCCGGGAAGATTTTCGACCCACACGTCGCTAGTCCCAGCCTTAGGACCCTTTAACCAATATCGATGAATTCTATATTTGTACGTCTCGTTCAGAACGACGAAGTCTTCGTTTTTCGACAGCGCGACTCCGTTCGCAAAGAAAATATCCTTCATCAGTACCGTAGTCTTTTTGGTACGAGGATCGTATTTTAGCAATCTTCCCCTAGGAACACCTTCCATCAGATCGTAAAGATATTCGGGGGCGGTATATTTATAACTCGCGTCGGAAAAATACACGGTCCCGTCTTTTGCCACATCCAGATCGTCGGTGAATTTAAAAGGAACTCCTTCCGCTTCGGTGGAGAGGACTTGCACGTCTCCTTTAGGACCGATTTTTAAAAGGCCCTTCATTGCATCGGCCACGTAAAGCGTCCCGTCGGAAATTAGTTTCATCCCCAAAGGTCTTCCGCCCGTAGCTGCATACGCTTTCATATCTCCTTCTTTCGATATGAAATATACTTTTCCGTCTTCGCTGGCTGAGTAGAGATTGCCGAAATCGTCAGGTTCTATATCTTCAGGACCGTGAATCCTGCCCAAAGCGATCAATTCGGCGGATCTTAAGAGTCTATTCTCGGAATATACCCCGCTCATTTCCGGCTCGGGAGGAGGATAATAGGCCACAGGTTCAATCCGAGAGGGTTTGATCAGAATCCCCGCCGTTAAAATGATCAGTACTGTCGCGAGGAGTAGGAGGATTTTTTTCGCGTTCACGATTCCCTCCTTAAGGGAAACGAGGGAGAAACTAACTTGAAAGGAAGTCCAGTCAACGGAAATTTCCGATATCATTGCGCGAGCTTTACAATTATTGATTGCGGCTCCCAACCAATTTTAGATACGCTACACAAGGCATAAGAGTTATGCCTTTCGATAAGATGAAGATTTCGGAAGAAATGGTCAATAAACACGGAGTCCGATTTAAGGAATCCTCTATTATCTTCGATGAGAACGAACCCGCCGATCAAATGTATCTGATCCTAACGGGTAAGGTCGGGATTCACAAGAAGGTAAAGGAAGCATTCAAGTTATTAATCGAACTCAAAGAAGGTGATATGTTCGGCGAGATGGCTTTAGTCGACAAGAAGCCACGGAGCGCCCGTGCGATCGCAAAAACCGACGTTCTGCTCTTTGCGATTACGGAATCTGTTTTTTATAATATGATTCAGACGAATCCTTCCTTCTCGCTTAAGATGGTCAAAATGCTTTCTTCCCGCCTGCGGGAAACGAATCAGACCATCGCTAGTCTTCTGAAGGCGGACCGTAAAAACTTGGTCACTTCCGCTTTGATCGCCTTTAGTCAAACAAGAGGAGAACAGGACGGCGGAATCTACAAGATTCATCTCGGCGCCTTCATCAAGTGGGCCATTCTTAGAGTCGGCCTGGAACACCAAGATCTGGTTTCATCCATAAACCTTCTAGTAAAGGACAAATTGGTGGAACAACCTAAAAACGATCCAAGTTCTCTGATCATCCGGGAAGGTCTGTTTAAGTACACGGTGGACGTTTAATCCTTGGCGTTATCGGTGGCAAAACCCCGTAGCGCTAAAAGATTGGATTATTTAGATAATCTTAGATCGTTCGCTCTTTTACTCGGATTAGCGTTTCACGTCGCAATCGTTTATGCAGCGGATATAAAATACCCTTTGAGAAACGTAGACCGTTCCTGGACGTTCGACGTATTCGGAGAATGGGTACATCTATTTCGGATGCCTCTGTTCTTTTTTCTCTCGGGATATTTCAGCGAAAGAACTTTCCGGTCCAAGGGAATGGCGAATTTCGTACGACTCAGAGGATTTCGGATCTTAATTCCGTTAGTCAGCGGAATCATCCTATTCGCTCCCGCACAATATTACGTGGCCGCAGTATCGAACGGTTACGAGCACAATTATTTCGTCTTTTTCTGGAACGAATTCCTTCTAAAATCGCCGAAGCCGTCCCACCTATGGTTCCTACAATATCTGGTCCTTTACACGTTCCTGTATGTGGCCATCCGTCCGGTATTGAATCGATTGGGCAACTTCTTCTTACCGGAAAGTCGCTACGGAAACTTTTCGACAGGTTCCATACAGGTAAAACGAGCGGAAATCCTATTATTTCTGGGATTTTGGAGCACATTTTGGACCTGTCTAATAAATTACTTTTTCCTAAAGGACCAGACGTTTTTCACGATTGAACCGGTGCAATTCGTGTACGATATCAGCTTCTTTGCCGCAGGAAGTTTCTTTATCGGTAAAGAATCCACGATCATAGACGGAGTTTCGAGCAAGATCGAATTGGGAATTTTAGGGATTTTAGCCTTAGCATTATTCTGGTGCTTCTACTGGATCAAAAGCATAGATCCATTTTGGTCCTACTTCGGCTACACGGGAGATTGGAGAAGAGTTCTTCACATTTTTCTGAAATGTCTGGGTGGATGGGCATGGATCGCTTTCTTTATACGGTTCTTCCAGTTTTTCATCAGCGATCGAACCGAAGTCTCTGAATACCTTCGCAATTCCAGCCTGCCAGTATATCTCATTCATCATCCGATTTCCCTCGGAATCGGATTCGGCATCGTCCAAGAAACTTGGCCGATCTGGGCAAAGTTCCCTCTTCATCTTTTGCTCACGTATCTTCTTACGTTCGGGATTTATCATCTGCTGATTCGTAATTCTTTTTTTTTGAACGCCATCCTCGGAAACGCAAAAGCCAAACCCGCTCCTGCAGAATCCTAAAAAACGAGTTCCTCTCGCCAAAAATCCCTTGCCATCCGATCCTAAAACAAAATCATGTCCTTTACCGGGCCTGTAGCTCAGTTGGTTAGAGCACACGCTTGATAAGCGTGGGGTCATGTGTTCAAGTCACATCAGGCCCAGGGGTTAAGACCAGTGGATAGCGGTTGGAGTCCTTCCCTCCGAAGATCCTTAACCCCGCAGAGCCGAGGAATCCGGTTGGAAGAGAATTCTCCGATTCGGTTCCTTTGAAACTATCCACAAAACCTTGGTATACAAGGGGCGTTAGCTCAGCTGGGAGAGCATCTGATTTGCATTCAGAAGGTCATCGGTTCGATCCCGATACGCTCCAATCCTCCCCTTAGAACCCAAATTTCTAGTTCCGCTTAGAGGATTCGTTCGCTCTCCCTGTGAATTCTTTCCAAAGGAGAATCTCGGATTGTTTCCTTTTCAAAAACTTTTGACTTGCGGATCCGGCGTTTTTATCGATACCGAAAATACGATGTTTCCCGCATTCGAATATCCTCTCCGGTTTTCCGAAATGATCCCTTACGGAATCCTCGCCGATTCCGTCGAGAAGCACAAACGAGTACGGAATTCCCGTCTCATACCAACGAAACGTACTTTGCCAAACCGTCACGGTCAGATCCGATTCGTACGGATCCGAGACGAGTTTCTCGCGACTTAAGTTCCGAATCTGGGCCGACCTCCAAAATCCCGCGATTCCCCTCTTCCATCCTTCTTGTGCCGAGATCTCGTCCAGGCATACCAACCATTCCGGGCGATATTCGAATGAAATCCCTCTACTGAATACGATATTCGTGCAAAAACAAAACGAGGAGAGGACGATCAGAGAAAAGATTGCCGAGGAAATTTTTCGAAGAGAGAGAATCCCTAGGAGTGACACCGCAAGACAGGAGGAAGAGATTCCGCCGAAATATCGATCCACGGGTTCTCCCGGCTGGATCAACCCTTGAGCACAACCCCAAACGATCAGACAAAGGGGAACCAAGATACAGGAACCGAGGAGGAGTACGGAAACGGAAATTTCAGGATCGCGGGTACCGACGGCGATTCCTTTTTTTCTCCGCAAAACCGAGGCGAAAGCCAAACCCGCAAATATCAAAACGAAAAACGGAAGCTCCCGTTCGAACAAAACGAGAAAGGTGTCCACTATGCCGCGAACGAGCCCGACAGGATCTTGCAGAAGTCGAGCCTGCGCCTTTCCGGAGAAATAATGGAAAGGAAAGAAAATCGATTTATTTTTTTCTAATGCTTTTAACGTAAACCAAGAAAGAGCCAAACCGACACCGACCGGAATCTGGGATACGATCGCTCGCGCCGCTTTTCCCGGAAAGGAATCGTTTTTGTCTCTCGGTATCCCGTATATAAAATATAGATTTTCCGCGATCAACGGAAGAAAATACGTCGGAACGAACAACGGATCCGAGACCGCTCCCGAAAAACAGGAGAGTAAAACCGAAAAGGACCTTGCCAAGCTAGGAGAATTCCGGTTCCAAAAGAAAATTCCCCAGGCCCAAGGAAGAAAGGACCAGATCCCTCCATGAAAGGCAGGTAGGAAAAAAAACAACTCTCTACCGGACAAAAGCAGAAATGCCGCGAATAAGAAACCGAAAGACAGGATTTTTTCCGTAGAACGAGGCGAACCTCCGATCGACAGTACGGAAAAAAGCAAACGCCAACCGAAAAGAAGAAAGGCCCATTGGCAGACAGCGTAAGCCAATTGGGCGGATTGCACGGGAAAAAACCCAGCCCAAGAGGAAAGCGTCCTCAAGAATAGATATAGAACCAGATCCGGAAAAAGATAAGGAGCCGGAGTCCAAGTCCAATCCTGCAAACCGGACCAAAATCCTCGGCTCTCGAGTTCAGAATAAACGCTCGAAAAAAAAAGGGAATCCGAGTTATAAAAAACCTCGGCCGTTTCGGAGCGACCGCCTACCGTCCCGAGAAGGAATAAAAAGGAAAGCAGAGAAAGAAGGAATCGGACTACGGAAACACTTCTTTCCCGAACGTTTTGAGAGAGATCCTTCACAAAAAGGAAGGTTCTCTCACCGATTCCCGAACGCAACTCGAATCTTCGTTTGTAAAAAAAGGTGGATCTTCCTTTTCCCGTAAGGATGATTCGTCGCATGAAATATTCTCGTTTTGGAATTTCCGGGTTGCTTCTCCTCTTCGCTTCATTTTCCCTCTTTACGTCCTGCGACGAAGTTCGCCGGATTCTCGTGGCAAAAATCGGAGACTCCTCAAAATATTCCGCCGAAGGAAAGGAATCCGGATTTAAACCGGTCTTTACCCAAAAGGACGAACATCGCAAAAAGATCGGAATTTCCTTAACGACCGTGGGAGAAGGTTTCGATCAGCCGACGGATTTACTCGCAATCTCGAACCCCGAAATCTTCATCGTGTTAGAAAAGACCGGTTCGATCAAATGGTTGGATCCCAAAGACGGAAGTTCCGGATTGATCGCTAAAATCCCGAACGTACTTACGGATTCCGAGGAAGGGCTGCTCGGGATCGCGTTACATCCCGCTTTTCCGGAAAAACCGAAAGTATATTTAAATTATGTAATTAAGAAAAATGGAAAAGATACCAGTAGAGTTTCCGAATGGACCATGGATTTTCCCAAGGATCCTAAAAAATCGAAACTAAAGGAAGAACGGACCATTTTGGAAGTCGAACAGCCTTACGGAAACCACAACGCAGGACAACTCGCGTTCGGCCGGGACGGGAAATTGTACATAGGCTGGGGAGACGGAGGCTGGATGGCGGATCCGAAGGGGAACGGACAAAATCCCAAAACCTTCTTAGGGTCCATGCTGAGGATTGATGTCGATTCCAAGGATCCGGGTAAAGAGTATTCGGTGCCGAAGGATAATCCTTTCGTTGGAAACGAAAATTACCGACCGGAAACCTTCGCATACGGCTTAAGAAATCCATGGAGGTATTCCTTCGATCCTTCCGATCGATTGGTCCTAGCCGATGTCGGCCAGGATCTCTATGAGGAAGTGGATATCATAGAAGCCGGAAAAAATTACGGGTGGAATAAAACGGAAGCCTCGCATTGTTTCGAACCGAAAGAGAATTGCGATCGGAACGGATTGACCGATCCGATCTACGAATACGGTAGGGAAGACGGCAGTTCTATCACGGGAGGTTTCGTAGTCACGAACGATCGGATCGGTGATCTTCACGGGCTGTACGTTTTCGGAGATTTTGTCTCCGGAAGGATCTGGGCGATCCCCCTTCCAAAAAACGGGGAAAGAGTGAAAGAGGCATATTCTTTGGGAAAATGGCCTGTGCTCATATCAACGTTCGGTCGGGACGCGAGAGGCTCCCTCTATCTTGCTGATTTCGGATCCGGAAAGATCTTAAGGATAGACCCGGAAAAATAACCTTGGCCTCGTCCCTCGAAGCCGATCAGACTCGGAGAACTTTCACTTGGAACGGGATCCTTTCCAGATCCCGATCTTATTCCGATTCGAAGAGATCAATGCTTTGGATTTTTCCCCATCGGGATCGGAAAGATCGTAAATCTTCCAACTCCCGCAGTCGGCGACCGGCTTAGCGTCACGGAAAACGGACTTCAACGCGGTTTCATCGATTCCTTCCATAACTGCAAACGTGTATGGTACGTCGGATAGAAACCACGCAAACGTATTCTGCCAATAAAAGAGATTGAGATCCGGCAGATAATCATCGATGACCGCTTCCGACCGGGAAAAAACACGCATCGGGCGGCTGATCCAAAAATTAGAAATTCCGCGCCGGTACCCCTTCTCCGTGATGAGACGATCTATACATTGCATTCGTTCCGGATAATAAACCGGATTGCTATTCTTGGAAAATGCGACCGTAACGAGTAAGGCGGTTCCGAAACAGAGAAACGCAAAGAGTCCGAGGCGGAACTTGCGTTCGAATTCCATCGAACCGAGCAGCCAAAAACCGCAGCCGAGTACCGCGACAGTTATCTGTCCGAAATAGCGATCGATGGGATTTCCGTTCTCCATTACGTGACCGTTGATGGCGGCAAGAAGCACAAGGAAGAGAGGGGACAAAAAACCGAGAGAGGCAAAAAGGAGTACCGGAACACGGGAAGTTTTTTCCGGGACTCCTGTCGGAAATCGGATGCGATTCCGAAAAAGAGAAACGACAAAAACGAAGGCGACAATCGAGATCTCCGTACGGTTCGATCCGAACAGACCGCCCGATGCGACCGTAAAATCGTTCCACCAGACTTTCGGATTCCCGAATAGAACGGACCATCCCACCTTACCGGAAGCATACGATCCCGGGAATAGAATTATTTTATTTTTATCTAATATATTTAGTAAGATTTTAGCGAGGATCAAACCTGTCGCCGTCGGCAGAAAGGAGAACCAAAATTTCCTAAGTCTTTGTAATCCGCGGTTTTTGAATAGAAATTCGTATGTTTCGGTGATCGTCAAAGGGATCACGAATACGGGTACGAAAAAAAGGTCGCTCAAAGAAAGCAGAAAGACGGCGAGAATCGTTCCGTAAAAATACGTTCTTTCTCCCGTCTTTTTCCAGGAAAAATGACAGGCCCAGACCCAGGAAAGGGAAGCCCACGTTCCTCCGTGATAGCCGGGAAGGAACAGGAACAGCTTTTCTCCTAAGAATAGAAAAGACGCCCCTAGCAAATATCCGAAGGATAAAAACACGAATTCGAATCCGTTCCGGTTCGGTTCCTTCCGCAAAACGCGAAATAAAACCGGAATTCCCGCCAACAGAAACGTCCATTGGAGGAACGCGTAAGAGAGATGAGTCGCTTCCCAAGCGGCACCAGGAAACGGCAAAAATAAAGTTCGCAACGCAAAATAGGCGGCAAGGTCCGGAAAAAAATACGGAGACGGGGTCCAGCACCAATCTCCGATCGGGTAAAATCCGAGCGAACCTCCTTTCAAAAAAAGTTCCGAATAGAGAATGGGAAAGAACAAAGAGTCGGAATTATAAAAATCGTCCGCTAAAGAAGGAGTTCCGCCTACGCTTACCAAAGCCGTACAGAAGATAGCGGCGGAAACGACCGTTAAAAACTTAGGAATCGAGAACCTTCGTAAAAACACCGACCAGAACAAAGAAAAACCCCGCTTATAAAAGGAACAATTCCTCTACTAGAAACCAAGGCGAGATTGAAAAAGACTGGACCGAAGTTGTCGAGTCCTTTTATGAATTGCTATCCGACCGGGAATTCCTATGAAACTCATTCTTCCGTTTACGCCGGAGTATTTTCGCTGGTTACGCAACGAAGCGCCCGAAGGAGGCGTAGAAACCTATCCTGAAATCGGAGAGAACTACGAAAGTTCCGTCCGAGGAATATACGTCATCGGAGATTTGACCGGACTTCCTCTATTAAAATATGCGGTGGACAGCGGAACAAAATGCGTATCCCTGCTTCCCCGAAGCGTGGCGGAAAAAACCGACGGGGAAATTTACGATCTGATCATCGTAGGGGCAGGCCCGGCGGGCGTTTCCGCGGGAATAGAAGCCAAAAAGAGAGGGATGAAATTCCTCATCTTGGAAGGGAACCAGGCCTTTCATACTGTCTCCAGTTATCCCAAAGGGAAACCCATCTTTGCAGAGCCTTCGGACCTGCAAATTTCCTCTCCTTTACAGATCCGGAACGGAACCAAGGAATCCCTCCTTGAGGATCTCAGAATTCGTTTAACGGAAGAAAACCTACCCCTACGGGAGAATGTTCTCGTATCGGAAATTCTTCCTTCCTCTTTTCCTAAATCTAGGTTCGCGGTCAGAACACAAGAGGGAGAAACGTTCGAATGCCTGCACCTCATCCTAGCGATCGGAAAATCGGGGGACAGCAGGAGATTAAAAGTAAAAGGAGAGGACCTCCCGAACGTGTTTCATCGCCTGATCGATCCCGCGGATTTCCAAGGACAAAAGGTACTCGTAGTAGGCGGAGGAGATTCCGCGATAGAAGCGTCGCTGGCGTTGGAAGAAAGCGCGGAATCCGTCACTCTCTCCTATCGATCCGCAGAACTCTCACGTCCGAAGGAAGAGAACAAACGCAGATTTTTAGATCGAACGTCGAAAGGAAGGATCCGGTTTTTTCCCGAAACTTCCGTGTTCGAAATCGGGACGGGAAACGTTGTTCTTCGATCGGAGGCTCAAGAAAAAAGGATTCCTGTAGATTCTACTTTAGTACTGATCGGATCGGAACCGCCCGCCTCGTTTTTGAAAAGAATAGGCGTTGCCCTCCAAAATTTCAAATCGAAACGAGCCTGGATGGGTTTCCTTACCTCTCTTTCCTTTGCGGCTGCCGTTTACTTCGGAAAGTCCGCATTTTACGGGATCGATTGGTATTCCTGGGTGGCAGCGGCGGGTTTGATCGGTTTCGGAGCTTTCGGCATCGTGTGGTACACGATGCGAGACCGGTCGCCTATCGTTCGGGGTTGGTCTTTGTTCCGAACTTTCTATTTGTCCGCAGCGGCGATTTACTTCTGTTCCACATACGTTTTAGCCAAGTATTTCGGTACGCTCCTGATAGGAAAAGCTCCGGGATTTCATTATACTTTCCTTTATTCCTTAACGATCGTCGTTTTCGGAATTCGGAGAATGAAGGTTCGCCCTACGAAGTACATTCGACGACAAACCTGGACGTTGATTTTGGTCCAAGTGTTTCCCCTTTTCCTACTCCCCGAAATCATTCTCCCGCTCTTGGGAAGCTGGGGGCTTTTGGGAGCACCCGACGGGTTCCTTCTCACACAAGTATTTCCAGGCGGGGCTTATTGGAAAGCTTACGGTTTGGTATTGGCCTGGCCTCTGAATATGGGAGTTCTGTACGACGGAGGGATCACCGCTTTTTGGCTCGTTTATGGAATTGCTCTCACGTTCGTATTAATCCCGTATCTCGTTTTCCGCTTCGGCAAAGGAGCCTACTGCGGTTGGATCTGTTCCTGCGGCGGTTTGGCGGAGACGTTAGGGGACGAATCCAGAACGAAGATGTCCCACGGTTTTTGGGCTTATCGTTTGGAACATTCCGGTCAATGGATCCTGCTTGCAGCCGGGATTCTCACCGCAGCCAAACTCCTGGGAAGCTATTCGCTCTACTTCCAATTTTTAGCCCAAACCGCGGATCCAATCAAAAGACTCTACGACGTTTTCGTCGATATAGGTTTGGCGGGAGTATTGGGTTTAGGAGCGTATTTCTTTCTTTCCGGTCGGGTTTGGTGCAGGATGTTCTGCCCTTTGGCGGCTCTCATGCACGTATACGCGAGATTTAGTCGATTCCGGATCTTCGCGGAGAAAAAGAAATGCATCTCCTGCAATGTATGTACGAAAGTTTGCCACCAAGGAATCGACGTGATGAATTATGCAAACCGAGGAAGACCGATGGATAGCGTGCAATGCGTGCGCTGCTCCGCCTGTGTGACCCACTGTCCGACGGGAGTTTTGTCCTTCGGAGAAATTCGAAACGGAACAGAGGTTCGAGAAACTCTAAAGGCGACTCTCTAAAGTTTCGGACTTTCCGAAAATCCGGTTTTCCTAATGCGAAAACGTTTTCTTGTCGCCAGCGGATAGACCGATCTCATAAATTCATTTCCATGAGTTCGTTTTTAGAATACGCCCAAGATCGCCTGAAAGTCTGCGGACCGGTCACATACAAAAATATGTTCGGAGGAACCGCGATCTATTCCGGAAATCGAATTTTCGGAATGGTCATCAACGATCTTTTGTATTTCAAAGTAGGCCCGGGCAACCAAGCCGAATACGAGGCGGCCGGAATGGCTCCGTTCAGTTACGAAGGAAAGAACGGTAAAAAGGTTAGTATGTCCTACTGGCAAGTCCCCGAAGAGGTCATAGAGGACGACGAAGATCTACGTTTCTGGTTCCAAAGAGCGTTAAGAGAATCCGTCCAAGTAGGTTCCCAGCAAGGAAAAAAACCTTCGGCTTCCGCCAAAAAAGCCGCTCCCAAGAAAAAGGTTTCCCGTAAGGCGGCGCCTAAAAAGAAAACCGTCGCGAAGAAAAAGGCAGCACCTAAAAAGAAAGCCGCTAAGAAGCGTTAAGAAAGACTCGCTCTTACCATCGTCAGGCGGGGATTTCCCGATTTCTGGATTTTTCCCTGCCGATGATCGCTTCCTTACGGAAAGCGTTCGGATTCGTATTCGTAGCTTTTTTGAATTCCAAATGAAAAGCCGATTTGGAACTGTAACCTGCCTTGATTCGAACCTCATTCGTCGACATTCTAGGGTCCTCCACCAACAACCGCTTCGCTTCCTGGATCCTGTACGAATTGATCAAATTCGGAAACGTGGTCTTGAATTCCAGGCGAACGATCTCGGACAATTGGTGACTTCCTATCCCTAATTCCTTGGCCAAATGTTCTTCCTTCAATGAATGCTTAAGGTAGATTTTTTCCGCTTCTAGAAGTTCCTTCAATTTGGCCACAGTCTGATTGATATCGATCGAACCGATCTTGCTTTTCCGAATCAGAGATTTACCCGTTGCGGGAAGCCAGAGCTTTTCGGAGACGATCCTGAATAAGGAATAGGTCGTCACCAAGATATGTACAGGATACAGAAAGATGAAGGAAAAGACGATGAACCAGCGGTAATGACTGTAATCGAAATGGTAACTCGCCTTCACAAAAAACGACAGGATGAATACGACCCAAGAAAGAAAATAAAGTCTTACATAGCGATTCGGTTTTTTGACCAACTCCGCGTGTACTTTATAAAAATAGAAGGAAAGGATACCGAAGCCGCCGGCCAAAAGGAAGAATCTCTCTTCCGCTAGATCTTGGAAAAGCGGGATCAAAAGGAAAAGACAACTGAACAACCAGCCGAAAACGAAAATTCGGACAGACCGAACCGGAACTTCGAACAATCTCGCGAGATAGAAAAGATAGAGGAAGGCGGTCACCAGGAACAGGGTCAAAAACAGATAATAGGAATAGAAGCCGATCTTATTTTCCCATCCGAGCCAGGAATGTATGGACCTCACATGCAGGAAATAGAATCCGAAGAAGAGTATGACGATGTTCCCGGCGAATGAGAGAAAGACCCCGGTGCGAAATTTATTCCAATAATGGATATTCAATCCCAGTGCGAGCAGGGTTACCAGAAGGCCTCCCAGGAAGAGGGCCCGCTTCATAAGAATCCATTCTATAAAAGTTTGCTCGTCCAAAAGTGACAGGGGGAAATTGACGTACGTAAGTTCCTCGTACGCATCCAAATGAATGTAAAAAACCGTTCGTGATTTTGCCGGGAAGCGTACCCGGAAATTCGGTCGCGGGGCCACGATCTCGTTGTACAACAATCCCGAGTGATCCGTAATCTCCAGACTATGAAATCCTTCCTCGGAAACGTAACAGAGCTCCGCTTTAGGAACATTGATGGAAGAAAATACCAGTCTTCTATCCAAGGAAATGCCGGAATCGTTCCGGACCGTAAGTCGCAACCAGACTCCGTTGGAGGTCCTGCGGACCCTAAGAACGTCCTGGATCGGATTGAGATACCATTCCAGTCCTTCCATTCCTTTCAGATTTTCCGGACTACAGGACGTAAACTTACGATCCCGATGACGATACTCGACTTGAGAGCTGACGTTCCGATTTTGGGTCGATTCGTTGATATGAACCGTAGAATCAGTCTGCGCCCGGAGAGGGGAAACCGAGAAAAAGAGACAGAGGATTCCGAGAATATTCCTATACGATCCGATTGGTAAACGCCGCTTCTGCATGATACTTAAAAAATTACTTCTAAACGAACTATGATCACCGCTTTATCGTTTTCCATCTAGTTTTTCACCGGGATCAATAAAATTAAACGAATTCATTTCGGTTAGCAGAAAATAAAATTCGGAACAAAACAAAAGTTCAGCCTCTCGAAAGGTTTTGCGTCCAAGAACGAAATTCCCATAAAAACGGGAATCTGTCCAGAATTTGGAACTTTGGACGATCCAGCGCAAATCGAATGTTTCTCTCGAAAGTCCAATTTTCGGAATTCGGAACATCTTTGTCCTTTCGATCCGATCGACGCCTCCCGAAAACCGAACCTCACACCTCGAATCGAAAGCGCATTCGATCTCGCAAAAAGAAAACAATTCCGAAAATATATTCCAAATTCCATTTTTAGGAATTCCATTTTTCAGAATTTAGATCGATTTCAACGGAATCAAAAGTACGGAAAACTTCGAAAGAAATTCATTAGCTACACCTAATACACAAATATTCCTATTTCCGAATTTTGGAATACTTTTTCAACACTCGAAGGGAACCGAAATATATTTGCGATGGACGCAAGAAGGCCACAAAATAGCCTCTCCAAAAAATACACGAGTCAACGCAAACATCACCAAGATGCAAATTCTTGCGAGCGAATTTTCCCCACGGGTAGAAAACCGAAAATTTTCCACTCCGCCTTTCTATTGCTTTAATTATTCATTATTTACTTTTTTATAATATATAAATCGTAAATACGACGTAATCAACTCGTAACAACAATATACCATAAAAGACCTATCGGAACGAAATCTCAATGCGTGCATTTGATTCGTTTTTCGTTGCGAAATAAGCAAGGTCGGAAAATTAGATGAATAGATTCATCGGAAGGATATTGATAACCGCCATCCTTCTCTCAATGGCTGGAGCATTGTATTCGAAAGATTTATACGTGGATAAGGCCACTGGACAGGTTTATGTCAATCCTGGTCCGAATCGCGTAAAACTCCAAGACGATGCGCCCCAAGGCGAGAACGGCAATGGTGCTGCTGCTACTGGAGAAAAAGCGAATACCGGAGACAAACGGGATAGTGGTCAGAGCCAAGAGGAAAACTTTCTGAAAGGTTACGGCTTTACGGATATACCAAACCAATCCGCTCACCGTCCCAAGGATCCACAAAAGGAAAAACTGACGATCTACGGACGTCTGCAATTCCGCGGAATTTCCGGATCCGAAGACACGAACTTTAACAACGGTCACGACAACTTCCAAGCAGTCGACTGGAACGTTCGACGTCTGCGACTCGGAGCCATGTATGAAGGTTCCGATTGGTGGGGAGGCGTGGTGAACATCCGTTTGGAAAACTTACTCGCCAGACCGGAACTACAACCCGCTACGACAACCACTGTTTGTACCACTGCAGCTTGTACCGGTAGCGCAGGAACGACAACCGTCGTTTCCAAGCAAGGTTCTCTCGCAAATAACAGGGGAGCCATCCAAGAAGCGGTCGGTTATCTGCAAACGAAATTCGCAAACAGCCGTTTGACCTTCGGACAAATCAACGTTCCCTTCAACAGGGAATATATCGCTTCTTCCCAAAACTTGATCAACGTGGAACGTTCGATGATCACCATCGCGCTTCCTCAGTTCGATATGGGAGCGATGATCAATACGCATCCTTTGAAAGCGATTCTCGGAGACAAATACACTCAAGTGCTTTCCGTAACCGGTTTCGTAGGTAATGGACGCGGTGCAGGTGGTGACTACGGAACAGGTAGAAAAACCGACCTATACAACACCAGAAACGGAAACGTTGCGGCGATCACTACTACTCCGACTTACATCTGGCGGGTAGTATTCAACCCTCTGGGCGGTCTAGTTAACCAAGTCGGTAAAGAAGTAGGCTGGCACGAAGGGGAAGAAATCTTCCAATCCAGCACGAAATGGTCCATCGGGATGTCCGGTTTCCAAACTCAGAACTTTAACCCACTTGCGATTTCCACGATCGGAAACTTAGTGGACGCATTCCCGAAAGGCGCCGCTGCTGTGAACATCGTGTCTCCGCAAAACGCACCGGATTTCGGAAATACGGCAACTATGAGTAACGGGTACGGATACGGTGTTCCCTACGGATATGCGGGATCAAACAGTGCGAATTTGATTCAGAACAATACCACCACCCCGAGCACTCCTAGATGGGGACTCGTAGCTCACACCTACGATACCACCTTCTACTCGAAAGGATTCTACCTGAACGGAGCTTATACCAAAATGAGCGGTCCGGCTTCCAACAATGCAATGGGATACCACGTAACCGTCGGTTATAACATTCCTGTCCTTTCCAAGTACTACATCATGCCGGTTGTCCGTTACGACTACCTACAAGGGGACTTCAACAGGGATCACCACCTCGATCCGAGCGACGTATATCGTTCCTATTGGGCGGGTGTGAATCTGTTCCTGGACAAACACTTGATGAAAGTTCAGTTGTTTTATAACAACTTTCATACTATGCTGGGAGTTAACCCGGCCACCGGAGGAGCAAGACCGCTGGACAACCAGTCGATCATTCTCCAGGCCCAGTTCAGCTTTCAAACCGGCGTAATGACCAACGAAAAGTATTACGCAGCTCAGGAGGGAAGCTACAGATCTAACTAAGATCTGAGCGAATCAGGAAAAAATGATGAAATCGATTTTTTTAAAAACCTTAATCCTCGCTCTTGCCATCGGATTATCCGCCTGCGCTAAGCACGGAAAAACGAACGAGACCGATAACAGCGGGATCTTGGCGGCGATTTTGGCGGCTCCTTCCGGAGACAACACGAAATCCGTCCTGAAAATCACGCAAGTGGACGCGACTTCTTGGAGCGGGATCTGCTACGATACGTTCAGCTTACTGAACAGTGGCAACGCCGGGAGCGTTCCAGTTTCCGGAACGGACTTTTACAACGCGACCCTAGGTGCGTTGCAAAGTGCTCCTCCATTGGTAAGAGAAGCAGTTTCCAAATCCACTTGCAGTTCGCTGGGATTCTCCGGCGGGGTTCTGCAACGCGGAACCGGAAACAACTTCAACTACAAACTGTACGAATGCAACCCTGACGTGGGTGTATGTACTTTCGCCGCCATCCAAGCGGCCGGTTTCTAAAAAGCCATTTTTAGAGTTACCACTGCGGCGGAGGAAACTCCGCTTTTTTTTGTCCGGTCCTCGCTCAAGGCGAGGCCGGACTTTCTTATTTCATCCGGGTCCGATTCGGGCCTATTCCCCCGAGCACCTTTTCCGGTTTCCTTCCGATCGGAATGAATCTCGCGTATACGACCGGAATCACGATCAGAGTGAGGAGACTCGCACTGATGAGACCGCCGATTACAACGGTAGCTAAGGGACGCTGGACTTCCGCGCCGGGAGAAGTGGACAAAGCCATCGGCAAAAATCCGATCGAGGCCAAAAGCGCGGTAGTGATCACGGGCCGGATTCTATGCTCCGCTGCTCTTCGGATCGCTTCTCCGGCATCCACACCTTTCGTCTCCTCTTCCCGAGCAAACGTTACCAGAACCAATCCGTTCAGGATCGCGATTCCGAAAAGCGCGATAAACCCGATTCCCGCCGGAATGCTGAAAGGCATGCCGCGGAGAAGAAGAGAAAATACGCCTCCCGTAACCGCAAAAGGCACGTTTAAGAATATCAAAAGAGCCGGAGAAAATTCCCGGAAAGCTAGATACAAAAACAAGAAAATAACGATCAGCGTTATCGGAACCACCACCATCAGAGTGGACCTCGCGGAATTGTATTTCTTGAATTCCCCGCCCATCTCGTATCTATACCCGGGAGGAAAAACGATCTTCGAACGTATCCTTTCGTCCACTCTCTGGACGGTGCTCACCATGTCGCTCCCGCGAATGTTGAATTGAACGATCGCGAGTCTGTACTGGTTTTCGTGGTTGATCTGGACGGGACCGTCTTCCAGGGAAACATCGGCGAGTTCTCCGAACGGGACGATCTTTCCCTTCGTACCGACCGGAAGCGCCTTCAAGCTACCCAAATCGTTTTCCAATTTCCATTCCGAAACCACCGCGATCTCGAATCTCTTTTGTCCTTCGAAGAGAACTCCCACTTGGTGTCCGGCGGAAAGGGACTCCGCGATTTGATTCACGTCGTTGATCGAATATCCGTAACGCGCCATCGCTTCCCTCCTAGGCCTAACCCGAAGGTATTCCAAACCTGACAGTTGCTCGATCCTGAGGTCCGCGACTCCTTCCACACCTTTCGCTAAGGAAGCGATCTTTTCGGCCAAACCTTTTAAGGTAGCGAGGTCTTCTCCGAAGATCTTGATTCCGACGTCGGCTCGGATCCCGGCGATCATCTCGTTCGTTCTCATCTGTATCGGTTGGGAAATTCCGAAGGCCACCTCCGGAACCGCATCCGAGACAATCTTGGAAATCTCTTCCTCGAATTCCGCCTTGGTAAAGCGCCATTCCTTCCGAGGTTTCAGTTCCAAAAATACGTCTGTTTTGTCCAAACCCATGGGTTCGTTGGCGAGTTCCGGAGATCCCGTTTTGGAAACGATGCTTACGATCTCAGGAAATTTGGCCATCAACGCCTTTTCGATCTTCGTGGAAGTGTCCAAAGACTGTTGCAGCGAACTGGAAGGCAACCGAGTGATCTCCAAAAGAACGGAACCTTCGTCCATCGTGGGAATAAATTCCGCGCCCATAAAGGCAAAGCCTACGATCGCGAGCCCGAATCCCGCGAGCGCCATCCATACCACGCGTCTGGACCGGGACATCGCCTTGTCCAAAAAAGGCTTATATTCCCGATTGATCTTCTTGAAGAAGGCGGTCTCTTCCTCCTGATCCACCTTAGGATCCAGAAAGTAAGAGGCTAACACAGGAATGATCGTCAAGGTGAGAAAGAAGGCGCCCAAAAGCGCGAACAACACCGTAAGGGCCATAGGAACGAACATCTTTCCTTCGGTTCCGGATAACGTAAGGATGGGAAGATAGACCACTCCGATAATGATTTCCCCGAAGATCGTCGCTTTGCGGACTTCTACCGTGGCGCTCAAAATGGTTTCCCTTCTCTCCTCGAACGTTAAGCGACGACCCTTTTCCCTGGCCAGTTCCAGAAGTCGGCGGAAGGAATTTTCGACCAGAATCACTGCCCCGTCCACGATGAGCCCGAAATCGATGGCTCCCATGGACATCAAGTTCGCGGGAAGATCCCGGAAACGCATGACCGTGATCGCGAAAAGCATGGCTAAAGGAATCGTGACCGCGATCACAAGTCCGGACCGAATGTCTCCTATCATGAGAAATAGAACGAGGATGACGAGAACGGCGCCTTCCCCCAAATTCCAAAGGACGGTACTGATCGTATTCTTTACCATGACCGAACGGTCGTAAAACGGTTCGATTTCCATCCCGGCGGGAAGGGTCGTTTTGATCTCTTCTATCTTTTTCTTTACCGCATCCGTAACCTGTAGAGAATTCTCGTTCACCAGCATGAGGGTCATGGCCCCCACCACTTCTCCTTGGCCGTCCGACGTAGCCCCTCCTTTACGGAGACGGAACCCTTCCTCCACTTTTGCAACGGCGGACAAATAGATCGGGAATCCGTCGGGGGTTTTACCTATGGAAATTTTATAGAAGTCCTCCGGCTTTTTCAACAGACCTTCCGTACCGATGACGAGGTGCTCCTTGTTCCTCTCCACATACCCGCCCCCGGTCGCGGTATTATTGGCCAAGACCGCTTCGGCTACGTCCCGAATTCCTAAGCCGAGCGCCGCAACTTTGGATATGTCCACGACCACCCTGTACTGCTTTACCTTTCCGCCGAAGGTATTCACCTCCACTACTCCGTGGACTGTCTTCAAGACCGGATTCACGAACCAGTTTAGATAGGTAGTGAGTTCCGTTAGAGAATGGGTTTTACTCTTGAGTACGAATTGGTACACTTCTCCCAATCCTGTGGAGATCGGACCGATCTGAGGAGAACCGTAGTTGCGAGGAATTTGGTTGGAGACCTCTACCAATTTTTCGCTGACCAATTGTCGGCTCAAATACAGGTCGGCACCTTCCTCGAATACGATCGTAATGATCGAGAATCCGTATCTGGAAACGGAACGGACTTCCTGCAACTTCGGTATTCCGGAAACTGCCCTCTCGATCGGATACGTCACATATTGCTCGATTTCCAACGTAGACAAAGCAGGAGCCGACGTAATCACTTGGACTTGGACATTCGTGATGTCCGGTACCGCGTCTATCTTCAGTTTTCTCGCGGAGTCCAATCCCGCCAGTATGAGGAGCGCAGAAAAAACCAGGACGCTCAATCGATTGTGAAGACTCCAACGGACGATGGCTGTCAAAAATTCCATCAGCCCTCCTCCCCGAACGAGGATTTGAGCAGCAAGGATTTGAGCTCGAAAACGCCTTGAGTAACGACCTCGTCTCCCGCATCTAACCCCTCCAAAATCTCGACGTTTCCGTCCTCAGATCCGGCAACCCTTACTCGTCTGGCGGAGAACATCCTGATGTCCGTCCGGACAAATACCATATCCTCATCATTTTTTTTGAATATACTAGACTCCGGAACGAGTATCCCCATCCCCGTTTCCGTTACGACCTTGGCAGTCCCGAACAGACCAATCTTGGCCTTACGACCCTTATTCCGGAATACCAGACGAGCGTGGACGGTGCGGGATGCCAGATCCACCTGTTCGCCGATATGTTCCAGATTCCCGTCAAAAACCAGATCCGGATAGGAATTCAGGATAATGTCGGCCTTATCGCCTTCGCTGACCTTTCCAAGATCCGCTTCGAAAATCTTGGCCATAAACCATAGCTCGGAAATGTTCCCCACAGTGGCGAGATTCTGCGTAGCCGGAACGAGCGCGCCCGGCAAGGCGTTCCGATTCAGTACGATTCCGGAAATCGGAGAATAGATATGATATTTTCCGCTGGTTTCATCGCTCGGCTCCAGTCCATTGGCCCTTAGATTTTCCTCGGACGCCTTTAATTCCGCGGCGATCACTTTCAAATTCGCTTCCGAATCGATCTCCTCCTGCTTGGCGGCCAATTTCATCGAAACCAAATTGCGGACGCGCTCGGTATTTTGGGAGGCAGCGGAATATCTCGTTCTCGCGGAATTGTAGGCGGATCTTAGTTTCGCAAGATCCGGGGAATCCAAAATCGCCAGAAGTTGCCCCTTGGAAACCTGCGAGCCTTCCACGAATTTTACCGTAGTGATCCGGCCAGGCACTCTCGCCGGGACCTCGATAATCCGATCGGGCACCGCGGCGACCTCGCCGATTAGGGAAATCGTCCTTCTAAAGCGGCTTTTTTCCACCCTTTTCACCGCAATATGAAACAATTCGGATTGTTCCTTATCTAGGGAAACGGAATCCGATTCCTCGGATCCTTGGGAAGAGGACAATTTCATTCCGCTTTTATGATTTATAAATCTCTTATATGCAAAAAGAGCCGTAAGGCTGACGGTCAGAAAGACCAACGTATAGAATACGATTTTTTTCATCATTTTACTTCCTCGAGAAATTCCTCGAAAGACAATCCGATGGCGCGAACCAACTCCACCTGTGCGAGAGAGTATTCGGTCCGGGAAAGAATAAAATTCAATTTTGCTCCCGTGAGAATCCTCTGGGAATTCAACGCGTCCACGACTTTAATTCGTCCCGTACGCAATGCATCCTTTAGTAGCAGCAAATCCTTGTCCAAGTCCCGCAAATACGTCGGGTCGTACTGTTCCATCTCCGTATGTAGGGCGAGGTAACCGGAAACCGCGTTTACGATCTCCAATCGGATGTTTCTTTCCTGCAATCTCGCGTTCTCAAAAGCCTGCTCTCTTACGGACGCTGCGCTGCGAATCTCACCTTCGTACGTTCTCCAAAGAGTCAAGGGAAGGCTTACCTGAGCCCCTACCACTTTTTCATTGAATCCGTCGTTTTGAACGAACCCGCCCAGAGTAACGTTCGGGACCCTCTGCAATTTAATCTGCTCGAGTTTTCGCGCTGCGAGCACGATCTCGTTTTCGGTCATACCAATTTCCGGACGATTCGCGAGCGCGATCTTAACGAGAGTGACCACATCCTTGGGCAATTCCTTAAGCGAAACTCCGGAAACTTCCAGTTCCAAGGAAGAATCGGGCTGCCGGTTCAATTGGATGAGCAGTTCCCCCTTTGCGGATTCCAGTTTCCGTTCCGCTTGCTTGAGAATTTTCCAAAGCCGTAATTCTTCCGCCCTGGCCACATCCACGTCCATTGCAGGCGCAACTCCTTCCTGGGCCCGAGCGTGGGAGAGTTCCTTCAATTCCTTTGCGAGCTCATACAGCTGCAGAGTGCTTTCATACTCTCTCTTGAACCCTGCATATTTCAAGACTCCGGAAATCGTGCGGGAAAGCATATTCCGACGCACAGCTTCCAATCTTCCCGCTTGGACTTTGTATTCCTCTTCGGCCACTTCTCTGGCCTTTTCCCTCTTGCCCCCCACATAAACTTCCTGGGTGACTAGGATCTGATGGTTCATGGCCACGGGGGCGGGACCGGTTCCCAAAGGCCCTCCTTCGGAGACGGTTCCTTTCCGATGCGCGAGGTAGGCGCTCGCCACCGGGTTGGAAGGGAAGAGGTAGGAAGCGACCTGTTTTTTCCCCGAAATCTCCTTTAGTTTTAGCTGTTCCGTTCTGTATTCCGGACTTGCTTCCAAAACGCATACTGTGATGCGTTTTAAATCCAAAGGCCCCGAACAGGAAGGAGTCTGTGATCCATCCAAGGATTGAGAATAGACGACCCCTCCCGTGACTACGTAAAGAAGCCATATTGAAAATATGCGCATAGGTTGACCTCCTAGAGGGAGGATTCTTCCATCTCCCTCGGTTCGCGGGTATTAAGCGAAGGAGGAGTTTCGAGGGGGGCGAAAGAGTCGTATGGGCAATTCGTATGCGAGAACGACCGGCATAGGCGAAGTATAGAATAGTACGGAAAGCCTGCTATAGACCCGGGCGACGTATAGATCCCAGGAAACGAAAAGGGTCAGATTACAGGGGCAGTCGATGCAGACGTGATCGGAATCCTCGGAATGACCGGGAATATGAGTCGCGTAAGGACAATGCTCCTCCGCTATCCCTAAAGCTCCGCATACGGCTTCATTATCGACGATCTTCTGATAGCCGAAATTGGCGATGAACAGGATGACAAACGCCTTTAAGAAGAGCTTTAAGAACCAACGATCCAGCATGAGGTGCTTCTTTTCGTCACTATGATTCTTAGATCGTAGAGGAGCAAGAATTCAACCAAATTCCGGATGGATTTCTTTCTTTAGGAGAATCTGATTGAGATTCCCGCTGAAATCCGATCTCAAAAGTTCTTCGACCGGGAAAAATTTTCTATGCAGAACGGAAAATCCATCGGAAACTTCATCCGGGAGAACAGGGGTTAGATTCCAACCCGTAAACCTGACAATCTGCTCTCCGCCGGGTTTTTCTTCCAAAGATCCCGTCTCGTTTTATATTGGCCGTAAAACCGATGAGGTCCGTTTTTCTCATATTTCTGGTAGTTTTCCTGTGCAACGGATGTTACGGCGTCGACATGCCTCCCAAAGTAGAATATGGGGTCCTGGACTTAAGAGGCTGGGATGCGGACAAGAATCCGATCGTTTCCTTGGAAGGAGATTGGGAATTTTTCGACGGACTTTCCTCTTCCGGTCTTCTCCAGACCGAACCCGCCTACCTTAAGGTACCTGGCGCTTGGAACCGATTTCGGACCTCCGCAGGGACGGAACACGGGGGAGAAGGCACCGGGACGTACCGCTTAAAGATTCTACTCGACCGGCCCAGAGGAGACTTCGCTCTCAGGATCAACGACGTTTCCACCGCGTTTCGACTCTACGAGAGTGGAACATTGCTCCGGGAAAACGGAAAGGTGGCTTCCGAAAAGGACAAGATGATTCCGTCCTACAAGCATCCGATCGTATTATTGCCGGAAGCAAAATCGGAGCTGAAATTAGAAATAGAAATATCAAATTTCTATCATATAACGGGAGGATTGAGAAAATCGATCCAATTCGGTCCTGCGATTTCGATATTCGAAGCCAAGGAAACCGAATCCTCCCTAGGGTGGCTCGTCTTCGGAGCTACGTTTTTAATGGGCTTGTACCACCTGATCCTATACGTAATGCGAAGGATCGATCGATCGGCTCTTTGGTTCGGATGGTTTTGTGTGGATGTAAGCGTCCGGACTTTCTTTACAGGTTCGGTCTGGATCTACGAGGTCCTCCCCGACGAATATTGGATTTATATCCACAAAGCGGATATTCTGACGTTCGTCATCTCCGTTCCTTTGTTTTCCTTATTCTTAAATAGCGTCTTTCCCAAGGAGTTTCACGTTTATGCGTTAAGAGGCATCCTAGGAATTTCCGCTTTCTTTTCGGGGATCGTATGCGTTCTTCCCGCTTCGAAATACATGTGGTGGATCCAATTTTTCCAAGGCTTCGTGGGACTATTCATGATGTACCTACTTTTCGTCATGGTCCTTACCTTGGTCCGCAAACGGGAAGGTTCCCTTCTCTTTTTGGCAGGGGGAAGCGTCCTCTTCTTGGCCACATTGAACGATATCCTGAACCAAGCCTTATGGATCAAAACGGGATATCTTGCCAATTGGGGCCTACTCGCCTTCCTATTTTCTCAGACCACCATGCTTTCCATCCGTTTTTCCAATGCATTCGTCCGGTTGGAGGAGCTGCAAAAATCGCTGGAAACAAAGGTCGCAGAGCGCACCCAGGAATTGAAAAGTGCCAAACGGATAGCGGAAGAAGCCAACGCGCTCAAGGATACGTTCATTTCTTTGGTAAGTCACGATCTAAGAGCGCCTTTGGCGAACATCATCGGAGTTCTACAGCTGATCCGAAGCGATTATGACAGTCTGGACGATTCCTCCATTTTGGAATGGATCGAAAGACTGGAACGCACTTCCACGCAATCCTTGGAAATGATCTCCACTCTTCTGGATCTGAACCGTCTGCGTTCCGGATCCTTTCGCATGGATAACACGGTCTTCCATCTGCATTTCGAAGTCGAAGACGTGTTGAGTCGGTTCTGGAGCCAGGCCAAATTCAAGAACGTTTCGATCCTGAACAGGATCCCGAAAGAAGCGACAATAGAGATGGATCGCAGCTTGCTTGCCGCGATCTTTACGAACCTAGTCTCCAACTCGATCAAATTCTGTCGGGAAGGCGATACAGTGGAGATCGACTTCGACAGAAAGTCGGACAACGCGGAATTTTCCGTAAAGGACTCAGGCGTAGGGATCCCAGAGGAAATGATTCCTCACTTGTTTTCCACGGACGTAAAATCCACAAGATACGGAACCAAAAACGAAGTCGGGACCGGGCTTGGACTGCCGCTGGTGTACAGTATCATCCAGGCCTATCACGGAAAGATTTCCGTACGATCCGATCTGCAAAAGGGAACCACCTTCACGTTTTCGATTCCGCAAAAAAAGGAAATTACGGTTTAAGAGATCGAGCCCAACTGAAAAGAAATGATCGGATCTTCGAGGAAAGACTCGATCGGAAATCAGGAAATCGTATTCTGTTCTTATGAACTTACTTTTGCCGATCGTATTCGCCCTACTTTCCGGAATCGCCATGTCCATGCAGCCTGGAATCAACTCCCTATTGGGGAAAAGCCTGGAAAGCTCTTGGTTAGCGTCCGCGCTTTCATTTCTCATAGGTACCCTTGCCTTATTTCTTTTCGTATTGTTTTTGGGGGAAGGAAGGTCCGCCGGTTTTCTATACAAGACGGCGATGAGTAATCCTTGGTGGATCTGGGTCGGAGGACTTTTGGGAGCGCTCATCGTAACCTCCGCTATCGTATTCGCACCCAAACTAGGCGCGACCGGATGGCTGGCGCTCTTTCTGGTCGGCCAAGTAAGCACGGCTCTCATTCTGGAAAAATACGGGATCCTGGGATTTCCGGAAAAACCGATCTCACTCCTGAAGATCGTCGGCTTGTGTCTTTTGGTTCTCGGAGTTTGGTTGGTTAAAAAGGAAGGTTAGAACGTTCGAGCGTTCCCCGCACGATTCCTCTAACCGCGAAAATCGCAGCAAACAAGCGCGATATCGTCTTCCGAAAGACGCCCGGCCTGGAATTCTCCTAAGTCTTTCATTAGAATTTCCGAAAATTCCTCCGGGGAAAGATTCGCTTTTTTTAATAGAAGTTCGGACAATCTCCCTTCCCCATACTGCTGTCCGATCTTGTTTTTGGCCTCTACAAGACCGTCGGTATAGATCAGGAGACGATCTCCCCGGTCCATGACGATCGAATCCGTTTTGTAACTCCAAGTCGGCTCGATTCCTAGAAAAAAAGTGTTCTCCGTAAACAGTTCCCGGATCCGATTCTCTCTTTTGTTCAGAAAAAGTGCGGGAGGATGTCCTGCGCTGGAAAACAGGAGTTCCCCTTTCGGATGAATGATACAATAAAATGCGGTTACGAACATCCCTTGGTTCTCCAGCATCCCGGATAACGATCGATTGACGATCTTCAGAAGTTGAGAAGGATCGGATTGTTCCCGGTAATGGTTCCGGAAAGCCGCCTTCGTCATCATGGTGACTAGGGCTGCAGAAATCCCGTGGCCGGAGACATCCGCGATAAAGAGCCCGGTTTTTCCTTCTCCCAAATCCACCACGTCGTAAAAATCCCCGCCGACCGTATCCAAGGAAACGTATCTTGCGGAAAGAGAGAGATTGCCGGATTCGAATTTTCTCAGATCCGGAAGGGTGTCTCTTTGCAGCCTGCGCGCTAAAGTCGAATCGATGGCCTGAATGGTGTGCAGACGTTTTAATGCTCTTTTATTCTGTTTGGTTTGCACGAGACTTCTGGTCAGTTGAGCCCCCATCTTTTTCACGCTATCGGAAGCACGAATAAGCCAGAAATGAAGAAAGAAACAGGTTGTGAGAAAGACCGTAAGAAAAACGGAATGTTCTTCCAAATACCACCTTCTCCAAACGTACGAAGGCAACAGAAAAGAGGAGAAATAGGTCGCATACCAAAGGGTCAGATACCTGCTTTTAGCCAGACCTAATACCGGCAACTCCACACCTACTACGAAAACGATCAGGACCGGAAGATAATCGGGGGAAAGGAATGTAAAATAACCGTAAAATATGGGAAGAGGAAGAGAAAGCAGAAGCGCACGGTTGGCCCAAAGGGTGGCCGTCCAGCGACCAGTCACCATTTTATAGTTGGAGTAAAGTGCGACAGAAATCGTATAAAGAAAATTGAATCCTACAAGAAGAGGGTGAGGGATTTCCGCGGAGGGCACGAAGAACCTGAGAATCGACCAGAAAAAAAGAACACCGAAGGCGCCCTGAAACAGGGAAACGGTCATCTCGCTCCGGAGTGTCTTTTTGAATTGGTCTAAAAATGTAGGCATATTCTAGACAAAGGAAAACCGGCGAAAAAAAGGGTCTAAATTGTTACCCTATCACCGACCGGGTCAATCGAAAAAAATAGACCTAAAAATCCCGGACCAATTCAAAAAGGCGATTTACCTGCGCGAGGCTGAAAATAATTCCATTCTTTCTTTTAGAGATGGCGGATTTCGGCCGGAGGATTGCGCCAATTATTGTGCAAACCGTCGGAATAGTGAAGAGGCGCCTCCGCCAACTCCAGAGGATCGATATTGTCCAGAGTGGAAAGCCAGACGGCAACATAATGGCCGCCGATCTCCGGAACAAATCCCTTAGTAAACGTCCTCACGCCGCAGTTCTTGCAGAAATGGTGGTGGTTGCTCTTCGTGTTAAAAACGTAGTCCCCCAAGGATTCCTCCCCTTTTAACAACCGAAGCGCCTCGGGTTGCAGAAGAATAGACCAGTTCCGGGTCTTTCTACAAAAAGAACAATTGCATCTGCCGGTTCCTTTGCTTAAGTCGATATCGGCCTCATATTGAACCTCGCCGCAATGACAACTTCCCGTATAAGTTTTGAGAGACATGAGTTTCCTTCCTCCAAATGGATATTTATCCATTGTAATGAAGAATAGATGACAAGAAATGTCATATTTAGTCGAATTTCGCTTTCCGAGCGCTCCGATTCTTCGTAAAAGAAGTCATGGTGCGATCGCTTTCCTTTTCAAAACACGAGCTTTTCCTTCCCGGAATTTTATCCTTTCTTTACTTCGCTATCCAGTATGGGGCGAATGCGTTTCACGGTTACGGCTATTTCGTCGACGAACTTTATTATCTCTCCTGTGCCTCTCGACCGGATACAGGATACATAGATCATCCGCCTTTTTCGATCCTATTGTTGAAACTGATCATCGAACTGTTCGGAGATTCTCTCGCCGCGATCCGCCTCCTTCCTGCTGCTGCAGGAGCGGGAACGGTGTTCCTTACGGGCGCCATCGCGCGAAGATTCGGAGGAGGAAACTTTGCGGTCCTTCTCTCCATCTTTGCAGTCATAGGATCGCCCGTACTTCTCGTTCTCTTCGGGTTTTATTCCATGAACAGCTTGGAAGTACTGCTTTGGAATGGAATCGTTCTTACAGTGATCATTCTCCTTCAGGACAGAAAGCCGAAGCTATGGATCCTGGTAGGCGTTTTGGCCGGAATCGGAATGGAGAACAAACACACGTTTGCGGTTTTTGTCATCGTTCTCCTTGCCGCAATTCTTCTCACCTTACAATTCCGTCAATTTCTGAGTCCTTATCTTTGGCTCGGAGGTTTGATCGCTTTTGCGATTCTAACCCCGAACTTATTCTGGGAGATCCGTCACGATTGGGTTTCGTTGGAATTTTATCGGAATGCAACCGTACTGAAAAATTTACCGGCGTCTCCCGTTCGAGTGATCGTCGATCAAATTCTTTCCGAAAATCCAGGATCGGTTTTTCTCTGGTTAGCGGGAATTTTTTTCTTTTTCAGACAACCGAAGGAAACCGGGCTCCGAATCTTCGGTTGGATCTTTGTGATCTTACTCGGCTTTCTGATCCTGGCGAAGTCCAGTAGGCCGGACAGAATCGCCGCCGCCTATCCGGTGTTATTCGCAGGAGGGGCGTGTTTGCTTGAGAAACTTAAAGGACGCTGGATCATGCCTGCCGCTCTGACTACAGTGGTTGTTACGGGAATCGCATTTCTTCCCGCGGGTCTTCCCGTGCTTCCTCCCGGAATCCTTTCCGATTATGCCTCGGCCATCGGCGTGATTCCTCAGATCGAAAAAGGGAAAGCGGCAGCTCTTCCCCAATGGTTCGGAGACCGTTTCGATTGGGAAAAACTATACGAGTCTGTTCAGAATTCATACGATGCGCTTCCTCCCGATCTGCGTAAGGAGACGGTCGTTCTAGGAAGATACTATGGCCATGCCGGTGCGATCGAGCATTTCGGTCGAGGTTCGATTCCGGTAATTAGCGGTCATAATAGTTACTATTTGTGGGGAAACGGAAAAGGAAAAGACAAGGCGATCCTTGCTGTCGGTTTTCAGCGAGAGGAGCTCGAAACCGTTTTCAGGGACGTCAAAGAGGTCGGAAAATACTCGAGGCGCTTTACCAACGAGAAGGACGTTCCGATTTATCTGTGCCAAGGGTTCGAGATCGGAATCGAAGATTTTTGGAAGAAGATTCGGTTTTTCGTGTAGGAGTTCCTGCGGAGTTTGGGGGCCCCCACCCTAATCTTTGGGTGGTGGTGGAGGGCCCGTGGGAGAAGGTCGGCGAACCTATATCATAAAATTACATTATTTTCAAGTAAAACTCAATGTTCTTTCGGAATTGTGATTACCTCAGCCTTCAAACCAGTACTGGGAACCCTCCCAGAAAACGAGAAATGGAGAAATGCGGCTGGAAGGAAAATCGACGCTCTATGTTGGAACTTATCATGTCGGAACAGACAGTTATACGAAGGACGAATGCGACAAGAGACTTATATAAATAAGAGTTATATTCGTAGAGATTCTAAATTTACTGGAAGAATCGCAGGTGAAATCATTTATAAATATTAAAAGGATTCTTCCTCTTTCGTAGAAGGAGACTCTTCTTCCGGGTTAACGTTCTTTTTTTCTTCGTTCCGTATTTTTCGTCTCTCTATCTTTTCCTGTCTAATTTCCTTTTTCTTTATTTCCCGTTGCCTTTTCATAAAAGACAAATCTCCCTTTTTCGCCATATAAAATTCCTATTTACTAAAAACTCGATTATCGCTTTTGATACAGCGTGATTTAAAGAAAAACGAATGAAGCTAGCTAGCTATCGCTTTTAACCTCATAAAAGAAGATATGGATAACTTGTTAGCGAGTATTGTCAGGAACCACCCGTTCCCAAGTAACATATAGGGTCCTGGTGGTTGAAAAGGGCTGTAAACTGCTGCGTGTCTACCAGCGATTCCGGTTGAATTTTTTATTATTCCCTCTGTTGCGATCGGATTTGGATCGATCCTCCGCAACCGAGACAACAATATTACGTCCATCGACATCTTTTCCATTGAGTTCCGCTAGCGCAGCTTGGGCAGAATCCAGATCGGAAAAGGTAACAAAACCGAATCCTCTAGATCTACCAGTTTCGCGGTCAATTACCACATTCGCTTCTTGGACTGCGCCATGAACTTCAAATACTTGGCGTAGGGTTTGATCAGTAGTCGACCAACTGAGGCCGCCGACAAATAATTTTGATGACATGAATTTTATCCTCGTTCCACACAGATTTGAATCGATCATCCGTAGGATTTTAATTTAGATCATTACGGGCCATGCGGTTAAAACAGAACGAGTAAAGAACTTAAGTATACCAAAAAATTCAAAGGGTTACATTGCAAGAACATTTTCTCGCGAAGGTAAAAAGTTATAGGGGATGGATGAGATCAGGCCTAACCTCTCATTCCGCTATACTTCAGATTGACCCAATTCAATCAGAACGCGATTGATGATTCACAATTATTATTTCTACTATTCCTTAGGAGGTATTTCTTTTCCCTCTCCTCTGGTCGGGACCTTTCCGAAGGATTCCTCATAATCAGGGGATAAGGTTCGAAAGATACAGTCCCAAACCAGCGTGTAAAACCCGAAATTGTACGATACCCAAATATGGTGTTGCGCATGAAAGGAACTCGTGGTAAAAAAACGGAGAATCGGAATCTTAAGCCAAGACTTCGGAAAGGGCTCTACTCCGAGATGCCCTAAAGTGCCAAATACAACGTTCAAGACCAAATAAACACTCATTCCGATCCAAGAAGAATCATATAGACAAAGTACGAGAAGCCAAAGAGCACCAAACCCCAAAGCCTCGAACGGATTCAGAACGAATAAGGTTAGAGGGCGAGGATTCTCATAGTTATGATGGGTTTTATGCACAAGCGGATAAACCCAAGAAATGTGGGCGATCCTATGCAGAGCATACATCAATGCATCCATTACGAAAAAAAGAAAGACGACATCCAAGAAGGCGTAAAGCCCCCAATCTGTCCGGAAGCGAATCAGCCCGATCCGCCAAAGCCAAAGTCCAGAAAGAGTAACCAAGGTATTAAGCAGAAGAGTGGAAACCGCAAACAAGATCTCTTTAGATTCGATTTGAGGAGGATTCGGAACAACGCGGCGATCCCGGTAATACTTCGTTAGCAGATGGCCAATATATACTGAACCGGAAAAGATCAGAAGATTTTCCATCAAAAAGAGTAAGGCAGCCCAAGAGTAGGGAACCTCCTGTAGGAATAGAATTGCTTCCTTTCCAAATTCATTCATAAGCCGATAAAATTAAAGAAACCCCACCTTGCATCGTTCACGGTAAATGCGAAACAAGAGTCTATTCTGGAAAGTAGACGGGAAACGAACTCAGCCGGAGAAAGGCCCCTGGGCGACGTTCGCTAATCAAATTTATGCGAGTATAAAAAATAACCCACATACACTTTTTCGACAAATCGGCAAAAGACCTGTCCGTTTTATGCTTTCTCAGTGGGGCGAAGCTGCCCAAAGGATCATTCCCGAATTCAATTCATATGTACAAGAAGAAGAAAATACTCCAATAAAAGAACGAAAGTGCATCCCGTCCTCTCTAAATTTATGCATTCCCCCTTATTTCAGAGTCAATGTAAAAACGATTTATCATGAAATTTCAAAGAATACAAGGAGGAAACAGTTACTTTCCAGAAACTCACGGCAATCGCCGATTGGTTATCTCTTTTCATTTGAATTAAAGATAAATTTACATTTCGGAAATCTAAGAGAAGTATTCTTTCAAGCCATATCCAATTTTTCTTGGGCAAACGAAGGTTACTTAGCTGCGGTAAATTTCCAGAAAGACCCAGACTTGATGAATGAATTAGCAAAGATTAGCAAAACCTTTGGGATCGGGATCTTGGGGTTAGATCCATCCAAACCTGAAGAAAGCGAGACCTTATTCCAATCAAATCCCAAGTCCGAACTGGATTTCGATACAATCTATCGAATTGCCGAAGATAACGGAAATTTTAAGGATCTTCTAAGAAATATCGTAGAGAATGTGAAGTTTGGCAAGGTTAAGAGCGAGTATGATAGGAGGAGTGACGGGAATCCACGACATTCCTCTTTACCAACCTGACGACAGCGTTGATAGTCTTTCTGCATTATTCAAGACAGAAAAACATTTCTCCCAAGATTGTTCATGAAATGAAGCACTATTATTGTATTTTAACTCAAATGGATGTTTTTCATAATCCTGAATAATTCGACTTTTTGCAAGTTCTATCTCTCCCAAAGCAACATCCACCCAAACATCTTCAAGAGTATCCGGAATTTGCCCAAACAAATCCCCGATTTTTTCGAGCCTTTCCGACAAAGCTGAATGTACAGTGTCTTCTACAGATCCTTTGTATCTCATATTATAAATATAAACAGTATTATATCTCTGACCAATTCGTTGAATTCTACCTTTTCTTTGTTCTAATTTTGTCGGATTCCATGGTAAATCTAAATTTATCAATGTTCCTAGCGACTGTAGATTCAGCCCTTCCGATGCTGCATCTGTTCCTACTAAAATTTTAATTTCCTGGTTTTTAACCATTTTCTTGATCTTCTCTCGATCAACCGGAATATAATTACCTGCTTTGAGAATTGCAGATTTATTGGAACCACTATACAAGCCTATTACTTGCTCTGAAATAAATCCAGACAATTGCTCGGCAATCCATTTCGCACTTGAATAATATCCAGAAAATATAATACATCCGCGTTCTAACCATGGACCAGTATTCTCGATACCATGAATTAATAACTCCTTAATTTTGAGGAATTTTGGATCTAGTTGATTGTCCAATTCAAGTGAATTAATGATGATATTCAATTGATCTGCCTCTTCACTTAGAGCCGGTTCTTCAATCAAATCCTCATCCTCTTGCTCAAAGAAAAGATCTGGATCATCCTCAAGTCCGCCATGCAACAACTTTTTCGCCGTTAATTTTCCAGCAAGCATGGAACTTCCGATCCTTCTCAAGATTAGCGTTTCTAAAAACCCACTCCCTTTTTTTTTATTTCTTAATAATTTACAGTATTCAATTGCAGCATCATAAGCCACCTGTTGAGTAGAATTCAATAATATAGCATCTTCGTCACGCTCTCCGAATAGCTGTACATTTACCCTATCCAATATTGGCCGCTTTGTTTCAGGATCAATCTGCTCTTCAAGATACTTTCTTTGCCTTTGAATAATCCTGCGTAAGAATGGGTTATGGTTTAAAAAAAAAGTCTTCCGAAGGTCGCGCAATTTCGCTTTGTCTGGTGGTGGCAGTTTTTCTAAATCATCTTGACGAGCGGCAATTGCAGTATCCGCCAATGATAAAGAATTACGAATAGCTCGGAAATCACGCCCTCCTATCTCCGTCGTCTCCTCCGCTGGAGGCAAAGGGTTCCTCAGCCATTGCCAGAATTCATTTTCATTAATTCCTTTCAGCGGATGAAACATTGCATTTAGGGCTTGAGACGGATTCATCCAGGGGCTATATCGGTCCCCTAATACCATTTCGCTTCCTGTATTCAGCACTTTCAATAAGTCCCAAGCTTCTATCGGATGCAACTGGACAGGGGTTGCGGTTGCGAGGAGCAAAGTTTTGGTTTTGGGAGCCAACTCTATCAAGAAACGATAAAGGCGATTAGGGTCTTCTACATCAGAAACATCTAAATTATCTGCCGCAGGTATATTTTTTCGTCGCGCACGGTGGGCTTCATCCAGAATCACACACTCATATTTTTGATGGAGTAAATGTTTTACAGATTCACTATTTCGATTAATTAAACCTTGAGAAATGATTCCAATTTTCCTCGGACATTTCAAGATTCCGGATGGACCAAACTTAGGATGCTCAACATTTCGTTCATCCACCCAGGCATTTCCATTCCAAATGGCCGATGGAACCTCGAGCAAATCCAGGAATTCCATTTGCCATTGTAATAATAAAGTCTTCGGTGCGATAATTAAAATAGGAAGTTCACCATATAATGCGATTAACTGAGCAGCCATCGCAAGTTGTAGGGTTTTTCCTAAACCAACCTGATCGGCCAGAACGTATCTAGCTCCTCCGTATTTATTATGATCTTCAAATACTTTATTTACAAAATACTTTTGGTGAGACCAGAGACCATTCTGTTTTCGATAGACAGGACTTTCTATGATAGGACTGGCTGGATCAAGATCCTTCTTCCATTCCTCCTTTGAAATAATCTGTCTTTTTGAATTCCTAAGAATATCCTCGATAATATCACGTGTCAGATAAAACGATTTGGGGTCATTCCATAAAGAGTCAAATTCCTCTTGGATCCAGAGAATGCCTTCTTCCGATTCATCCTCCCAAAGCAACTCGTAGTTTAGCTTCCAGCCATGAATAGACTCATTTGCACTTCCGAGGAAAGAAGTTTTGGATCCATCACGATATGTAATCACACCAGCCTTCCCGTGAATTAGGCCGAACCTCTCCTCTGGCAAAATCTTTACTTCCAGCTTTTTTGTTTCAAGGAAATGATAGAGTCGCTCTAATCGATTTGGCGGAATCGACTGATTTTCAATTTCTTCTCCACACCATTCCAACCAAAGTTGATCTTTGAACGATTTGTCCAAAAGAGATCCATCTGCATCCACGATATTTTGGAGAGACACATGCGAATTACAGATCATTCTCGATTTCTGGATCGATTCTAGAGACTCTCCGGCAACTTCCAATATTGAAGGACTAAAATAACCTGCAATCCTATCGTACGTTACGGCATGACGGAGTTTTTCATTTAGAAAACTTTCCCCTAAATTTTGTTTTTCTCCCCGTAGCCTGCGAGACGAAAACCTTTTGATACTCATCCTTGGTTCGTCTCCAAAAGCCCGGCAATTGTACCGGCTATTTCTCCCTCTTTTTGCCAATGACTTAGGGTATGCCCAAATCGTTCTAAATAACGAAGTATTCGAATTAGCCTATGTCTTTGCTTTTGGAAATCCTCCACTTCGGTCTGTAAATAAACACGCCCTTGTGCTCCAGAATCAGCTTCCAGAGCAGAATAGATACTATAAACAGCTTGCCTAGTCAGACTAATACCAAACCCTCCTCCTCCTCCTAAAATCTTATCTCCGAATTCCTTAGGCGTTTTTGGACGGGCCTCATTTGCCCTCAAGCTTTGCATGACGGTTTCATAATCTCTTACTCCCAATCCTCGAGCAAGTTCCTGGTAACTTCCTGCCTTACTTTCTCCCTTGGATTCCAAATCCAAAGCTTTTAAGTAATATCTTTCCATACCTGAAAAATCCGTCCAAATCGATTTGTCTAAGCCATCTGGAATTAAATAGCTTGAAGCTACATTCCTTGCGTTTTCAATCACGGTTTCTAAAGGGCTTTTGTCAGTTTTGCTACGGGTTCTAGCAAGCTCGCGATCCACTTCGATATCGCCTAATACTCGATACGAGGTTAAGATACGAAGTGCAGCAGCGTATGCAGCGAGTTGGTAATCCGTGTCGCTGAAATTCGGCTCTTCCTTGTCTTCGATCTTATGCATAGAGTCGACTTGTCTTTTGACCTCATCTTCAATTTGGGGAATGAGTTCGTCCAAAAATGCGGTATCATTCGATAGGTTCTTTCTTAAAATCAATAGTACTGTACCTTGTACGTAATTTCCTACCTTTAGAGCTGAAGTAGTCTCCGTTGCAATGGTCCAGGCCGCGGTCACACGAAGACCACTTGCCCAAAGAATTAAGGCGAGGTCCGCCCAAACTCCCGCGTCCTGGTGAGTAAACATAACTACTTGCAATCCGTTATCCGGCATATGTTTAGCAAGATTTGAGTATGCCTCCACCATTGATCGTCGAAAATCCTCGTTTTGGCCCTTAATGGCCAAAGAACGCTTGGAATCGGTGTACCAATCTGGAAATAGTTTTGGAATATGCTTTTCATACCAAGCGAGGAAGAATTCCGACAACTCATGATAATTCACTGCATCTGCATAAGGCGGATCGGTGATCCAAATGTCAGAATTAAATATTTTTTTTTCTTTAGAGTCGGTAGTTAAAACGTTACTATTTCGAGAGACATAGGAATTTATTTCAAATTTCCAAGTCGTGGTTAACGATTTTACTGTTCTAGTAACATAATTGTAAAATGTATTTAGTGCTTGATTAACAAATGTTGGACTTCCCTTTTCATTAGCAAAACTAGGGTCCCACTTTGATAATTTTGAGTTCCAGTCAGCCATTTTGTTTATTCCTAGTAACTGAGAGGTTCTTATTAGATCCCCCTTAACTATCGAATTTAATGATGCTTTAAAGAAAAGACCCTGAGCCAATAGCTGTCTCGGATTAAACAAATGGTGCCAATGAGTCCAACCTCTTGTTCGAATCGGCTCATCGGTTTTCGGTCCCGATTCGATTTTTCGAGAAGGTATATATCCTCTATCCTGCCACTCGGCAAATTTTTCCTGAAGGAGTTGGATGACCTTTTCTTCTCTTTTTAGATCGGAGGAACTAGGGGCGGTATAATAGCGGTAGCTTTCCGTCTCTTCTTCGATTGGGAGGTACGCCTCTTCCGTTTCGAAGAGGTTTTGCTGTGGAGATGGATTCAGATCTTCTTTTCTTTTTTTGCCGGGAACCACATACCGGATACAATATAATCTCTCTTGAAATACGTCGTCAGCCCTGGGTATAAAATCTCCTTTCTCCCAAGGACGAAGCCCACCTTTATTCTCCCTTCGGATCAAGCTCATAGGAATTTTATTTGGATTTTCAGAATGGACTACATATCCATTCGCAACTGTTCCTTTTTTCGCAGCTTGTATCTCTGCATTCGTGGCCCCCATTTTGATTTCGATTTCGTATCTTTTCGCTTTTTTGTCTGGTTTTAGAATTGCGACCGTTTTCGTCTTTTCTCCGATCACCCAACTTGGAGCTAACGGGACCTTCCAACCTGTTTCCGGATCAATTACCTCCACACAATAAAGGTACGCATCTGCTCTATGCCCTTCTTTGTTATGTTCGATTTTCCATTCCGTAACTTGACGATCGACCGCCTCATAAATTTCTTCTTGCGCCGTCCTGACTTCTTTCGCAACTTCAGGGCCTCCTCCAACAATATGGATTGCCGCCCAAGTCAACAAAGTAGCGACCGGATTCAAATCACTAGCATATACGTCGCATCCAATTCTCGCAGCTTCAAAAGGGATCGACCCACCACCACAGAAAGCATCCCCGACTTTCGGTCTATGCCCGAACCTCCTGGCTCCCAGTTCCTCAACAAGCTCTTGTAGATTTTTGGCTTTCGTCCCGAGATATTGATTAATCTCTGTCCAGGTAGTTTTGTCCGGACCGGGTATATTTTCCGGCCTAAGAGTATAATTTAACTTTTCATCATAGTATAATGACTGAAAGGCGAGTTTTTCCAAGGCGGCTTTGACTTGCGGGTCAGTCTTTTTTACCCAGCTAAATTTTCTATTTTTCTCAGTTATATAAATAGAAAGTGATGCTCTCAAATCGTGCATTAGCTGAGGTAGAACTTCATAGTATTGTAAAAATTTCTTTACACGAACTTCATGAGCCTCTTCGGTGAGGATTCTCCAAATATCCTCGACTCGGATATTCTTCTTGGCTCCTTGCTTTCTTTGCCAAAGCCCTTCTTCGTCCATGGTCAGAATTTTCAGGAAAATCTCTCTGTCCTTTTCCGGCTGGTTCGAAGCAGGCAAAAGTAATCCAAGAATGGTAGCTCTTACAAGTATTAATGGCTTTCTTCCCCACCATTTCCCTAACCCTGTCAAGGTCTGGCTATAATTAGCCATTCTCTCCTTATATGATTCCTTTGAAATTTTAGAGACGGGAAACTGTGTTTCTATAAAGGTAAGATCACTCACTTACTCAAGACTCCCAAAAGACGATGATTTAAATAAAAATGATATTTTCCGGATATAAGATCATGTAGAATTCTTGCTTCTCTTAATTCCGTAAGATATTTTGTCGCAGTAGTATAATGCACATTCAATAACTCTCCTAACTTAACCGGAGCAATCACTGGGTGACTAAAAATTGTCTCCAGCATATTACTTCTAGCAATATTCGGAAACCTATCTTTAAATATTTCTTTTAGTTCTAAAAACAAAGACAGAATATCGAATAGCACCTTTATCGTTTCCAATGCTTGGGAGAGAAAAGCCTCCAACATGAATTGAATAGACGGTACCCAACCTACCTGGAAAGAGATTTTATTTAGAAATTTATAATATGTTTCTCGATGCCTATTAATACACCCCCTAATATATAATTTTGGTAAATTCAGGATCCCTAGCTGGATCAATTGTAATACGATGAGAATTCGACCTGTCCTACCATTCCCATCGGGAAAAGGGTGAATGGCTTCAAATTGATAATGAACCAAGCCTGCACAAACTAATGGATCCAATCGTATAGATTCATCATGAATGAATTTTTCCAAATTACTAATTAAATCAGGAATTTCTCGAGCTTCAGGAGGAGTATAGATGATCTCCCCAGTAACTTGATTGATAATTCGATTTTGCGTTTTCCGGATTCCTATATTCTTACTGACCATCAATCTTTGCTGGATACCTTGTATAATTCTCCAAGAAAGCGGAGTCGTCCGCATAGCTTCGTACCCCAAAGAATCGCATGCCGATAACGAATAACTTCTTTATCTTCCAATCTTTGCTCTGCTTCTGGAAACAGAGTCTGCTGCAATACATCTTCTAGTGTGGTATGGATACTTTCAATCTCCGAGCTTGCTAGAGATTCCTTGATGATCACTGGAGATAAAAGGAGAAGACGATTTGGTAGCAATTCTGCGTAACCCTTCAATTCACCTAAAGCCGCACGGAATTCCGGCAATACTGAATAGATTTCTGGAACGGAAAATTCTATTTCAGGAGGAAGAGATGATAGGCTGATAGGCGAAAAAGGCTTATGCACGAGAGACTCATATATTAGATTTTTTGGCTTTTACTAGTATATACTCTCAAATATATGGGTCAATCTGATATATAAAACTACTCATTTATTTAGTCATCTTCGTAATTTATTGGATTTTCTGTAAGGGCAAACCGGACTGCCTTTCTCCAACCTCGATTTCGGTGCTTCACAGCTTGCCCGGTGGCAGCGGAGGTCATTGTATATAACCACCAACGCTCCTCAGGTTTCAAGCCTTGCCAATTCTTAATGGCAACGGGAATTAGACCAGGATCTGCACTCTCAATCGCCCAACAAAGAAGAATCAGTTCTTTTCCAAATAGTCTAGGTAGAATATTGTAACCTTCTGAGAATTTAGATGTCTTGAGGCCTGCTCGCTTGAGACGTTGATTGAATTCGAATTCAAAAACTTCCTGGATTTCTGACCAAATTTCTCGCCTCAGTACCACTCTCATTTCCGGGTCTTCCGACTTCTTCAAGTATTCAATCTTAATCTTTTCAGGGTGATCGAAAATTTCAAAATGCTCACTAATGTAAATATAAGGAGAAATATCGTATCCTAAATTTACCAAGAAGTGATGAGAGGACTCCTCCGGAACGACTCCGAAAGAAATTGATTCGTTTTTATCAGTTTCATTATTCTGATTTTTCGTTTTTCTTTTGCGAGAAATCACTGTTTGATTTCATCAGCACTATAGTCCAAATGCAAATCTTTTACAAAAAATTCAAAACTCTCTCCGGAATTGAAATTCAGATTCCCAACAGATAGAACTACTTGAGAATTTTCAAGATGGATTAATCGTATGTAATCTTCGACAATTCCCTCCAATGCCTCTGCCTTTAGAGTGATTTCTTCACCTAAGCTAAGATCAGCAAAACGTTCTTGACTTTTTCTTTCATGAACGTATAATCGAATTTTTGACGCGGTAGCCTCCGCTTTCTTCAGATCTGATAAAAAAGTAAATACTTGCTCCGTACTATTTAAAGAATGTCCTTTAGTCCAAGTCAAGGGATCTTTCGGTCGAATATATGCCCTTGCGTCTTCTCCTGGCTCCACATCGAAAGAAAGTAATTTATCGGATTCGACACCATCTTTCTCTGCCCAGGCCAAAATTCTAGATTTTTTAGTTACAGGGAAAGGCTCGACATATTCCCCACCTAACTCTCTAGGATCAGAGCCATCAGTTGTATATCTAATTGGTAAATTCGGAATAGATTTCAGCTCTACAATCGTCGTTCCATTCTGATTTCGGAGATCGTATTTTAGCTTTATCTTATTCCTCCATATAACTACTGAGCCCGCCGGACTCTTACCGGAAGAATCTATACATAAAAAGCGAACGGACAGCTCGGCAGTTCTAAATTCGTTAATATTTGCGATCTGATGTGACGCAGTCGTCGGATCTCCATGATAATCATAATAGATTTTATCTCCATTCAAAGGCTGTAAACGCAAAGTCACCTCTCCTGTGAAATCATCTCTTTGGATCTCGCTCCATGTAACGGAGGTTTCAGGAGGTGGAAACGGTCCTTTATTTATAAATTTGCCATTTTCTCGCCATATCCCTTGACGAAGCATTTTATCCTTTAACACATCTAATGCATTTGCATAATGCCATTGCCATTCGGAGAGCATAGCGGCACGCTTCTTTATTTCTGACCATTCAATCTCTTGGGATCCCCCAAACAATCTTGCCTCGCACTTATTCTTAAAGGTTATAGATTCGGTACCGGGTTGTTCGATGAATTTTTGTTTTTCTATCAAAGTCTTGCGAATTTGCTCCTCTGCTTTAAATAAATTCGCCTCAAAAATCATAGAGATATCAGTCTCATATAATCTATCTTTCGTCGGATAAGCCAATCGCGTGAACGTTTCGCGAGTAGCACTATAGAAATTATTTCGATAAGTATCTAAGAGTTTTTTTGCTTCTACAAACTGCAAATCGGACTCAGGGATTTTTTCAGATTGCAATTCTTTAATCACTTGTGTGGCAGCTTTTATATTACGAGCAGAACGATTTAAAGCTTCCATCCCCGATCTTTCCCCGGTAAGAAACAAAACACGATTTTTAAAGGTCTGGTTTTCGTAAAAATTAGTTTGTTCTTCATTACTTGGAACAACTTCATTCGGACGATTAATGATCAGAGTTACCGTATCATGAGAAATATGCAAATTTAAATACCCATCAAAAATGCTCACTTTTTGATAAATATCTTTCTTTTCCGGTTCAAATATTTCCTTCAATTGATTTTGAATTTCCCTACCGGTTGTTCCTGCATCATATGATTGGGTAAGAGTATTGATTTTTGCGACTATATTTTGAGTTTCTCGAAAAACATACTTCCCTTCACGATCATTATGTAAATACCAGCAATTACTCCGAATGGATGGTAATATATTCTGGTTCAAATCAGAAATCAAACGACCAGGTGCAACTAGAGCCATAACTAGTTCAGATTCGGATAATCCCTTAATTCCATTCGGGACCATAGCTAAAGAAGAAAAATATATCACTTTGACGGCTGACTGATGGATCTCATTCGAATCCTTTCTATCTTTGTCTAAAGTCTCAGCAATTGCATTTCCTCCAGAAGCAATATCGTGACTTATGGCATTTACTAAAGTCGGATTAATCTCGCTGATCACATTATACGTCGCCTGATCATTGAAATCAAAGTGTTGAGGACCAAGTAAGTAAATATTCTCGCCGGTATAATGTTCCGAGAAAACGAAGGCAACCTGAGCACGGATTAAACGAATCAATCCTCGAGTTTGCTGAAATCCAGGATTATCCCTGAATCTAGCATAAATATCTTTTACAGAAGGATGGAATGGATAGGTTTCCTTTATGTGCTTTTCAAATTCAACTGGAGAAGTAATCGTTAACTCCATGGCTTTCGCTTTTTGTACTTCCTTACCGAATACCTGCGTAATTTCTTGTATCTCATCTTGATTTGGAACTTGGTCGAATAATTTTTTTCTTAAAATGGAGTAAATCTCATCCGAATTTAATTTTACAGGAGAGAGGGGAATAGACGTTCTATTAGTCTCATTCTCAAGATTCCTCAACGCATCAGAAATTCTGCCGCTCCCTCCTTGATAGGTAGCAGTCAAATCAGAGATAATAATCAGTACATTTGAAAGTTCTTTCTTTGTAACAGCAATGAATAGGTTCGAAAGCGCAGTTGTTGTAACCACACCCAAATCCGAGTTTCCAACTTTCTGACTAGCCGCATTTTCCAAATATGGAGGCAGCTCATCTAATAAAATCACAATCGGCTCATCACTCTGCAATAGCCTGATCCAAGCAGTTTCCCCTGGTGCCTTGAATATGGGATTATAATAGTCTTTAAATTCTTCGAGTTTACCAAGCTGTCTTGCTAACTCTCCCCATATCCCATAGGGTATATCACTTTCTCGCCCTGAAAATGAAAGTACGCGAACCGGTTGTTTATTCTTAATAGTTAGCTTTGGGCTCAGAACTTCTCTACATTTTGGATACTTTGCAAGCAGCCCAACAACAACCATGTTATGCGTCTTCCCGCCACCCATGGCTTGAGTAAGCTTCACAACCGCGGTTTCCGATTTTCGCTCAAACCTATCAAAGGCAATTCGAATCAAAGTCTCCATGCCCTGCGTTATATAATTCTCTGAGAAAAACTCTTCCGGATCAATTTTACCGTTCACTAAGTCAGTTAAATTTAGTGCATAGCTTCGATTTGTATCTGTAATAATATTCTTCTTTATTTTGCAAAGTTCTTGTATTGTCTTCATTTAATCTTATACGGCCTTCGAGATTCCAATTTCAAATTAGAAAATTCAATGTATAGGTCCATTCACTATACAAATCATAAATTTGACATAATTTGCATCAATTCAAATCTTCCATTTGAAAATATATCGAGTTAAGCATACTCTCGGGATGGGACAAATTTAACAACGATTGGAAACAAAATCACGGAAATCTATTAAAAGAAACCTTTTACTTAGCATTCGGTCAGTAGAAAATGCTCGTATAACTTGTCTAGGACCTAGCCTTATAAGTAGCGGAAATAACCAGGGTGTCATGGTGTCCCTTCAATGACAGACTGCTATCCAAAAGCGAAAGTCTTGAGCAGCTTAAATCCCTTCCTCCCTTCAAAACAAAAAAGCCGAAGATTTCTCTTCGGCTTTTGTTGCGTTCTTAGAAACAGTATAACTGCGAATTGATTGTT